>JBILNT010000145.1:0-9484 GCA_044374875.1 Rubrivivax sp.
CTTGGGAAGGTAGTCGTCGGCGCCGACCTCCAGGCCGACGATGCGGTCGAGTGGCTCGCCGCGCGCGGTGAGCATCAGCAGCGGCAGGCGGCGGGTGCGCGGGTCGGCGCGCAGCTCGCGGGTGAATTCCAGCCCGTCGCCGTCGGGGAGCATCAGGTCCAGCAGCAGCGCGTCGTGGCCGGGCACGCGAAGACGCTCGCGACCGACGGCCAGGGTCGGGGCGACATCGACCTCGAAACCGGCGCGCCGCAGGTAGTCGCCCACCATGCCGGCCAGGCGGTGATCGTCGTCGATGAGCAGCAGACGGGATGGCACGGTGCGAGGTTAAGCGCAAAGGCAGCAAAGGCGAAAAGGCGCCCCGGCGCGCCCTGCGCGCCGGGGCGAACGTCCTGTCGGACGACAGGCTCCAGGAGAGGTGGAACGGGAAGCGTCGCCGCTCAGCGCGCGGGCTGGCCTTCTGCGCCGCGGCGCTGCTCCATCATGGCGTGGCGCCGGCCCATGCGCTCGGCGATCTTCGCCCGTTGATCCGGGGTCAGCACGCGGCTGACCTCGAGCATCGCCTGCAGCATGCGCTTGCTGGCTTCGTCACGCTGCGCCTGCACCTGCTGGCGCCAGGCCTCGGCGGCGCGAGCGTCGACCGCCGGGGCGGTGAAGATCTGGCGGCCCTGCTCGCGCAGCGCCTGTCCGGCTTCGCGGCGCGCCTGAAGGTCCTTGCGGGCGGCGTCGAGGATGGCACGAACCTGGCTGCGCTGCTCGGCGCTGGCGCCCGCGCCCTCGATCATGCGGTCCATGCGTTCCGGGTGCCCCATCGTCATCGGCATGCCGCCACCTTCGTGCATGGCGCCATGTCGTCCGGGCATGGCGGCCGCCGGCAAGGCCGCGGCGAGGGCCACGGCAGCGATCGCGACCATGCGGCCGGTGGCCTGGCGGGGAGAAGTCATCGTCGTCATCTCGGCTCCTTCGGGGGAGAGTGGTCGATGGAGCGATGCTCTGCCGCGGCCGTGTCCCGCCGATGCGGCGAACGTGAAGAAACGTTGCGCGCGGCAACGGCGCCACCCGGCGCCGACTCGTCCTGCTTCAGCGCTGCGCCGCCTCGATGCGCACCAGGCGCCGCTGCAGCGTGAAGCCGGGCTGCGCGCTGCGCAGGTCCAGCCTGAGCAGCAGGCCGCTGGTACGGTCGACGACCATCGAACCATCGAGCCGTGAGCTGGCGTCGCCGCGCAGCGCGTCTCCGAAGAGCTCGATCACCGCCGCATCGAAGCGCCTGCCGGCCACGACCTGCGGGCCCACCGCGACGATCTGCCCGCGCACCCGGCCACGCGCCAGCGGGTCGCCGGCCAGGCGCAGCTCGCCGGCCAGCACGGCGCCGAGCTCCAGTTCGCCGCGCAGCAGCCTCGGCCAATGCATCGCGCCGTCAGGGGCCGCCACCAGGTTGCCGGCAGGGTCCTGCAGCCAGCGCTCGGGCGCCGCCTCGGCGTCATCCGCCGCGCCACGGAACTCGTACTCGTCGCGACGCAGCGCTGCCACCTGGAGCAGCCGCTGTGAAAGCGGCCCGCGACCGGCCTCGCGCTCCTCGTAGACCACCACCTCGCCCACGGCGAAAGGCAGCGCGGCAGCGCGCGCGGCCGGCAGTTCCACCGACGCCGGCGGGCAGCCGCGCGCCGCGGCAGCCTGGCGCAGCGCCTCGTAGCGGCCCTTCAGGCGCGCCAGCTCGTCGGCCTCGGGCCCCGGCGGCCGCATCGCGAGGATTGCAGGCCAGAAGATCGCCACGCCCACACCCAGCGCGATGATGTTGTTGCCGGCGCGCTCGTCGACCGCGTAGGCGACGTCGGCCGCGCGCTGCTGGACGCGGTCGACCTCGTCGTCGATCCGTGCGCAGTTCCAGCCGGCGAAATCGGCCGGGTCGGCCGGACGCGGCGCGACGTCGATCGAGCGCGTGGCGCAGCCCGCCACGGCCAGCGCGAGCGTCAGTGCCAGCGCGGTCGAGGTTGGAGATGCGGCACGGGACATGAGGCCTCATTGTGCCGCGCACCGCGCCGCCGCAGCGCAGGCGTGCACCTTGACCCAGGTCAACCGATGCAGCGGTGCACGCTGCAGACTGAACGCCGCGGGCCCAGCCCGGATGCCCTGGAGTGCAGCGATGTACCAGAAGATCCTCGTGCCGGTGGACGGCAGCGACACCTCCAACCGCGGCCTCGACGAGGCGCTGCGCCTGGCCCGGCTGACCGGTGCGCAGCTGCGGCTGGTGCACGTGATCGACGAACTGTCGTTGATGATCGGAATGGAGTCGTTCGCGGCCCTGTCGGCCGACACCGTGCGCCTGCTGCGAGAGGGCGGCCAGCAGATCCTCGCCGACGCGCGCAGGCGCGCGGCCGCGGCCGGGGTGCAGGCCGAGACCGTGCTCGTGGACAGCTTCACCACCGGCGTGTGCGACGAGATCCTGCGCCAGTGCGACCAGTGGGGCGCCGATCTCGTCGTGCTGGGCACCCACGGCCGCCGCGGCGTGCGGCGCCTGTTCATGGGCAGCGACGCCGAGCAGATCGTCCGCCTCGCGGCCACGCCTGTGCTGCTGGTGCGCGCCGCCGGGAAGCCGGTCATCGTGTCGGGCTGAGCCGCGCGGCGTCGAGCGCCGCCACGACCTCGGCGTCGTCGACCTGGTGGAAGTCGCGGTAGTGCACCCCGACGGCCTGGAACCAGGGTGGCCGCAACGGGCACACGATGTCGTCGGCCAGCGAGCGGAAGCGCTCGATCGTCTCCGGCGGGGCCACCGGCACCGCCATCACCAGCCGGGCCGCGCCCTGCTGCCGCAGGGCCTGCAGCGCGGCGCGCATCGTGGTGCCCGTGGCCAGCCCGTCGTCGACCACCACCACCGTGCGGCCGGCGAGCGGCGGCCGTGTCCGCCCGGCCAGGTAGGCCACGCGCCTGCGCTCGTTCTCGCGCTGCTCCCGCGCCGCCTCGCGTTCGACCCAGCGCGCGTCGGCGCCCGTCAGCTCCATCAGCCGCTCGTCGGCCACCAGCACGGGCGGCGTGCCGTCGGCAATGGCGCCGACGGCCAGTTCGGGGTTTCCCGGCGCGCCGACCTTGCGCACCAGCAGCAGGTCCAGCGGCGCCTTCAGCGCGCGCGCCACCTCGGCCGCCACCGGCACCCCGCCGCGCGGCAGCGCGATCACCAGCGGTGCCTCGAGCTTCAACGCCAGCACGTCCCTGGCCAGCCGCCGCCCGGCCTCGGCGCGATCGACAAAGATCGTCTCCGACATCGTCTCTCCCGTCCGGCATCGGCAAGGCACGGCCCGCGGGCGGGGCGCCTCGCCGGCTCGTCAGCTCGCCGCGCCTGTAGTCACCGTGATGGTCGCGCGCGCACGGGCGACGCGCCTTGCGCCAGCGCAGACCCGCGGGGCGTCGCTGCCGGCGGTGCAGACTGATCGGCGTCAATTCCGGGCCTGCGAGCGCCGGCGAGAATGCCCTGAAACGCATTCGCCGGGGAGACATCGATGTACGCACGGATCCTGGTGCCGCTCGACGGCAGCGACACGGCCAACCTGGGCTTCGAGGAGGCCGTGGCGATCGCCCGCGCCATGAAGTCCACCCTGGTGCTGCTGCACGCGGTCGACGCCTTCCCGGTGCTGGCCGAAATGGCCTCGGCATCCAGCTACCAGCAGATCGAGGAAGGCACCCGTCGCTACGGCGAGGACGTGCTGACGCGGGCGCGCAGCACGGCGGCGGACCACGGCGTACCCGCCGAGACCCGGCTGGTCGAGGCCACCACCGGCCGCGCTGCCGACGTGATCGTGCGCGAGGCGCGCGACCTCGGCTGCGAACTGATCGTGATGGGCACGCACGGGCGCCGAGGCTTCAGCCACCTGATGATGGGCAGCGACGCCGAGGCGGTGGCACGGGCAGCCACCGTCCCGGTGCTGCTCGTGCGCCACGCCGACGCCCGCCACGGCTGAACACCGGCGCGTCGCCATGCTGGTGCCTGGCCGCGTCGCCATCGGGCCGCTTGCCCTGGAGGGCGAACTGGTCGTTCCGGCCGGCGCGCGCGCGGTCGTCGCCTTCGCTCACGGCAGCGGCAGCAGCCGGCTGAGCCCGCGCAACGGGCAGGTGGCCGCCGCGCTGCACGCCGCGGGCCTGGGCACCCTGCTGTTCGACCTGCTGACGCCCGCCGAGGCGCAGGACCGGGCCCGCGTCTTCGACATCCCGCTGCTGGCCAGCCGCCTGGCCGAGGCCGTGGACGAACTGCGCAGCCTCGAAGACACCCGCGGCCTGCCGGTGGGCCTGTTCGGCGCCAGCACCGGCGCCGCCGCGGCGCTGGCGGTGTCGGCAGCGCGGGCCGACGAGGTCTACGCCGTCGTGTCGCGCGGCGGGCGCCCCGACCTCGCCGCGGGCGCGCTGCGCGCCGTGCGGACTCCGACGCTGCTGATCGTCGGCAGCGACGACACCGAGGTGCTGGCACTCAACCGTGCCGCGCGGCGCCAGATGACGGCCGCCGACGTCGAACTGGCCATCGTGCCCGGGGCCAGCCACCTGTTCGAGGAGCCGGGCACGCTGGAGACGGTGGCCGCGCTGGCAGCGGCCTGGTTCGTCCGCCACGCGCCGCAGCCGCCGAACGAGGAGCGATCGCCATGAAGAACTGGATCGTCGTCGCCAACGCCTCGCGGGCCCGCATCCTGCAGGCCGCCGCCACGGGCCGCGGGCTGGAGCACGTGGCCGATCTCGTCCACCCCGAGAGCCGCATGCACGGCCACGAGCTCGCCCGCGACCGCCCCGGCCACGTCGAGGGCATCGGCCACGGGCTGGGCAGCGCCGCCTACCAGCCTCGCGAGACCCCTCGGCGCCACGAGCACCGGGCGTTCGCGCGCGAACTCGCCGCACGCCTGACCCAGGGCGTGCGCGACGGCGACTGCGCGGCGCTGGTGCTGGTGGCCTCGAACCCCTTCCTGGGCGAGCTGAAGGCGGCACTCGACCCGCGCCTGCACGCGATGCTGCTGCGCAGCGAGCCGGCGGACTGGACCGCCCTGGACGAGCGCGAGATCGTCAGGCGACTGGGCATGGAATGAGCCCGGGCGGGACGTCGTGGCGCCCGCGGGTGCGGCGGGCCGTGCCGCGAAGGCCGCGCGGCCCGATCAGCCCGCGGCGCCCTCGCGCTCCTGCAGCAGCCGCCACATCACCTTGCCCGAGCCGCTCTTCGGCAGCGCGTCGGCGAACTCGACGATCCGCGGCACCTTGTACGCCGCCATGTGCTCGCGGGCCCAGTCGATGATCGACTGCTCGGTGGCGTGGCCGCGCGCCTCGGCCCGCAGCACGACCACGGCCTTGACCGTCTCGCCGCGGTAGGCGTCGCGCGAGGCGATCACGCAGGCCTCCTGCACCGCCGGGCACTTGAACAGCATCAGTTCCACCTCGCTGGGCCAGACCTTGAAGCCGCTGGCGTTGATCATGCGCTTCAAGCGGTCGGTGATGAAGAAGTAGCCCTCCTCGTCCATGCGCCCGAGGTCGCCGGTGCGGAAGAACGGCCTGCCGTCGATCTCGACGAAGGCGTTGCGCGTGGCCTCCTCGTGGCCCCAGTAGCCCTTGAAGACCATCGGCCCATGGGTGACGATCTCGCCGACCTCGCCGGGCGGCAGTTCCTGCAGCGTGGCCGGGTCGACCACGCGCGAGTCGACGCCGAAGATCGGGATGCCCAGGCACTGCAGCTTCGCCCGCTCCGGCGGGTTGGCGTGGCTGGGTGCCGCGGTCTCGGTCAGTCCGTAGCCCTCGGCGAAGGTCAGGCCGAACTCCTGCTGCAGCCGCTCGGCCACGGCCTGCGGCATCGCGGCCCCGCCGCCCGAGAGGTAGCGCAGGCTGGTGAGGTCGAAGCTGCGGTAGTTCGGGCTGCCGAACAGGTCGATGATCATCGTCGGGATGCAGGTCCAGTGCGTGACCTGGTGACGCGAGATCAGCCGCCCGGCGAGTTCGCGGTCCCAGCGCGGAAGGATCACCACGGTGCTGCCCAGGTAGACCGGACCCAGCACGCCGTAGAGCATGCCGGTGATGTGGAACATCGGCACCACGCCCAGGCTCACCGACTCCGCGCTGGCGTGGCCCCAGAGCCCGCCGCCCACCACGTTGGGCAGCAGCGTGCGGTGGCTGTGCATGCAGCCCTTGGGCAGCCCGGTCGTGCCCGAGGTGTAGGGCAGCAGCACCAGGTCGTCGGGGGCGGCGGCGTGCGGCCCCGGCGCGAGGCCGGCGGCCAGCGCGTCGGCCCAGCGCGTGGCGCCGGCGGGCAGCGGCGGGTCGCTGCGCAGCCACTCCAGCACCGCCGCCGCAGGCGCCTCGGCAGGATCGAGCTCCCCCTCGGGCATGGCCTCGGCCAGCCGGGTGACCAGCAGGTCGTGCAGGCGCGAGGCCTCGGGCAGCCGGCGGTTGGCTTCGTCGACCACGGCGGCCAGGTCGGCCGTGGTGATGGCCACGCGGGCGCCCGGGTCGGTGATGTAGTGGCCGAACTCGTCGGCGCGGTTCATCGGGTTGACCGGCACCACCACCGCGTCGGCGCGCACGACGCCGTAGAAGGCGGCGACGAACTGCGGGCAGTTCTGCATGAACAGCAGCACGCGGTCGCCCTTGCCCACCCCGCGAGAGCGCAGCCAGCCGGCGATGCGCTCGGCTTCGTCCTTCAGCGCGGCGAAGCTCAGGTCACGGCCGAAGAAGCGGTAGGCCGCCTTGCGCGGGTAGCGCGCCGCGCTGACCTCGAGGTTGAACCACAGCGTGGTCTCGGGGACGACGAGTTCGCGCGGCAGTCGCGCGGGCCAGACGGCGTGGTGGGGACGGGTGGCGGGGATCGACACGGTTCGGCTCTCCTGGCGAGGCCCCGGGTTTAACCGGCTCGCCGTCGTTGCGCCATCAAGCCTTTCCCGGGCAGCACGTCGCATGCGCGACATCCGGCGGCACGCCGCACGGACCGACAATGCGCGACATGCCCTTCGCTCCTCGCCAGCGGCTGCCCGCCTTGGTCGTGGCCATGCTTGCCGCCTTGCCAGCCTTGGCCTTCGACCTCCAGGGTCACCGCGGCGCGCGCGGTCTGGCGCCCGAGAACACGCTGGCGGGATTCCGCCGTGCGCTCGAGGTCGGCGTCTCGACGCTCGAGCTCGACCTCGGCATGAGCCGCGACGGGATGCTGGTCGTGGCCCACGACCCGCGGCTCAATCCCGCGTTCACGCGCGACGCGACAGGCGCGTGGATCGACGAGCCCGGCGCGCCGCTGTTCAGCCTCACGCTGGCGCAGATCCGCAGCCACGACGTCGGCCGCCTGCGTCCGGGCACGCGCCATGCGGCGCAGTGGCCGGTGCAGCAGGGCGTCGAGGGCACGCGCATCCCGACGCTCGACGAACTGTTCGAGCAGGCGCGCGCCTGGGGCGCGGATCGCGTGCGCTTCAACATCGAGACCAAGCTCTCCCCGCTGACGCCGGAGCTCACGCCGCCGCCGGAGGCCTTCGCGAGGGCGGTCGTGGAGGTGGTGCGGCGACATGGCATGGCGGCGCGAACCACCGTGCAGAGCTTCGACTGGCGCACGCTGCGCGAGGTGCAGCGCCTGGCCCCGGAGATCGAGACCGCGGCACTGACGGTGCGGCAATCCTGGCTCGACAACCTGGGCGACGGCCGCTGGACCGCCGGCCTGCGCCTGGCCGACCACGGCGGCTCGGTGCCGCGGCTGGCCAAGGCCGCGGGCGTGACCGTGTGGTCGCCGTTCCACGGCGAACTCGACGAGGCCTCGCTGCGCGAGGCGCGCGCGCTGGGGCTGCGCGTGATCCCATGGACGGTCAACGATCCAGCGACGATCGAACGCATGCTCGACCTCGGCGTCGACGGGCTGATCAGCGACCATCCCGAGCGGGTGCGCGAGGCGCTGACCCGGCGCGGGCGGACACTGCCGCCGCCACTGCGGTGAAGGTCACCAGCGCCCGGCTGGCTGCTCAATCGCTGCCGCGTCGCCGCTCGGCATCCCGGACCCGCGCGGCACGTGCGCGCACCTTCCATGCGTCGACCTGGGCCTTGCGCTCGAGAGCACTCATCGAGTCGCGGCGCGACTCACGCAGCAGCTTCTGGTAGTTGCGCAGCCGCTCGGGACTGACGATGCCGCGCACGGCGCAGCCGGGCTCGTTCTCGTGCCTGCAGTCGCGGAAGCGGCAGCGCAGCGCCGCCTCGGCCACCTCCGGAAACACATCGGCCAGCGCGTCGGGGTCGCCGTCGAGCCGCAGCGTGCGCAGGCCCGGCGTGTCGACCACGCACGCGCCTCCCGCCAGCGGGTGCAGCGAGCGCGCCGTGGTGGTGTGGCGGCCACGGTCGTCGCCCTTGCGGGTGCCACCGGTCGGCTGCGCCGAGGGGCCGACGCCGGGCCCACCGCCCAGAGTTCCCGTCAACGCGTTCGTCAACGTGCTCTTTCCCGCGCCGCTGGACCCCAGCAGCACTAGCGTGCGACCGGCGCCGAGCCAGCGGCGCAGGCGTGCCGCGGCGTCGTCGCGCAGGGTCGCCAGCGCGATCACCTCCACGCCAGGAGGCAGCATCGCACGGGTGCTGGCGATGCGGGCCTCGACCTCGTCGCACAGGTCGGCCTTGGTCAGCACGACCACGGCCTCGATGCCCACGGCGTGGACGAGCGCCAGGTAGCGTTCGAGCCGCCGCAGGTCGAAGTCGTGGTCCAGCCCCATCACCAGCAGCGCGGTGTCGACGTTGCTCGCGATGACGGCGCGGGTCACTTTCTCGCGGCCGTCGTGCAGGCGCCGGGCCAGCTGCGTCAGCGGCGCCAGCCGCTCATGGACGAGGGGGTCGCCGCCGGCCGTGCCGGGCACGGTCAGCACCCAGTCGCCGGTGGCGATCTCGTCGCCGGCGGCGGCCAGTTCGTGCCGCAGCGCGGGCAGCACCCGGGCACGGTGTTCAGCCACGCCGTCGTGGAGCGTGACCGCGTCGCGGTGCACCTCGCTGACGCGCAGCAGTTGCAGTCCGTCCTGCAGGCCGGGAGGGATTCGTTCGAGGATCGCGGCGTTCAGGCCGATGGCCGCCAGCCGCGCGAGTCGTTCTTCGGATGTCATGTCGGATGCGTGATGCAGTGCATGCCGCGGCGCGCCCGGGCGTCCGGTCGGACGAAGGCGTTCGCGGGAAGACCTGCGCGGGTGGCGCAGGACGTGGCGTTCAGGGGTGGGGTCGGCGGTGCGACCGCGGCGCGCGCCGTGGGACGGGCGCGGCCGAAGGCCGGTGCGGCGTCAGATGAGCGCGGCGCGGACGAAGGCCGACAGGGGGGCAATGTCTCGTGCGTGCATGGCGGCCTCCTGCGGTGAGTGGGTGAGAACGGCGCGCACTGTGCGCCGAGTGCCCGGCGACGTCAAGCGGCAGTCTTGTCCAACGAGGTGTGAGCCTGGAGCTGGGGCCGTGTTTCAGGCGGAATGTGAGCCTGGAGGCGGGCGGCAGGGTCGGCGGTTGGCGGGCTGATGGGCAGCCCGCATGCCGCGCG
>JBILNT010000146.1:0-9476 GCA_044374875.1 Rubrivivax sp.
GTCAAGGGTGCGCTGCGCCGGGCTGCGCCCGCCCTTGACCCCGCCTGCCAGCTCAAACACCACCGAATCCACCCACTCGAAATTCAAGAGAGGCTGATTTACAGCATGTTGACCGAGGGCGAGGAATACACCGATCGAGGCCAGGCCTACTACGAAGAGCGTTATCGGCAGCGGGTGCTGCACAACCTGAATCGGAGGGCGCAGCAGTTGGGCATGACACTGGTGCCGACCGCGCCGGCGGCGAAGGCCTGAAAAATCCCTTGTGCGTCAGTCACTTGCGGGGAGTTTCTTGAGAGGCTTCAGCTCGCAACGCGCAGAGCGAGTGCTTCCGCGGCTAGTGCGTTGATGCTCTTGCCTTCTGCTTGTGCTGCGATTGCCAAGCGCTCATGAAGCTCCGGTGGGATGCGTAGATTGAACTTGCCAGAGTAGTTGCGGCGCGGCTCGATTCCCTTCTCAGCGCAAACCTCAAGAAAGACTGCAAGCGACTTCTTGAACTCCTGACGAAGTTCTTTCGGGTTCTTTCCGTAGAAGTCAGCGCCACCGTTGAGCCCGAGGATCTCACCGCGAAACATGTCGGTCTCGGGGTCGTACTCGATGCGCGCGCTGTAACAGTCGACAGTCATCACGTTCACGGCTTCACTCCATGCTGCTCAAGCCACTTCTTGACAGAGATAACGGCGCCCTTGTCCGTTTGTGGCGAAGGGTGGGGCCGGTGAAACACGCGGACCTCGTGGAAAAGGTAGATCGCGACGCGGCTGCCTTCTCTCTCGGAGATCTCGGCACCGAGCCCCACGAACAGTGCTTCGATGTCCTTCCATGCGATGTTCGCGCTGGTCGGATGGGCGAAGATGGCCTCAAGGTTTTTCGGTGGCTGCGCTTCACGGCGCGATGGTACCACCCGCCGGTACCGCGGTGTGTCTTCTGAGGCCGAACGTAAATTGGACCAACCAATGGTCACAACCACAGGTCAGCCTGACTCGACCCGCGTCAATACCCCCAAAGGGTGGGTTCTTCGAGTAGCGTCACCCCATCGAGACCGGCACCACCAGGGCCGAACAGACCAACCGAATCCGGCCTGACGGCCGAAGTCTCGTCACAGGCAAGGAACGGCAGGTCAAGCAACCCCCTCGCTCCGATCCCCTTACCGTCAATCGTCCCCCGCCCCCGCCTCCAGCTCCGGAAACAGCACACTCGTGAACCCCAGCTTCGTCAGGTCGCTCATCCGCGTCGGGTACAGCCGCCCGATCAGGTGGTCGCACTCGTGCTGCACCACCCGGGCGTGGAAGCCCTCGGCTTCGCGGTCTATGGGCGCTCCGGTCGGGTCGACGCCCTGGTAGCGGATGCGGGTGTGGCGCGGCACCACGCCGCGCAGGCCGGGCACCTACAGGCAGCCTTCCCAGCCGTCTTCCATCGCGTCGCCCAGCGGGGTGATGACCGGGTTCAGCAGCACGGTGCGTGGCACCGGCGGGGCGTCGGGGTAGCGCTCGTTGCGGGTGAAGCCGAAGATCACCAGTTGCAGGTCGACGCCGATCTGCGGCGCGGCCAGGCCGGCGCCATTGGCGGCTTCCATGGTGTCGAACATGTCGGTCACCAGGGCGTGCAGCTCGGGAGTGTCGAACTCGCGTACCGGCTGCGCCACGCGCAGCAGGCGGGCGTCGCCCATCTTCAGGATCTCGCGGACGGCCATCGGTCAGTGCTCCGGGGAGGTTCGGGGTTCAGGTGCGCGCGGCCAGCCATGCCGCGGTGATCGCCAGGGTGACGATCGTGACGGGCACGCCGGTGCGCGCATGCCGCTTCCAGTCGATCTCGATGCCGCATCGCCGCGCGGCGTCGACGACGATGATGTTGGCGATCGAGCCGACGATCAGCAGGTTGCCCGCCATGGTGCTGACCAGCGCCAGCGTGGCACCCGCCTGCACGCCTTCGGCCGCGGGCAGCAGCAGCATGACCGCCGGCACGTTGGAGACCAGGTTCGACAGCAGCAGCGTGGCACCGAAGAGCGTCGCCGGCTCCGACAGCACGACGCCCTGCCCGGCCAGCCAGCGCAGCGCGGCATCAAGCATGCCCGTCTCGGCCAGCGCGTGGTTGACGACGAACAGGCCCATGAACAGCACCAGCAGCTCCCAGTCGATCAGGCCCATGACCTTCGACGAGTGGAAGCGCTGCGACAGCAGCAGCACGCCGGCGGCCACCAGCGCCGCCACGTCGCGCGGCCAGTCGGTGAAAAGGAAGATCGCCACCAGCGCCACGGCCACGGCCAGGCCCTTGGCGGTCTGCCAGGCGTCGAAGGGCGGGGCGTCGGCCGCCATCGTGCCGAGCCGTGACGCGTCGGGCTCGGCCACAGGTGCCGCGCGCCGCATCGGCCACGCCAGCAACGCCCACAGCGCCACCAGCCCGAGCAGCACCGGCACCGCGGCCTCGCGCAGGTAGGCGGCGAAGTCCAGCCGCATCACCTCGCCGATCAGCATGTTCTGCGGGTTGCCGATCAGCGTGGCGGCCGAGCCGATGTTGGCCGCGCAGGCCAGCGCCAGCAGGTAGGGCACCGGGTCCAGCCGCCGGCGCAGGCAGGCCTCGGCCAGCACCGGGGCCACGGCCAGGCACACGATGTCGTTCGAGAACACGGCCGAGAGCAGCGCCACCACCGCGATCACCACCGCCAGCAGCGCCGCGGGCCCGATCGGCAGCGCCGCGATGCGCCGGGTCACGGCGCCGTAGAAGCCGCCCAGCCGCATCTGCGCCGAGATCACCATGAACGAGAAAAGCAGCAGGAGGGTCGGCAGGTGGATGGCGCGCGCCGCCTCCTCGGGCGTCATGCCGCCGACGCCGATGATGGCGATGGCGCCCAGCAGCGCCACCCCGGTGCGGTCGAGGTGCAGGCGCGGCAGCCCGCCCAGGATCATGCCCAGGTAGACGACGCCGAAGACGCCCAGCACCCACAGCGTCTCGGCGGGCAGGCCGAAGAAGGTCATCCCTCGGTGGTGTCGCTGTTGCCGCTGGTGCCGCCGTGGCCGCTGCCCGCGCCGGCCAGCAGCGCGCGCAGCCCGTCCTCGTCGAGCACCGGCACGCCGAGCTCACGCGCCTTGTCGAGCTTGCTGCCGGCTTCGCCGCCCGCCACGACGTAGTGCGTCTTCTTCGACACCGAGCCGGCCACCTTGCCGCCCGCGGCCTCGATCAGCGCCTTGGCGTCCTCGCGCGACAGGCTGGGCAACGTGCCCGTCAGCACCAGCGTGCGGCCGGCGAGCGGCAGCGCCGCGGCATCGGTTGATGCGGCCGCGGCGCCCTGGTGCTCTTCCCACCGCACGCCCGCGGCGCGCAGCTGCTCCACGACCTCGCGGTTGTGCGGCTGCTCGAAGAAGGTGCGGATGCTCTGCGCCACCACCGGCCCGACGTCGGGCACCTCGAGCAGCTGTTCGATGGTGGCGTCCATCACCCGGTCGAGCGCGCCAAAGTGGCGCGCCAGATCCTTGGCCGTGGCTTCGCCGACATGCCGGATCCCCAGCCCGAAGAGGAAGCGCGCCAGCGTGGTGGCCTTGCTCTTCTCGATGGCGGCCACCAGGTTGGCCGCGCTCTTCTCGCCCATGCGCTCCAGCGCCGCCAGCTTGGCCACGCCCAGCCGGTAGAGCTCGGGCAGCGTGCGCACGATGCCGCCGTCGACCACCTGCTCGACCACCTTGTCGCCCAGGCCCTCGATGTCCATCGCGCGGCGCCCGGCGAAGTGCAGCAGCGCCTGCTTGCGCTGCGCGGCGCAGAACAGGCCCCCGCTGCAGCGCCAGTCGACCTCGCCCTCCTCGCGCACGATGCGGCTGCCGCACACGGGGCACTGCCCGCCGAGCAGCGCGTTCATGTCGAACACCGGGCCGGCGTCGGCCGGGCGGCGCTCGAGCACGACGCCGACCACTTCGGGAATCACGTCGCCGGCGCGGCGCACGATGACGGTGTCGCCCACGCGCACGTCCTTGCGGCGGGCCTCGTCCTCGTTGTGCAGCGTCGCGTTGCTGACGGTGGTGCCGCCCACGAACACCGGCTCGAGCTTGGCCACCGGCGTGAGCTTGCCCGTGCGCCCCACCTGCACCTCGATGCCGTTCAGGCGCGTCATCTGCTCCTGGGCAGGGTACTTGTGGGCCACCGCCCAGCGCGGCTCGCGCGTCACGAAGCCCAGGCGCTGCTGAAGTTCGCGGCTGTCGACCTTGTAGACCACGCCGTCGATGTCGAAGGGCAGCGCGTCACGCCGCGCGCCGATGCGTTGGTGGAACTCGACGAGGCCGGGCGCGCCCTGCACCACGGCGCGGTCGGCGCACACCGGCAGGCCGAAGGCCGCCAGCGCGTCGAGCACGCCCGAGTGGGTGGCCGGCACCGGCCAGCCGTCCACCGCGCCCAGCCCGTAGGCGAAGAAGCTCAGCGGCCGCTGCGCCGCGATGGCCGGGTCGAGCTGGCGCACGGCGCCGGCCGCGGCGTTGCGCGGGTTGACGAAGGTCTTCTCGCCGCGCGCGCGCTGGCGCTCGTTGAGGCGCTCGAAGTCGTCGCGCCGCATGTAGACCTCGCCGCGCACCTCCAGCGCCGGCGGCGCCTCGCCCTGCAGTCGCAGCGGCACCTGGCCGATGGTGCGGATGTTCTGGGTCACGTCCTCGCCGGTCTCGCCGTCGCCGCGCGTGGCCGCCTGCACCAGCACGCCGGCCTCGTAGCGCAGGCTGATGGCCAGGCCGTCGAACTTCAGCTCGCAGGCATACACGACGGGCGCGTCGCCCTCGCCCAGGGCCAGCTCGCGACGCACGCGGGCGTCGAAGGCCAGCGCGCCGCCTTCGGTGGTGTCGGTCTCGGTGCGGATGCTGAGCATCGGCACGACGTGCCGCACGGGCGTGAAGCCGTCGAGCACGCGGCCCAGCACGCGTTGGGTCGGGCTGTCGCCGGTGCGCAGTTCGGGGTGGGCGGACTCGATGGCATCGAGTTCGCGGTACAGGCGGTCGTATTCGGCGTCGGGCAGCTCGGGCGCGTCGAGCACGTAGTACAGGTGCGCGTGGTGGTGCAGCAGCCTGCGCAGCTCGGCGGCACGGCCGGCCAGGTCGGGGGGGATCATCGTCGTCGGCCCGGCAGGGGCGAGGTTCAGCCGAACAGCCGGCGCGCGGCTGCCGAGCCGGCGGCCAGGTCGAGCGACTCGAGCTGGCGGTACAGCGTCTTCAGCTCGGCGCCGATGGCAGCGAAGGCGTGCAGCGTGACCGGCGTGCCCTGGTCGTCGACGAGCACGGCGTCCATCTCGTCGGCCAGCTGCCGGGCAGCGTCGTGCCAGGCCGGGAACGGCTCGGCAGACTCGGGGGTCTGCGGCACGTCGAGCGTCAGGGTGCACTCGCGTACGGGGGCCGATTGCGGGTCGTCGGCCAGCGCAGCCTGGGCATCGAAGGCCAGCACGAGCACCGGCGGCGCACCGTCCTCGCTGCCGGGCAGCACCATGCGCCCGGGCAGCACGCCAGCCACTAAGCCGTGGCGCCCCGCACATTGCTGGATGAACCCGACCGACCACGCCACCGAGTTGGCTCGCAGCGTGACGGTGAGCTGGGCGTCGAGCGGGCTGGTCAGGGCGTCGAGCTCACGCGCACGTGCCACGACCTCGAGCATGTCCGGACTCTCGGGCAGCGCGCCCACCGCCTCGGCGAAGCCTTCCACCTTCTGCAGGAACTCCGAGTACTCGATCTCGTTGATCGCGCCGCTGCGGTTGGCCAGCTGCACCCCGGACTGCAGTTCGCCGTAGCGCCGCCCCGCGGCGGGCGGCTCCCACTCGCCGGTCTCGGCGTCGAGCCCCTCGATGTAGAACGGCTTGCTGCCGGCCCGCCGGGTGGCCGGCAGGTGAAAGAGGACCAGGTCGCCGGTGATGGGCGCCTCCAGCCGCAGCGGCACGATGGCATCGATCAGCGCATCGAGCCGCACGGCGGCGCGCCGCAGGGCCGGCGCGCGGGTGTCGAGCGCATCCAACGGAGCAACCGGCACATCGGCCGGCACGGCCTCGGCGACGGCCAGCGAAGGCTCGACGCGCTGCGATGTCGCATCGTGCCCGGGCCGGCGCGGCGTGGCCCGGCGCGTGGACCACCAGCCGTGAAACGCCAAGCCGGCCAGCACCGCCACCGCAGTGGCGACCAACGCCCAGGTCAGGCTCATCGCTCGAACACTCCTTGCTTCCCCACCAAAGCCGCGGCTGCCGTGGTCAACCCGCCTCCACCATCGACACCGCGCCTTCCATGTCGACGGCCACGATGCGCGAGACGCCCTGCTCCTGCATCGTCACCCCGATCAGCTGCTCGGCCATCTCCATCGCGATCTTGTTGTGGCTGATGAAGAGGAACTGCGTGCCCTTGTGGCTCATCTCGCTGACCAGCCGCGAGTAGCGCTCGGTGTTGGCGTCGTCCAGCGGCGCATCGACCTCGTCGAGCAGGCAGAACGGCGCCGGGTTGAGCATGAAGATCGCGAACACCAGCGCGATGGCGGTCAGCGCCTTCTCGCCACCCGACAGCAGGTGGATGGTGCTGTTCTTCTTGCCCGGCGGCTGCGCCATCACCTGCACGCCGGCGTCGAGGATCTCGTCGCCCGTCATCACCAGCTTGGCGTTGCCGCCGCCGAACAGCTGCGGGAACATGCGGCCGAAGTGCTCGTTGACCTGGTTGAAGGTGCTGGCCAGCAGCTCGCGGGTCTCGAGGTCGATCTTGTGAATCGCGTCCTCGAGCGTGCGGATGGCCTCGGCCAGGTCGGCGTTCTGGGCGTCGAGGAAAGTCTTGCGCTCGCGCGAGGCGGTGAGTTCTTCCAGCGCGGCCAGGTTCACGGCGCCCAGCGCGGCGACCTCGCGGTGGATGCGGTCGATCTCGCCTTGCAGGCCCCAGAGCTTGACCGCGCCCTCCTCGACCGAGCGCGCCAGCGCGTCCTGGTCGACGCCTGCCGCCACCAGCTGCTCGACGTACTGCGCGCCGCCGAGCTTGGCGGCCTGCTCGTCGAGCTGCAGCTTCGTGATGCGTTCGCGCAGCGGCTCCAGGCTGCGCTCGAACTCGAGGCGTGACTCCTCGGCCTTGCGCAGCCGCGCGCTGAGGTCGTCGTACTCGCTGCGAGCCGCGCCCAGCGCGCGCTCGCGCTCCAGCTTCAGCGCCAGCGCCGACTGCAGCCCGGCCTGCGAGGCAGCGTCGTCCAGCGTGCCCAGCTCGAGCTGCAACTGCTCGCCGGCGCTGCGGTTGCTGTCGATCTGCGCGCGCGCGGTCTCGATGGTGCGCTGCAGTTCGCCGCGTCGCGCGCCGAGGCTGCGCGCCTGGAAGCGCGCCTCCTGCGCCTGGCGTTCGAGCGTGCGCTGCTGCTCGCGGGCATCGGCGAGCCGGCGCTCGGCCTCGATCACGGCGTCTTCCAGCTCGGCGTGGCGCTGCTGGGCGTCGGCCAGCTCGATGTCCAGTTCCTCGAAGCGCGCTTCGCCCACGGCGCGGCGTTCCTCCAGCGATTCGAGCTGCGCGTCGACCTCGGAAAGCTCCTCGGCCAGCTGCTCGCTGCGTGCGTTGGCCGCCTCGGCCTGCTGTGCCAGGCGCAGCAGCTCGACCTGAAGCTGGTGGGCGCGGTTCTGCGCCTCGGCGGCCTCGCGGCGCGTCGACGCCAGTCGCTGCGAGGCCTCGGTGTAGCCCGCCTCCAGGCGCACCGAGCGGCTGCGCGCTTCGTCGGCGATCAGCGCCTGCGCGCGCTGCTGGCGGTCGAGGTTCTCGATCTCCTGGGCCCGCGCCAGCATGCCCGCCTGCTCGGAGTCGGGCGCGTAGAAGGCCACCGCGAACTGGCTCACGGCGTGGCCCTCGCGGGTCATGATGACTTCGCCGTGGGTGAGCTGGCCGCGCGCGGCCAGGGCCTCGTCGAGGCTGGAAGCGGTGTAGACACCCTCCAGCCAGTCGTTGAGCAGCGCCTTCAGGCCGGCATCACCCAGGCGCAGCAGGTCGGTCAGCCGGGGCAGCGTCTGGTGCGTGTTGGCGATGGCGGCAGCGGGCGGCGAGTAGAACGCCAGCCGCGCCGGCGGCGGATCACCAGCGAAGGCGCGCACCACGTCCAGCCGCCCCACGGCCAAGGCGTTGAGGCGCTCGCGCAGCGCGGCCTCCAGTGCGGTCTCCCAGCCCGGCTCGATGTGAATCTGCGTCCACAGCCCCGCCAGCCCGTCCAGGCCGTGCCGGGCCAGCCAGGGCTTGAGCTTGCCCTCGGTCTGCACCTTCTCCTGCAGGGCGCGCAGGGCGTCCAGACGGGCGCCGATCTCGGCCAGGCGGGCAGCCTCGCGCGTGGCGGTGTCCTGCGCGGCGCGGCGCTGCTCGTCCAGTGTCTCCAGCTCGGCCTGCAGATCGTGCAGCCGGGCGCCGGCGGCGTCGCGGGCCTCGTCGGCCTCGGCCGACTGCGCGCGCAGCGCCTCGAGCTTCGCGGCGTCGGGCGCCTGCAGGCCCTTGCGCTCGCCGGCCAGGCGCTCGCGCCGGGCGCGCAGCTGGCGCGACTGCTCGTCGACGCTGCGGCTCTCGGCGGCCAGCACCTGGATCTGCTGCTGCACCTGGCCCGCCGCAGCCCGCTGCTGGTTGGCCGTGGCCTGCGCGGCCCGCACCGCGTCTTCCAGCGCCGGCAGTTCCAGCGCCTGGTCCTCGGCCTGCGCGTGCAGCACCTCGGCCTGTTCGTCGGCGGCCACGATGCGCTCGGCGATCTCGTCGAGCTCGGCCGCGGCCGCGGCCTCGCGCTCGGACCACTGCGCGTCCTGTGCGCCCAGCTCGGCCAGCCGCGCCTGCGCGCGCTGGCGGCTCTCGACGACGTAGCGAATGCGTTCCTCGAGACGGCTCACCTCCAACGCGGCCTCGGCGAGATGGCCCTGGCGCTCGTGCAGGGCATCGCTGGCGGCGTAGTGCGCCTGTCGCACCTGCTCGGCCTCGAGCTCGACGTGGCGCAGCTCGGCCATGCGCGCCTCGAGCGCGTTGACGGCCTCGGCCACCGCGGCGCGCACGCGTTCCTCCTCGCCGGCGGCGTCACGCGCCTTGAGGAACCACAGCTGGTGCAGCTTCAGCGTCCCGGCGTCCTGCAGCTGGCGGTACTGGGCCGCCACCTCGGCCTGCTTCTCGAGCTTCTCGAGGTTGGCGTTCAGCTCGCGCAGGATGTCGTCCACGCGGGTCAGGTTCTCGCGCGTGTCCTTGAGCCGGTTCTCGGTCTCGCGGCGGCGCTCCTTGTACTTGCTGACCCCGGCGGCCTCCTCGAGGAACAGGCGCAGCTCCTCGGGCCGGCTCTCGATGATGCGGCTGATCGTGCCCTGACCGATGATCGCGTAGGCCCGCGGCCCCAGGCCGGTGCCCAGGAACACGTCCTGCACGTCGCGCCGGCGCACCGGCTGGTTGTTGATGTAGTAGCTGGACGTGCCGTCACGCGTGAGCACGCGCTTGACGGCGATCTCGGCGAAGGCGTTCCACTGGCCCCCGGCGCGGGCATCGCTGTTATCGAAGACGAGCTCGACG
>JBILNT010000278.1:0-2828 GCA_044374875.1 Rubrivivax sp.
CGGCGCCTCGCCTTGGTGCTGGGGTTCGCTCATGGTCAAAGATTAGCCAGTTGCATGCCAATTACCAAGATGGCGAGAAAAACTCTCAGGCTCTCAGCTCTCTTCGAGCCGCTGCGGCGGGAAGCTGTCCCAGCTCAGGCAGCCAGGGCACTGCCAGAACCAGCGCTGCGCCTCGAATCCGCAGGCGGCGCAGCGGTAGCGCTGCAGCGGCCTGGCGGCCCGCCCGATGGCGTCTCGGGCGGCCTGGAGTGCGGCTTCGTCGAGTTGCTCGCGCGGCAGCGCCAGCAGTGCCTGTGCGGCCGAGAGCGTCGGCTGTCGGCGCGCCTGCGCCAGCAGCCGGGTCGCCCGCGCCTGCGGCGAGTCCGCCCGCAGCGTCTCCAGCGCACGCAGCACGTCCAGGCTGGGGTGGCGCGCGAGATGCTCCTCGAGGGCAGTGGCGGCTTCCGTGGCGCGGCCCGCCGAGGAGGCCATGGCCGCGTAGTCGGTGCTCACCAGCGTGAATGCCTCGGGGTGACGAACGCGCAGTTCGTCCCACGCTTCCAGCGCTGCCCCGGGGTCGCCGGCGCGCGCATGGCGCTGGCCGGCGAGCACGAGCGGGCGAGCCGACAGCGGCGCCGCCTCGCGGGCCCGTCGCAAGGCGGCATCCGCGTCGTCGCCGCGCCCCTTGGCGTCGGCTTCCTCGGCGATCTCGCACCAGTAGTGCGCGATCCGCGCAGCGAACGAACCACCGCCGGCGGCTTCGAGCCGCCCCGCCACCTCGGCGGCGCCTCGCCAGTCGCGCGAGCGTTCGGCCAGCGCCAGCAGCGCCAGCCGCGCCTCGGTGGCGAACGGCGTGCTCTCCAGGGCCTTGTAGGCCGCATCGGCGCGGTCGAACAGGCCGGCCTTGAGGAAGTCCTGCGCCAGTTCGTGCTGCGCCCGGTCGCGGTCGCTCGTCTTCAGGTCACCGCGTGCCAGCAGGTGCTGGTGCACGCGCACGGCGCGCTCGAACTCGCCGCGGCGGCGGAACAGGTTGCCCAGGCCGAAGTGCAGTTCGGTGGCGTCGGGGTCGTTCTGCGCGGCCTCGATGAAGGCGTCGATCGCCTTGTCCTGCTGCTCGTTGAGCAGCAGGTTCAGGCCCTTGAAGTAGGCGCGCGGCGCGTCCTGCGGCTCGCGCCGGAGCTGACGCAGGTCAAAGCGAGAAGCCAGCCAGCCCAGCGCGAAGGCCACGGGCAGGCCGACGAGGATCCACTGCAGGTCGAAGTCCATCCGTAGGCAGCCCGTGCGGGCAGGCTAGAGCCCCTCGCGGGGCGGGTGCGTCAGGGGGACTTCCGCACCCGGCGCCGGGACTGCAGGCGAGGGGGCCGCGGACGCCGCGCCTGACGGCATCGCCTGCCGCCGGGCTTCCTTGCGATGGCGCCACCACGCCGGCACCATCGCCAGCACGCCGATGGCGCATCCGGCAGCGAAGGCGGCCAGCACGACGATGACCATCGGGGCCTGCCAGGCCACGCCGAAGAACCAGTTCACCGTCGCGCCCTGCTGGTTGTTCAGGGCGAAGGCGAAAAGGGTGAAGAAGACGAAGGCTCTGAAGAGCCAGACCAGGACGCGCATGGCGCCATGGATTCTAGGGGCCGACCGCGGGTAGCCCGCGGATCAATCCGCCTTGGGCGGATCCAGCGGCACCTGGGCGTCGACGGCCTCGCGCAGTGCCTTGCCCGGCTTGAAGTGGGGGACCAGCTTCTCGGGGATGACGACCTGCTCGCCGCTGCGCGGATTGCGCCCGACACGGGGCGGCCGACGGGTGATGGAGAAGCTGCCGAAGCCACGGATCTCGATGCGGTGGCCGCGCGAGAGGGCGTCGGTCATGGCGTCGAGGATGGTCTTGACGGCGAACTCGGTGTCACGCTGCGTGAGCTGCGAGAAGCGGTCGGCCAGGCGGGTGACGAGGTCGGAGCGGGTCATGCAGGCGGCACGGATCGGGTGTCACGCGAAAGGCCCGCGCCACGAGGCGCGGGCCAGGGTTCGGCGCCCCGTGCAGGGGCGCCAGCCGGTGCGGCGCGCCGGCCACCCGGCGCCCGCGAGGGGCACTGGGGCCGACACGCCAGCCGGTCACTCCTTCTGCGTGTCGAGCTTGGCGCGCAGCAGGGCACCCAGGCTCGTGGTGCCGGCGCTCTCGCGCTCGTTGCTCTGCGACAGGCGCTGCATCGCTTCCTGCTGGTCGGCCTGGTCCTTGGCCTTGATCGACAACTGGATCGAGCGCATCTTGCGATCGACGTTGACGATCATCACCGAGACCTCGTCGCCTTCCTTGAGCACGTTGCGGGCGTCCTCGACACGGTCACGGCTGATCTCGCTGGCGCGCAGGTAGCCGGTCACGTCGTCGTTGAGCTGGATCTCGGCGCCACGCGGGTCGACCGTCTTGACCTTGCCGGTCAGGATGGCGCCACGGTCGTTGAGCGTCGTGAAGCTGGTGAACGGATCGACGTCCAGCTGCTTGATGCCCAGCGAGATGCGCTCGCGCTCGACGTCGATCGCCAGCACGATGGCCTCGACTTCCGCGCCCTTCTTGTAGTTGCGCACGGCCGACTCGCCCGGCTCGTGCCAGGACAGGTCGGACAGGTGCACCAGGCCGTCGATGCCTGCGGCCAGGCCGACGAACACGCCGAAGTCGGTGATCGACTTGACGGGGCCCTTGACCTTGTCGCCGCGCTTGAAGGTGGAAGCGAACTCCTCCCAGGGGTTCGGCTTGCACTGCTTCATGCCCAGGCTGATGCGGCGCTTGTCCTCGTCGATCTCGAGGACCATGACCTCGACTTCCTCGCCGAGCGTCACGACCTTGCTGGGGGCGA
>JBILNT010000147.1:0-9418 GCA_044374875.1 Rubrivivax sp.
GACCAGCGAGGAAGAGGAGATCCTCTTCGCGGCCATCAAGGCCAAGCTCGCCGTGGACGCGACCTGGTACACCCGCAAGAGCGCGAAGATCATCGGCGTGACCGAGGAGACCACCACCGGCGTGCACCGCCTCAAGGAGATGAGCGCCGCCGGCTCGCTGATGTTCCGCGCCATCAACGTCAACGACAGCGTCACCAAGAGCAAGTTCGACAACCTCTACGGCTGCCGCGAGAGCCTGGTCGACGCCATCAAGCGCGCCACCGACGTGATGGTGGCCGGCAAGGTCGCCGTGGTGTGCGGCTACGGCGACGTGGGCAAGGGCTCGGCGCAGGCGCTGCGCGCGCTGTCGGCGCAGGTGTGGGTCACCGAGATCGACCCCATCAACGCCCTGCAGGCCGCGATGGAAGGCTACAAGATCGTGACGATGGAGTACGCCGCCGACAAGGCCGACATCTTCGTCAGCGCCACCGGCAACAAGAGCGTCATCACGCGCGCCCACATGGCGGCCATGAAGGACCAGGCCATCGTCTGCAACATCGGCCATTTCGACAACGAGATCGACGTCGCCGCCCTGTCCGACCTGGCCTGGGAAGAGATCAAGCCGCAGGTCGACCACGTCATCTTCCCCGACGGCAAGCGCATCATCATGCTCGCCAAGGGCCGCCTGGTGAACCTGGGCTGCGGCACGGGCCACCCGAGCTTCGTGATGAGCTCGTCGTTCGCCAACCAGACCATCGCGCAGATCGAGCTGTTCACGCACGCCGACTACTACGAGGTGGGCAAGGTCTACGTGCTGCCCAAGCACCTCGACGAGAAGGTCGCCCGCCTGCACCTGAAGAAGGTCGGTGCGATGCTCACCGAGCTGAGCGACGAGCAGGCGGCCTACATCGGCGTGCCCAAGCAGGGGCCTTACAAGGCCGACACCTACAGGTATTGACCGGCTGATGGTGAGGTTCCAGAATGGATCCACGGATCCATTCTGGAGGCTTGCATGAGCGTGAACCTGTCGATCAAGGGCGTTCCCGACGACGTCGCCGAGCGCCTGCGCGAGCGGGCCGCGAGGAACCACCGGTCGCTGCAGGGCGAGTTGCTGGCCATCATCGAGAGCGCAGTGCAGGCTCCGGCGCCGGCCGAAGCCAAGCCTTCGGTACAGCGGCGAAGCGTGCTGGAGATCGCTGCCGAGCACCGGCAGCGTTTCCCCGAGCCCGTGCAGTTCCTGCCGCTGGCCGTGGACATCATCCGTCACGATCGGGACAGCCGATGACCGCTGCTCGAACGCTCTACGTGGCCGAGCCCCCGGCGAGCTACCGGCGACTGCCGCCGGCAGTCGTCGACAGCAGCATCGTGTGCGCCCTGCTCTTCGACGAGCCGGCGCGGGACGCCGCGCTCGCCACGCTGGGCAGCCACTCGCTTCACACCCCCCGGCTGCTCGACTACGAAGTCACCAACGTCGCGGTGAACAAGTTGCGCGCCCGCATGCCGGAGGACGCCGTGCAGCAGGCGCTGCGCGACTACCGAGCGCTGCCGTTCGAGCATCACGAGGTCGAGCCCGAGGCCGTGTGGCAGCTGGCCCACCGCTACCGCCTCAGCGCCTACGACGCCGCCTACCTCTGGCTGGCGGCCGAACTCAAGGCCCCGCTGGCCACCTTCGACCGCCGACTGGGCGAAGCCGCGCGGGCCCACCTCGGCACCCTGGAATGACCCCATGAACTCCACGAAACTGCCCCTGAGCCTCGAGTTCTTCCCCCCCAAGACGCCCGAGGGCGCCGTCAAGCTCGCCGCCGCGCGGCAGGAGCTGTACGCGCTGGCGCCACAGTTCTGCTCGGTCACCTACGGGGCCGGCGGCTCGACGCAGGAAGGCACGATGCAGACCGTGCAGGCCATCATCTCCGAGGGCGTGGAAGGGGCGCCCCACTTCTCGTGCATCGGCGCCAGTGCGGCGTCCATCCGCGAGAAGCTCGCGCAGTTCCGGGCCGCGGGCGTCAGGCGCATCGTCGCGCTGCGCGGCGACCTGCCCAGCGGCTACGGCAGCTTCGGCGAATTCCGCTACGCCAGCGACCTGGTGGCCTTCATCCGCGCCGAGACCGGGCGCCACTTCCACGTCGAGGTGGCGGCCTATCCCGAATTCCACCCCCAGTCGCGCTCGCCCGAGGCCGACCTCGACGCCTTCGTCACCAAGGTCAAGGCCGGCGCCGACAGCGCGATCACGCAGATGTTCTTCAACACCGACGCCTACTATCGCTTCGTGGACGATGTCCACGCGCGCGGCGCCGACGTGCCCGTCGTGCCCGGCATCATGCCGATCACCAACGCCAGCGGAATCATCCGTTTCGCCGACAGCTGCGGCGCCGACCTGCCGCGCTGGATCCGCCTTCGACTGCAGGGCTTCGGCGACGACGCCGCGTCGATCCGCGCCTTCGGTCTGGACGTCGTCACCGACCTGTGCGACCAGCTGCGCACCGGCGGCGTGCCCGGGCTGCACTTCTACACGATGAACCAGGCCGGCCCGACGCTGGAGATCTGTCGCCGGCTGGGGCTGGGCGGCGCGGCTGCCAGCTGAGCCGCTGACCTGGATCGAGGGTCACGGCCGGCGCGGGTCGTGCCCGCCCTCAGACTCCGGAACGCTGCCAGTGCACGCCGTCCTCGGTGAGAACGACGTCCAGCGGCACGTCGTGCGGCTCGGGCTCCAGCCAGGGCACGAAGCCGTGGGCGTAGCCGATGCCCACCGTCACCGGCTTCGGGTCCAGCGCCGCCAGGGTGCGGTCGTAGAAGCCGCCGCCGTAGCCCAGGCGCAGGCCGCCCGGGCCGAAGCCGACGCACGGCACCAGCAGCAGTTGCGGCTCGAAGCGCTCCGTGTCCTTCGGCTTGGGGATGCCGTAGGCGTCCTCCTCCATCGGGCAGCCCGGGTACCAGACGTGGAAGGCCAGCTGCTTCGTCTCGCGGTCCAGCACGGGCAGCCCGATGCGGCGGGCCGCGTCGACCTCGCTCCAGCGATAGAGCGCGGGCAGTGCGTCGAACTCGCCCTTGATCGGCCAGTATGCGCCGATGGTGCTTTCCTGCCGGCTCACCAGCCACACGCGCAGCACCTCCTGCAGGTGCACCGCGCGCTGATGGCGGTCGACCAGCGACTGCCGCTCGGCCTGCAGTTGCCGGCGCAGCAGCTTCTTGTCGCGCGAGGGCTCGATCGGCAGCTTGAACGGCAGGGTCATGAGGGCATCCGCGTGACGGGGAGTGCACGCATTGTCGCCCGACGAACCTGCTCGCGAACGTCGCCTGGCCGTGGAAATGGAACTCCCGCGCCCCCCGCGCCACGCCGCATGCAAGGCCACGCCCCCGCGATCGGCGCGGATGATGCATGCTACGGAAAGCACTGTCGGCGGCGGTGCACTAAATTCCGTTGAACTTCGATGCCTGACCTCGACGACCCCATCCTCGCTTCCCGTCCGCGACCCGGCAAGAACGCCAGCGGTATGCTGCGTCGGCGTGCTGCCGCGATGCTCGTCGCGATCGGCGCGCTGACCGGCATCGGCTCCGCGACAGCACAGCAGCCAACGCCCGCGGTGGAGCCCTCGCGCGCCGCTGCGCTGCCCGCGCCTGGGGCGTCGTTGACGCCCGTCGCCGGCGACGACACCATCGTCGAGGCTCGCGAGGCCCTGCGCCGCGGCGACCGTGCCAGGCTGGCGGCCCTGCGAAGCGCGGCCCAGCAGGCCGGCCACCCGCTGACGCAGTGGGTCGAGTACTGGGAGCTCTTCAACCGCCTGGGCGAGGCGCAGGCGCCGGAGGTCGAGGCCTTCTATGCGCGCTGGCCGGGCAGCTATGTCGAGGACCGCCTTCGCAACGACTGGCTGCTGGTGCTGGGCAGGCGCCGCGACTGGGCGACCCTTGCGCGCGACTTCCCGCGCTTTCGCATGAACGACGACCGCGAGGTCACCTGCTACTGGCTGCTCACCCAGCACCTGGCAGGCCGCAGCGTGCGCGCCGAGGCCCGCAGCGCCTGGTTCGCGCAGCGCGACGCCGACGACGGTTGCCAGCTGATGGCGCAGACGATGCTAGGCGCCAGCGAGCTCACCGCCGACGATGCATGGCAGGAAGCCCGCATCTCGGCCGAGTTCAACCGGCCGCGAGCGGCCCGGGCCGCCGCGGCACTGGTGGCGCCCGCCGCCGGCGCGGCCGTCGGCGAAATCTTCACCGACCCTGCGAAGTGGCTGGCCCGAGCACCGGCAGACGCCGGCGGCGCCACCGCCGAACTGGTGGTGATCGCGCTGATGCGCATGGCTGCCACCGACCCCGACACCGCCGCCGCACAGCTCGAGTCACGCTGGCAGCGACGGCTGGCTCCCGACCGCGCGGCCCTGGCCTGGGCGGCCATCGGCAAGCAGGCGGCGCTGAAGCTGCAGCCGCAGGCCGCCGCCCACTTCCGTCGCGCCTGGGCGTTGCAGGACAAGGCCGGCACGCCCGTGCAGTGGACCGACGACACGCTGGCCTGGCAGGTTCGCGCCGCGCTGCGCTCGGGCCCGGCGGTCGTCGAGGCCGAGCGCTGGGAACTGATCGAGCGCGCGATCGACGCGATGAGCGAGACCGAGCGTGCCGACGCGGCCTGGACCTACTGGAAGGCACGCGCGCTGCAGGGCCGCGCCCGACCGGGCAGCGAAGGCGACGCACAGCGTGCGCAGGCGCGGCAGCTGATGCAGTCCATCGCAGGGCAGATGAACTTCTACGGCAAGCTGGCCACCGAGGATCTCGGCGCCCGCGTGCAGGTGCCGCCGACCCCCGCGGCGCTGACCGACCCCGAGCGCCTGGGCGCCCGCGGCACCCCTGGCCTGGCACGGGCGCTGCACCTGATCGCGCTCGGGCTGCGCAACGAAGGCGTGCGCGAGTGGAACTTCACGCTGCGCGGCATGGGTGACCGCCAGCTGCTGGCCGCGGCCCAGTGGGCCTGCGAGCGCGAGGTCTGGGACCGCTGCATCAACACCAGCGACCGCACCCGCGCCGAGGTCGACATGGCACAGCGCTTTCCCACGCCGTTCCGCACCGAGGTGCTGGCCAAGGCACGCGAGATCGGCGTCGACCCGGCCTACATGTACGGGCTGATCCGCCAGGAATCGCGCTTCATCATGGACGCGCGATCGCACGTCGGCGCCTCGGGGCTGATGCAGATCATGCCGGCCACCGCGCGCTGGACCGCGAAGAAGATCGGTCTCGACGGCTTCAGGCCCGAGATGATCACCGAGCGCGACGTCAACCTGCGGCTGGGCGCCAGCTACCTGAAGCTGGTGCTCGACGACTTCGGCGGCTCGCAGGCCATGGCTGCCGCGGCCTACAACGCCGGCCCGAGCCGGCCGCGCCGCTGGCGCGACGGCGCCCTGCTGGAGCCCGCGGCCTGGGCCGAGAGCATCCCGTTCACCGAGACCCGCGACTACGTCAAGAAGGTGCTGTCCAACGCCGTGTACTACGGCGCGCTGCTCGGTGCACCCACCCCCTCGCTGAAGGCGCGGCTGGGTGGCCCCATCGGCCCGCGCGACGCCGCTGCGCCGGCCCCCGACCGCGAGATCCCCTGACCCGCCCCCTTTCCTCCCTTCCCGGATGCCTGCGATGCGCAACGTCCTCGTCCTCGGCGGCACCGGCTTCGTCGGCCGCTCGGTCTGCGAACGGCTGGTCGAACGCAACGGCGGCGGCGCCGGCCGCGTCGTCGTGCCGACGCGGCGCCTGGCGCACGGCCGCCACATCCGTTCCCTGCCAGGACTCGAACTCGTCGAGGCCAGCGTCCACGACGACGCGCACCTGACGCGGCTGCTGCACGGCGTGGACGCCGTGGTCAACCTGGTGGCCATCCTGCACGGCAGCCGCGCCGACTTCGAGAAGGTGCACGTCGAACTGCCGCGCCGCCTGGCGCGCGCCTGCCAGGAGATCGGCGTGCGCCGCCTGGTGCACGTCAGCGCGCTGGGCGTCGGGCCGGGCGCGCCGTCGAACTACCTGCGCAGCAAGACCGAAGGCGAGGCGGTGCTGCAGGCTTCGGGGCTGGACCTGACCATCCTTCGCCCTTCGGTCATCTTCGGCGCCGAGGACCGCTTCCTCAACCTGTTCGCGAAGCTGCAGGCGCTGGCCCCCTTCATGCCCCTGGCCGGCTGCGACGCCACCTTCCAGCCGGTGTGGGTCGAGGACGTCGCCAGCGCCGTCGTCGCCGCACTCGAGCAGCCGTCGAGCATCGGTCAGGTCATCGAGTGCGCCGGGCCGCAGGTGTTCACGCTGGCGGAACTGGTGCGGCTGGCCGGCCGCTGGTCGGGGCACCCGAGGCCGGTGCTGCCGCTGCCCGCGTTCGCCGGCCGCCTGCAGGCGCTGGCGATGGAGCTGCTGCCCGGCGAGCCGCTGATGTCGCGCGACAACGTCGACTCGATGCAGGTGCCCAACGTCGCCAGCGGCACGCTGCCCGGGCTGGCTTCGCTGGGCATCACGGCCACGGCGCTCGAGGCCGTGGCCCCGGGCTACCTGGGCCGCGCACCCGGGCGCGCCCGCTACGAGCACTGGCGCGCCTGCGCCCGTCGCGACTGACCACGGAGAACGCCAAGATGAGCCTGCAGCTGGTGATAGGCAACAAGAACTACTCGTCGTGGTCGATGCGGCCCTGGGTGCTGATGTCGCAGCTGGGCATCGCCTTCGAGGAACACAAGCTGCGCTTCGACTTCAGCGAAGGCTCGGCCTACCGCCAGGCGGTGGCACGCGTCAGCCCGGCGGGCCTGGTGCCGGTGCTGCTGGACGACGGCTTCGCCGTCTGGGACACGCTGGCGATCACCGAGTACCTGCACGAGCGCTTCCCCGACCGCAGTGTCTGGCCGGCCGACCCGAAGCTTCGCGCCCGTGCGCGCTCGGTGGCCGCCGAGATGCACTCGGGCTTCGGCGCGCTGCGCAGCCATTGCCCGATGAACATCGAGGCCTCGCTGCCCGAGGTGGGCGCACGCATCTGGGCCGAGCAGCCCGCGGTGCGGCGCGACGTCGCGCGCATCGAGGCCATCTGGCGTGATGCCCTGGCCACCAGCGGCGGCCCGATGCTCGTCGGCGAGTTCGGCGCCGCCGACGCCTTCTACGCCCCGGTGTGCATGCGGCTGCGTACCTACGCACTGCCGGTGTCGGACCTGGCACGCGACTACATCGAGCGCGTTGCGGCGCTGCCGGGCGTGGCACGCTGGATCGACGAGGCACTGGCCGAGAAGGACTTCCTCGACTTCGAGGAACCGTACCGCAGCCTGCCGGCCTCGGGCCCCTGATGCGGCTCTACGTCGTCGGCGGCGCGGTGCGCGACCGCCTGCTCGGCCTGCCCGCGTCCGATCGCGACTGGGTGGCCGTCGGCGCGACGCCCGCGCAGATGCTGGCCGCCGGCTACCGCGCCGTCGGCAAGGACTTCCCGGTGTTCCTGCACCCCGAGACCGGCGAAGAGGTGGCCCTGGCGCGCACCGAGCGCAAGTCGGCGCCGGGATACCACGGCTTCGTCTTCCACGCCGCACCCGACGTGACGCTGCAAGAAGACCTGCGCCGCCGCGACCTGACCATCAACGCGATGGCCGAGGACGAACGCGGCGAGGTGATCGACCCCTGGGGCGGCCGGCGCGACCTGGCGGCGGGCGTGCTGCGCCACGTCTCCGAGGCCTTCGCAGAAGACCCGGTGCGCCTGCTGCGCCTGGCCCGCTTCGCCGCGCGCTTCCACCGCTTCTCCGTGGCCCCCGAGACCGAGGCGCTGATGCGGCGGCTGGTCGACGACGGCGAGGTCGACGCGCTGGTGCCCGAACGTGTGTGGCAGGAGATCTCGCGCGGGCTGATGGAGGCCCGGCCGAGCCGCATGTTCGAGGTGCTGCGCGGCTGCGGCGCGCTCGAGCGGCTGCTGCCCGAGGTGGCCCGCCTGTGGGGCGTGCCCCAGCGGCCCGAGCACCACCCGGAGGTCGACACCGGCGTGCACCTGATGATGGTGCTGGACCAGTGTGCGCGGGTGAACGCGCCGCTTGCGGTGCGCTGGGCCTGCGTCGCCCACGACCTGGGCAAGGGCACCACGCCGCACGACGAGTGGCCGCGGCACATCGGCCACGAGGCCCGCAGCGCGAAGCTGGCACGCCAGGTCGCCGACCGGCTGAAGCTGCCGGCGGACTGCCGGGAACTGGCCGACGTCGTCGCGCGAGAGCACGGCCACGTGCACGCCAGCGGCGGCTTCGGCGCCGCCGCGCTGCTGCGCCTGCTCGAGCGCTGCGACGCGCTGCGCCGCCCGCAGCGCTTCACCGAGGTGCTGCAGGCCTGCGAGTGCGACGCCCGCGGCCGCCTCGGGCGCGAGGACGCGCCCTACCCCCAGGCGCCGCGTCTGCGGCAGGCGCTCGCGGCCGCCCTCGCGGTCGACACCGCGTCGCTGGCCGCCCAGGCCGCGGAGCGCGGGCTCCGGGGCCCGGCCATCGGCGCACTGGTCCACGAGGCCCGCGCCGCGGCGATCGACACGGCGCTGGACGCCACCCGCTAGGAGGCGGGCGCCCCCGACCCTGCACGGCGGCGGATCTTTGTGCCAACATGCGCAGGTCGAGTGTCGCCCCCGTTGCAGGCGCCACGGGGGGTGTGATGAAGCTGGCCGACGGCATCCGCAAGCACGGTTTCCGCAAGTGGTACGAGCGCGAGCTCCTGCAGAGCCACGCCCACCTCACCCTGACCTTCCTGTGCATGCTCGGCGTGTTCATGGGCTTCGAGGGAACCCTGCACTTCCACTCGCTGGCCGACCGCCTCACCGACCTGCTCGCCATCGTCGTCTGCGGCGCCACCGGCCTGTGGGCACTGCGCCGCTACCTGTACCTGCTCAACCACGCGGAGGCCGTGGCCAACCAGGCCGACTGCTCCTCATGCGGCACCTACGGGCGGCTGCGCCTGGTGCACGAGGAACGCGAGAGCGAACGTGTCGGCGTGCGCTGCGGCAAGTGCGGCCACGAGTGGCGCATCGACGCTTGAAGCGCGAATCCGGTTCACCGCAGAGGAACCGAGGACGCCGAGTGGCGCAGAGCCATCCAGGATCCACTCCTTGACCTCCGCGTCCTCCGTTGCTCTGCGGTGAATGAACTCGGCAGGCAGACAACTGCCGCAGATCGCTGGCTGAACGCGGTTCACCGCAGAGGAAGGGAGGACGCCGAGGGGCGCGGAGCCATCGAGGATCCACTCCTTGACCTCCGCGTCCTCCGTTGCTCTGCGGTGAATGAACTCGGCAGGCAGACAACTGCCGCAGATCGCTGGCTGAACGCGGTTCACCGCAGAGGAAGGGAGGACGCCGAGGGGCGCGGAGCCATCGAGGATCCACTCCTTGACCTCCGCGTCCTCCGTTCCTCTGCGGTGAATGAACTCGGCAGGCAGACAACTGCCGCAGATCGCTGGCTGAACGCGGTTCACCGCAGAGGAAGGGAGG
>JBILNT010000148.1:0-9382 GCA_044374875.1 Rubrivivax sp.
AGGAGCTCAACTTCTCCGGGGAGTCCGCTTAAATGGCTGTCATCAAGGTCAAGCCGACGTCGCCGGGCCGCCGCGCGGTGACGAAGGTGGTGCACAAGCACCTGCACAAGGGCGCCCCCGAGGCATCCCTGCTCGAGCCGCAGAAGCAGAAGTCTGGCCGCAACAACAACGGCCACATCACGATGCGTCACAAGGGTGGTGGCCACAAGCACCACTACCGCGTCGTCGACTTCCGCCGCAACAAGGACGGCATCCCGGCCAAGGTCGAGCGCATCGAGTACGACCCGAACCGCACCGCCCACATCGCGCTGCTGTGCTACGCCGACGGTGAGCGCCGCTACATCATTGCGCCTCGCGGGATCGAGGCGGGCGCGACCCTGCTGTCGGGCGCCGAGGCTCCGATCAAGGCCGGCAATGCCCTGCCGATCCGCAACATCCCGGTCGGCTCGACGATCCACTGCGTCGAGATGCTGCCGGGCAAGGGCGCCCAGATCGCGCGCTCTGCGGGTGCCTCGGTCACGCTGATGGCCCGTGAAGGCATCTACGCGCAGATCCGTCTGCGTTCGGGTGAGGTCCGTCGGGTCCATATCGACTGCCGCGCGACCATCGGCGAGGTCAGCAACGAGGAACACAACCTTCGCCAGTACGGCAAGGCCGGTGCCCGTCGCTGGAAGGGTATCCGCCCGACAGTCCGCGGCGTGGCGATGAACCCGGTCGATCACCCGCATGGCGGCGGCGAAGGCCGCACCGGCGAGGCGCGCGCCCCGGTGTCGCCGTGGAACACGCTGACCAAGGGCTATCGCACCCGCAAGAACAAGCGCACGCAGACGTTCATCGTCTCGCGTCGCAAGAAGTGAGGCCGTAGAACATGGCACGTTCACTCAAGAAGGGTCCCTTCGTGGACCACCACCTGATGGCCAAGGTCGAGAAGGCTGCCGCCACCAAGGACAAGAAGCCGATCAAGACCTGGTCGCGTCGCTCCACCATCCTGCCCGAGTTCATCGGGCTGACGGTCGCCGTGCACAACGGCAAGCAGCACGTCCCTGTCTACGTGACCGACCAGATGGTCGGCCACAAGCTCGGCGAGTTCGCGCTGACCCGGCTGTTCAAGGGTCACCCCGCGGACAAGAAGGCCAAGAAGTAAGGGGAGCCGACGATGGAAACCAAGGCAAGTGTCCGCGGCGTCCGCCTGTCGGTCGACAAGGGTCGGCTGGTGGCGGACATGATCCGCGGCAAGAAGGTGGACCAGGCTCTCAACATCCTGACCTTCACCCCCAAGAAGGCTGCGCTCATCATCCGCAAGGCGTTGGAGTCCGCCGTGGCGAACGCCGAGCACAACGACGGCGCCGACATCGACGAGCTCAAGATCACCTCGATCTACGTCGAGCAGGGTGCGACGCTCAAGCGTTTCTCCGCTCGCGCCAAGGGCAGGGGCAACCGGATCAGCAAGCCGACGTGCCACATCTACGTCACCGTCGGCAACTGAGCAGCCAGGAAGAAACATGGGACAGAAAATCCATCCGACCGGCTTCCGGCTCTCGGTCACCCGCGCCTGGGGCTCGCGCTGGTTCGCCAACAACCGCAACTTCGCCGGCATGCTGGCCGAAGACCTGCAGGTTCGCGAGTACCTGAAGACGAAGCTGAAGAACGCTGCCGTCTCGCGCATCCTCATCGAGCGCCCGGCAAAGAACGCCCGCATCACGATCTTCTCGGCCCGCCCGGGTGTCGTGATCGGCAAGAAGGGCGAGGACATCGAGAACCTCAAGGCCGAGCTGTCGCGTCGCCTGGGCGTTCCCGTCGCGGTGAACATCGAGGAGATCCGCAAGCCCGAGGTCGATGCGCAGCTGATCGCCGACTCGATCACCCAGCAGCTCGAGAAGCGCATCATGTTCCGCCGCGCGATGAAGCGCGCCATGCAGAACGCCATGCGCCTCGGCGCCCAGGGCATCAAGATCATGTCGTCGGGCCGCCTCAACGGCATCGAGATCGCCCGTTGCGAGTGGTACCGCGAAGGCCGCGTGCCGCTCCACACCCTCAAGGCCGACATCGACTACGGTTTCTCGGAAGCCAAGACCACCTACGGCGTCATCGGCGTCAAGGTCTGGGTCTACCGCGGCGACCGCCTTGCCAACGGCGAGTCCCCTGCGCTGACCGCCAAGGAAGGCGCCGAGGACGACCGCCGCTCGCGTCGCGGCCCGCGTCCGGGTGCGCCGGGTGGCCGCGGTCGCCCGGGTGACCGTGCCCCGCGCGCCGAGGCCGGAGCCCCGGCCGCCGCGCCCGCCGGTGACGCCGCCGCCAAGGGCGGACCGGCGGTCAAGCGTGTTCGTCGCGCCGGTGCGCCGGCTGGCGGCGAGACCAAAGGAGAATAACGATGCTGCAACCTTCTCGTCGCAAGTTCCGCAAGGAACAGAAGGGCCGCAACACCGGCATCGCCACACGCGGGACCAACGTCTCGTTCGGCGAGTTCGGCCTGAAGGCCACCGAGCGCGGCCGCATCACGGCGCGCCAGATCGAAGCGGCACGCCGCGCCATCTCGCGTCACATCAAGCGCGGTGGTCGGATCTTCATCCGCATCTTCCCGGACAAGCCAATCTCCCACAAGCCTGCCGAGGTCCGCATGGGCAACGGCAAGGGCAACCCCGAGTACTACGTGGCCGAGATCCAGCCGGGCAAGGTGCTCTACGAGATCAACGGTGTGCCCGAGCAGCTGGCCCGTGAGGCGTTCCTGCTCGCGTCCGCCAAGCTGCCCCTGCGCACCACGTTCGTGGCGCGTCAGGTCGGCGCCTGATCCGCGAAAGGCACAACGTCATGAAAGCATCTGAACTCCGCGCCAAGGACGTCGCTGCGCTCGAGAAGGAGGTCGCCGACCTCCTGAAGGCGCACTTCGGCCTGCGCATGCAGAAGGCCACCCAGCAGCTCGGCAACACCTCGCAGCTGGGCAAGGTCAAGCGCGACATCGCACGCGCCAAGACCATCCTGGCCGAGAAGAAGCGTCAATCGGGGGCCGCGCAATGAGCGAAGCACAGACCGTCGTCAAGAACAAGCGCACTCTGGTCGGCCGCGTCGTTTCCGACAAGCGCGCCAAGACCGTAACGGTTCTCGTCGAGCGCCGCGCCGCCCACGAGCTCTACGGCAAGATCGTCGCCCGTTCGCGCAAGTACCATGCGCACGACGAGAACGGCGACTACAAGCTCGGCGACCTCGTCGAGATCACCGAGGGTCGCCCGATCAGCAAGACCAAGAGCTGGGTCGTGACCCGCCTCGTCGAGAAGGCACGCCTCGTCTAAAGCCCCTCGCCCGGGCTTGGCGGCCGGAACCTGGAAAATCCCGGGCCGGCCGTTTGCATTTGCTGCGGCGCGGGCGAAGGCGCGTGGTGCGCGAACGCCGAGCGAGACGCCGCACCCAACACTGGAGGATTCATGATCAAGATTGGCGACCAGCTGCCCGCCGGCACGCTGCAAGAGTACGTCGAGGTCGAGGGCGATGGTTGCTCCATCGGGCCCAACAGCTTCGACATCGGGAAGTCCACCGCCGGCAAGACGATCGTGATCTTCGGGCTCCCCGGCGCCTTCACGCCCACCTGTTCGGCCAAGCACGTGCCGGGCTATGCCGAGAAGGCGGGCGACTTTCGTGCGGCCGGCGTCGACGAGATCTGGTGCGTCTCGGTCAACGATGCCTTCGTGATGGGTGCCTGGGGTCGCGACCAGAAGACGGCAGGCAAGGTCCGGATGATGGCCGATGGAAGCGCCGATTTCGCCAAGGCGACGGGCCTGACGCTGGATCTCACGGCGCGCGGGCTTGGTCTGCGATCCAACCGCTACTCCATGCTGGTGGTCGATGGCGTCGTCAAGACGCTCAACGTCGAAGGTCCCGGCAAGTTCGAGGTAAGCGACGCCGACACCATGCTGCGCCAGGTTCGGCAAGGCGCTTGAGCGCCGGCGGCATCGCGCGACGCTGATCTGGCACGGGCGCTTGACGTGCCGAGACAGTCACACGATAATGGAAAGCTTTCCCGGATGCGATAGGCCTCGCTCAGCGCGAGGCTCTCGTTTTCCGGATCTGCCCTGGGGTGCAAGCCCCTCCACGGGCCCAAGACTGACCGCCAAGGCTGGTGCCGACGCGGGAAAAGTTGGGGACACAGATGATCCAAATGCAATCGCGACTCGACGTCGCCGACAACACGGGTGCGAAGTCCGTCATGTGCATCAAGGTGCTGGGCGGCTCGAAGCGGCGTTATGCCGGCATCGGCGACGTCATCAAGGTCAGCATCAAGGAAGCCGCGCCGCGTGGCCGCGTCAAGAAGGGCGAGGTCTACAACGCCGTCGTCGTGCGCACGGCGAAGGGTGTGCGTCGTCAGGATGGCTCGCTGGTCAAGTTCGACGGCAATGCGGCGGTCCTGCTGAACAACAAGCTCGAGCCGATCGGCACGCGCATCTTCGGGCCGGTCACGCGTGAACTGCGCACCGAGCGCTTCATGAAGATCGTCTCGCTCGCGCCCGAAGTGCTCTGACGCCGACCTTCCGAGGATTGATCATGAACAAGATTCGCAAGGGCGACCAGGTCATCGTGCTGGCCGGTCGCGACAAGGGCAAGCGCGGCACCGTCGCGCAGCGCGTCGATGCCGACCATGTCGTCGTCGACGGCGTGAACCTGGTCAAGAAGCATGTCAAGCCGAACCCCATGAAGGGTACGACGGGCGGCGTGACCGACAAGACCATGCCGATCCACCAGTCCAATGTCGCCATCTGGAACCCGGCCACCGGCAAGGCCGACCGGGTCGGCGTCAAGTTGCTCGACGGCGGCAAGAAGGTCCGCGTCTACAAGTCGAGCGGCGAAGAGATCAAGGCATAAGGCGACACTGCAATGGCTCAGCAAACCACGGCGGCGCAGGCTCGACTCCAGGCCTTCTACCGCGAGAAGATCGTGCCGGACCTGATGGCCAAGTTTGGCTACAAGTCGGTGATGCAGGTCCCGCGTCTCGAAAAGATCACCCTGAACATGGGGGTCAGCGAGGCGGTGGCCGACAAGAAGGTGATGGAGCACGCGGTTGGCGACCTCACCAAGATCGCAGGCCAGAAGCCCGTCGTCACGAAGTCGAAGACCGCCATCGCCGGCTTCAAGATCCGCGAAGGCGTGCCCATCGGTTGCATGGTCACGCTGCGCGGCGTGCGCATGTACGAGTTCCTGGATCGCTTCATCACCGTTGCGCTGCCGCGAGTGCGTGATTTCCGGGGTATCTCGGGTCGTTCCTTCGACGGTCGTGGCAACTACAACATCGGCGTCAAGGAACAGATCATCTTCCCCGAGATCGAGTACGACAAGATCGACGCGATCCGCGGCATGAACATCAGCATCACGACCAGCGCGAAGACCGACGACGAGTGCAAGGCGCTCCTGACGGCATTCCGCTTCCCGTTCAAGAACTGAGGTGCCTCGTGGCCAAGAAGTCCATCAAGCAACGTGAAGCGAAGCGCGAGAAGCTGGTCGCCAAGCACGCCAAGAAGTACGCGGAGCTCAAGGCGGTGATCGACGATGCCAAGCGGTCGGACGAGGAGCGCTACGCCGCCCGCCTCGAGCTGCAGCAGCTGCCGCGCAACGCGAACCCGACCCGCCTGCGCAATCGTTGTGCGCTGACCGGTCGTGCCCGTGGCACGTTCCGTACGTTCGGCCTCGCCCGCACCAAGATCCGCGAGCTCGCCTTCAAGGGCGAGATCCCGGGCGTCGTCAAGGCCAGCTGGTGAGCGCCCGGCAGCAAGGAGACTTTTCATGAGCATGAGTGATCCCATCGCCGACATGCTGACCCGCATCCGCAACGCGCAGAGCGTCGAGAAGGCGAGTGTCACGATGCCGTCGTCGAAGCTCAAGGTCGCGATCGCGCAGGTGTTGAAGGACGAGGGCTACATCGACAGCTTCGTCGTGCGCAGCGAGTCCGGCAAGAGCGAACTCGAGATCGGCCTGAAGTACTACGCCGGTCGTCCCGTCATCGAGCGCATCGAGCGTGTCAGCCGTCCTGGGCTTCGCATCTATCGCGGCCGCGACGCCATTCCGCAGGTGATGAATGGCCTCGGCGTGGCCATCGTCACGACCCCCAAGGGCGTGATGACCGACCGCAAGGCCCGCCAGTCCGGCGTGGGCGGCGAAGTGCTGTGCTACGTGGCTTAAGGGGAGCATCGAGACATGTCCCGCGTAGGAAAGATGCCGATCGCCGTCCCGCAAGGCGTGGAGGTGGCGATCGCCGCTGATCAAGTGACCGTCAAGGGTTCCAAGGGTTCGCTGTCGCGTGTCCTGAGCGGGCTCGTGACGGTCTCCAAGGAAGGCACGACCCTGAATGTCGCCCCGGCCAACGATTCGGCGCAAGCCGACGCCATGAGCGGCACCACGCGCGCCCTGTTGGCGAACATGGTTGCGGGGGTCAGTCAGGGCTTCGAGAAGAAGTTGACGCTCGTCGGCGTCGGCTTCCGAGCCCAGGCCCAGGGCGACAAGCTGAATCTGCAGATCGGTTTCTCGCACCCGGTGGTCAAGGACATGCCCGCCGGTGTCAAGGTCGCAACGCCGACCCAGACCGAGATCGTGATCTCCGGTCCGGACCGTCAGGCTGTCGGCCAGGTTGCCGCCGAGGTGCGTGCGATCCGTCCGCCGGAGCCCTACAAGGGCAAGGGCATCCGCTACGCCGATGAGCGCGTGGTGCTGAAAGAGACGAAGAAGAAGTAAGGAGCGATGCCATGCTGAACAAGAAGGAACAGCGGCTGCGCCGCTCGCGCCAGACCCGTGTGCGCATCGCCAAGCAGAACGTTGCGCGACTGACGGTCTTCCGCTCGAACCTGCACATCTACGCCAGCGTCATCTCGGAGGACGGTGCCCGCGTGCTGGCCAGCGCGTCGACGGCGGAGAAGGACGTGCGGGAGCAGCTGGGCGCCGGTGGCAACGTTGCCGCCGCGTCGGTGGTTGGCAAGCGCATCGCCGAGAAGGCGAAGGCTGCAGGCATCGAGAAGGTCGCCTTCGACCGCGCGGGCTTCGCCTATCACGGTCGCGTGAAGGCTCTGGCTGAGGCGGCCCGCGAGGCCGGCCTGCAGTTCTGAGCGCTGCGCCACTCAAGGAACACACGAAATGGCAAAGTTCACTCCCCGCGCCCAGACCGAAGGCAACGACGACGGTCTCAAGGAGAAGATGATCGCGGTCAACCGCGTGACCAAGGTCGTCAAGGGTGGTCGCACGCTGAGTTTCGCCGCGCTGACAGTCGTCGGTGACGGTGACGGCCGTATCGGCATGGGCAAGGGCAAGGCCAAGGAAGTGCCGGTGGCTGTGCAGAAGGCCATGGAGGCGGCACGCCGCAACATGGTCAAGGTCAGCTTGCGCAACGGCTCGATCCATCACAACGTCGAGGGCGAGCACGGCGCGGCCAAGGTGCTGATGGCGCCCGCGCCGGCTGGTACCGGCATCATCGCGGGTGGCCCGATGCGTGCCGTCTTCGAGGTGATGGGCGTCACCGACATCGTGGCCAAGAGTCACGGTTCGACCAATCCTTACAACATGGTCCGCGCCACTCTCGACGCGCTCAAGCGCTCGACGACGCCTGCCGAGGTGGCTGCCAAGCGCGGCAAGTCGGTCGAAGACCTCTTCAACTGACACCGTCGCGGAGATCCAAGATGTCCGACAAGAAGACGCTCACCGTCAAGCTCGTCAAGAGCGTGGCCGGTACCCGCCAGTCGCACCGCGAGACGGTACGCGGCCTGGGGCTGCGCAAACTCAACAGCGAGCGTGTCCTCGAGGACACGCCCGCCGTGCGCGGCATGATCAACAAGGTCTCGTACCTGGTGAAGGTGCTGTGATGCAGATCAACTCCATCAAGCCTGCCAGCGGCAGCAAGCACGCCAAGCGCCGTGTCGGTCGTGGCATCGGCTCCGGCCTGGGCAAGACTGCAGGTCGCGGCCACAAGGGTCAGAAGTCTCGCGCGGGCGGCTTCCACAAGGTCGGTTTCGAAGGCGGCCAGATGCCGCTGCAGCGTCGCCTGCCCAAGCGTGGATTCAAGTCCCCCCAGTTGAAGTACAACGGCGAAGTCACTCTTTCCGAACTGCAGGGTCTGCAGGCCGAGGAAATCGACCTGCTGGTGCTCAAGGCCGCGGGTCTTGTGCGCCAGATCGTCAAGTCGGTGAAGGTCGTGAAGTCGGGCGAACTCAGCCGCAAGGTCGTGCTCAAGGGTATCGGCGCGACCGCCGGCGCCCGTGCAGCGATCGAGGCGGCTGGCGGCGCCGTCGAAGCGCCGGCTGCCTGACGTTTCATCCCGGAAGTTCACATCCGTGGCAACCTCCGCGAACCAGCTGGCCAAGAGCGGGAAGTTCGGTGACCTGCGTCGCCGCCTGATCTTCCTGCTGCTGGCACTGGTGGTCTATCGCATCGGGGCTCACATTCCCGTACCAGGCATCGACCCGGTGCAGCTGCAGCAGCTGTTCCAGGGCCAGCAGGGCGGCATCCTGAACCTGTTCAACATGTTCAGCGGTGGTGCGCTGTCGCGCTTCACGGTCTTCGCCCTGGGCATCATGCCTTACATCTCGGCGTCGATCATCATGCAGCTGATGACCTACGTCGTGCCGACGCTGGAGGCGCTGAAGAAGGAAGGCGAGGCCGGTCGTCGCAAGATCACGCAGTACACACGCTACGGCACGCTCGTCCTGGCGATCTTCCAGTCCCTGGGCATCGCGCTCGCACTGGAAGGGTCGCCCGGCCTCGTGATCTCTCCGGGTTTCGGCTTCCGGATGACAGCGGTGGTCAGCCTGGTCGCGGGAACCATGTTCCTGATGTGGCTCGGAGAGCAGATCACCGAACGTGGCCTGGGCAACGGCATCTCCATCCTGATCTTCGCTGGCATCGTGGCGGGCCTGCCCAGCGCCATCGGCGGACTGTTCGAGCTGGTGCGCACGGGTGCGATGAGCATCATCGCCAGCCTGTTCATCATCGCGCTGGTCGTGTTCGTGACCTTCGCGGTGGTGTTCGTCGAGCGTGGCCAGCGCAAGATCCTGGTGAACTACGCCAAGCGCCAGGTCGGCAACAAGGTCTACGGTGGACAGTCGTCGCACCTGCCCCTGAAGCTGAACATGTCGGGTGTGATCCCGCCCATCTTCGCGTCGTCGATCATCCTGCTGCCGGCGACCATCGTCGGGTGGTTCGCCACAGGCGAAGGCCTGCGGTGGCTCAAGGACCTGTCGGCGGCGCTGTCGCCGGGCCAGCCGATCTACGTGCTGCTGTACGCGGCGATGATCGTCTTCTTCTGCTTCTTCTACACGGCGCTCGTGTTCAACAGCCGCGAGACCGCCGACAACCTGAAGAAGAGCGGAGCGTTCATCCCGGGCATCCGGCCGGGTGATCAGACGGCGCGGTACATCGA
>JBILNT010000149.1:0-9351 GCA_044374875.1 Rubrivivax sp.
AGCCGCGCGAAGCACAGCCGGCGGCGCAAATCAAATGCCTCTCGGGCTCTGACACCTTTCTCGCCGACTTCCAGGCCCGTGCGCCTGGGATGCCGCGCGACGAGCTGCTGCGCACGCTGGGCACGCCGGGCGAGCGCCGAGGCGTCGGCTGGCAGGGCGGCGAGACCTGGTCCTGGCGCTACGTCACCCACGACTGCCTGTGGTTCCAGGTCTCGGTGGACCGCGCCGGCGTGGTGCAGTCGGCGGGCTTCGCGATCGACCCGGCCTGCGACGCGCCCAATGACCGTGACTGATCGCGACCGAGGTCGGTCGGACGCCGTCCGGGGCCGCTATGCTGCCCGCATGATCACGATCTACGGCATCCCGAACTGCGACACCGTCAAGCGCGCCCGCGCCTGGCTGACCGATCACGCGCTCGAGCACCGCTTCCACGACTTCCGCAAGGACGGCGTGCCGGCGGCGCGGCTCGACGCCTGGCTGGCGGCGGCCGGCTGGGAGCGGCTGGTGAACCGCCAGGGCACCACCTGGCGCAAGCTCGACGACGCGGCAAAGGCCGCGGTCGTCGATGCGGCCACGGCGCGCACGCTGCTGCTCGCGCAGCCCAGCGTCATCAAGCGTCCGGTCGTGGAGTGGGCCGACGGCCGCATCAGCGTCGGCTTCGACGCCGCGGCTTGGGCGCAGGGCTGACAGCCCGATCCCGCGGCCGCGTCGATAATCGCCGCATGTTCACCGGCATCGTCCAGGGTGTGGCGACGGTCGAGGCGGTCGTCGACCGCCCCGGCCTGCGCAGCTTCACGCTCGCCTTCCCTCCCGGCTTCGACGAAGGCCTGGCCATCGGCGCCAGCGTCGCCTGCGACGGCGTGTGCCTGACCGTGACCGCGCTGCACGCGGCCGGCGGCCGTGCCGACTTCGACGTCATGCAGCAGAGCCTGGGCCTGACCACGCTGGGCACGCTGGGCGTGGGCAGCCGCCTGAACGTCGAGCGGGCGGCGAAGGACGGCGCCGAGATCGGCGGCCACCCGCTGTCCGGCCACGTCGACTTCACCGCCCGCGTGCTGCAGGTGCGCCGGCCCGAGAACAACCACGTGCTGCGCATCGGCGTGCCGGCGCCGTGGATGCGCTACGTGTTCTCCAAGGGCTACATCGCCGTCAACGGGGCCAGCCTGACGGTGGCCGAAGCCGCGCGCGAGCGTGACGGCAGCGGGTGGTTCGAGGTCTGGCTGATCCCCGAGACCCTGCGCATGACCACCTTCGGCGACAAGCCCGAAGGCGCTGCGCTGAACATCGAGATCGAGCGCCAGACCCAGGTCTTCATCGACACCGTGCGCGCCGCGATCGACGAGCGCCTGGGGCCGCTGCTGCCAGTGCTGGAGAAGCTGCTGGCCCAGCAGGGGCTGGCCCTCGACGAACTGGCGCGGCCGGCGTCGCTGCCGCCACGCTGACGGGGTGCTGGCTGCGGGCTCGCGGGTTCGTTCACCGCAGAGGAACGAAGGGCGCCGAGGATCGCCGAGTCAAACCTGACTCGCCGAGAGAGTCCGCGTGAGTCAGCGTGACTCCGCGTGACTCCGCGTGACTCCGCGTCCTCCGTTCCTCTGCGGTGAATCCCGTCGACCGCGGGCTTCGCCACGGCGCCCGTGGCGGCCCGTGCCACCGCGGCGACTACTTCGCCAGCAGGCGGTCGACGGCCTCGATGTCGCCGGGCGTCAGCCGGCCGGCGGCCTGGCGCAGCCGCAGGCTGCCCACCAGCGTGTCGTAGCGCGACTTGGCGAGTTCGCGCTGGGTCTGGAAGAGCTGGGTCTGTGCGTTGAGCACGTCGAGGTTGACGCGCACGCCGACGCGGTAGCCGAGCTGCGTGGCTTCCAGCGCCAGCTTGCTCGACGATTCGGCGGCTTCCAGCGCCTTGGCCTGGGCCTGCAGCGACTGCACGCCGAAGAACGCCTGGCGGGTGTTCTGGGCGACGCCACGCCGGGCGGCATCGAGGTCGTTGCGCGCCCGCTCCTCGAGCACCAGGGTCTCGCTGATGCGGTTCTGCACCTGGCCGCCGGTGTACAGGGGCAGGTTGAACTGCACGCCGATGCTGGCGGTGCGGTTGCTGGCCGAGGCCGAAGCCAGTTCGCCGCCGTTGCGCTGGGCGCCGACGCTGCCGACCGCATCGATCGTGGGCATGCGCCCGGCCTTGGCCTTCTCGGTCTCGAGACCGGCCACCTCCAGCGCGGCGCGCGCGCGGCGGATCGCGGGGTGCAGGGCGTCGGCGCCGGTGACCCATTCCTCCGCGCTGGCCGGCGTCACCGGCGGCAGCACCACGGGCATGGCCAGCGGCTTCGGGGCCACCCCCGTGCGGCCGACGAGCTGGTCCAGCGCGATGCGCTTGGTGCGCAGGTCGTTCTCGGCCGCGATCTCCTGCGCGGTGGCCAGGTCGAAGCGCGCCTGCGCCTCGCGCGTGTCGGTGATGGTGGCGGTGCCGACCTCGAAGTTGCGGCGTGCCGACGCCAGCTGCTCCGTGATCGCCTTCTTGCTGGCCTGCGTCGTGGCCAGCGTGTCCTGGGCGGCGAGGACGTCGAAGTAGGCCTGGGCCACGCGCACCATCAGGTCCTGCTCGACCGCGTCGAGCTGCGCCTGGACGTCGTCGAGCGCCTTGCGCGACTGGGCGATCGTGGCGTCGTTGGCGCGGTTGAGCAGCGCGTAGCGGCCGTTGATGGCGACCTGTCCCGAGCTGCTGTTGCCGCTTTCGCCACGGGGGTTGAAGATGCTGCGCGAGGGGTCGACGCGCGTGGTGGTCAGGCTCGCACCGAGCGCCGCAGAAGGCTTGCCCAGGCCGTCGGCCTGCGCCGCGCGGAACTCGGCCGACTGCGCCTGCGCCCGCGCCGCCAGCACCGTGGCGTCGTAGCTGCGCGCAGCGTTGTACAGCTCCATCAGGCTCTGCGACCACGCCGACGACGCGAACCCGCAGGTGACGATCGCGGCGACGGCGGCCAGCGGGGTACGAGGGTGCTTCAGGCGCATGGTCATCCTTGTCACGAATTCGGCGGGAGGCAGGGCGTCTCAGTAGCGGCGCACGCCCGGGTCGACCTCGACCGACCAGGCGTCGATGCCGCCGGCGAGGTTGTACACGTCATCGAAGCCCTGCTGCATCAGGAATGCGACGACCTGCGCGCTGCGCACGCCGTGATGGCAGATGCAGACGACGGGCTGCGTGCGGTCGATCTCGGCCAGCCGCATCGGGATCTGCATCATCGGGATCGACAGCGCCGTCGCATAGGGCAGCTCGATGCGGCCCAGGGCGACCTCCCAGGGCTCGCGCACGTCGAGCAGCTGCGGCCGCGCGCCCGACTCGGCGAGCGTCGCGAGCTCGGTGACGCGGAGCTGGCGCATGGGCTGGGCAGTCCGGGCTGCTTCAGAAGCTGAAGCGCTCATGTTCGGCGAACCCCTCGAGCCGAGGGGCCACGGTGTCGAACAGCTCCGACTGCGACCACGCGGCCTCGCCGGCGCGGGTGAACAGGCGGGCGATCATGACCGGCTGGTCGCCGACGATGGCCGCCAGGCGGCCGCCGACCTTCAGCTGCTCGAGCAGGGCGCGCGGCACCTCGGCCACCGAGCCCGAGAGCAGGATCACGTCGAACGGCGCCTCGCCCGGCAGGCCGCGCGTGCCTTCGGCCGCGGTCACGTCGAGCACCGTCACGTTGCCGATGCCGGCGCGGCGCAGGTTCTCGCGCGCCGTGGCGGCCAGCCCCGGGCGGCACTCCAGCGTGTGGACGTGCATCGCGCGGTGGGCCAGCAGCGCGGCCATGAAGCCCGAGCCGGTGCCGATCTCCAGCACCTTCTCGTGGCGTTGCACCTGCAGTTCCTGCAGCAGCCGCGCCTCGACCTTGGGCTCCAGCATGCACGGGCCCGTGGTGCCGGCGTCGGTCAGCGGCACCTGGGTGTCGACGAAGGCCAGCGCGCGATGCGACGCCGGCACGAAATCCTCGCGCCTGACGGTGGCCAGCAGCGACAGCACACCCTGGTCGAGCACCTCCCAGGGGCGGATCTGCTGCTCGATCATGTTGAAGCGGGCGGTTTCGAGGTTCATGGCGGTGCGGTCTGAATTTGTACGGCTTGTACGGCTTGGGGTATAAAAGTCAGGGTTGACCCGGAATTCTAGGGCGTCACCTTGACGCCGGGCTGAGCACCGCCGCGGCGCCGTCGCGCCCAGGCAGCCAGATCGTCCAGGTAGCAGTAGATCACCGGCACCACCACCAGCGTGAGCAGCGACGACGTGATCACGCCGCCGATCACCGCCTGCCCCATCGGCGCCCGCTGCTCGGAGCCCTCGGTCAGCGCGAAGGCCAGCGGCACCATGCCGAAGACCATCGCCAGCGTGGTCATCAGGATCGGCCGCAGCCGCACCCGGGCGGCGTGCAGCAGCGCGTCGGTGCGCGACATTCCCGGCTCGCGCGTGCCGTCGGGGCCGACCAGCCCCTCGCGCGAGCGGATCGCGAAGTCCACCAGCAGGATGGCGTTCTTGGTCACCAGGCCCATCAGCATCACGATGCCGATGATGCTGAACATGTTGAGCGTCGAGCGGAATGCCAGCAGCGCCAGCACCACGCCGATCAGCGTCAGCGGCAGCGAGCTCATCAGCGCGAGCGGCTGCAGGAAGCTGCGGAACTGGCTGGCCAGGATCATGTAGATGAACACCACCGCCAGCGCCAGCGCGCCCACCGCGTAGGTGAACGACTCCGACATGTTCTTCGTCGAGCCGCCGAAGCTGTAGCGGTAGCCCGGCGGCCAGGCGATGCCGTCGAGCACCTTGCGGATGTCGGCGGAGACCTCGCCGGCCGAGCGCCCGAGGGCATTGGCGTCGAAGTTGATCTCGCGGTTGAGGTCGCGGCGGTTGATCTGGTTGGGGCCCGTGCCGGGCCGCACGTCGGCCACCTGCGACAGGCGGACCACGCGCGCGCTGCCGTCGGCGTTCGCGCCCACCACCAGGGGCAGCGCGGCGAGGTCGCCCGGTGAGTCGCGGTGCTCGGGCGCCAGGCGCAGCTTCACGTCATAGGTCTCGCCGTCGGCGGCACGCCAGTTGCCGATCGTCTGCCCGGCGACCATCACCCGCAGGTTGCCGGCCAGCGCGCTGACATTGAGTCCGAGGTCGGCCGCGGCGTCGCGCCGCACCTCCAGCGCCACCGTGGGCTTGTCGGGCTTGAGGGTGCTGTCCAGGTCCACCAGGCCCGGTATCTGGCGCAGCTTCGTGGTGATCTCGCGCGACAGGCGCTCGAGCTCGCCCAGGTCCTGCCCCTGCACCGAGAACTGCAGGCTCTTTCCCCCGCCCAGGTCGGTGACGCCGATGTTGGTGACGGTGATGCCGGGGATGCGCGCGAGCCGCTCCCGTATCGGGCCGGTCAGGTCGTTGACGCTGCGCTTCCTGTCCTTGCGGTCGACCAGCCGCACGTACATCGAGGCGTAGATCTTGCCCTGCGCGAAGCCGCTGTTGATGGTGGCCACCGTGTAGCGGATCTCGGGGAACTCGCGCAGCGCCGCGTCGACCTGGCGGGCGCGCATCTCGGTGACCTCGAGCGACGAGCCCACCGGGGTGTAGAAGTTGACCTGGGTCTCGGAATAGTCGGCCTTGGGCACGAACTCCGCGCCCAGCAGCGGCACCATCGCGATGGCGGCCACGAAGGTGGCCGCGGCCAGCGCGAGCGTCTTCTTCCGGTGCTCCAGCGACCACGCCAGGATGGCCTGGTAGGCGTCGGAGAGCCGGTCGGTGAAGCGCTCGAAGCGGGCCGTCACGCGGCCGATCGTGCGGTCGTAGAGCGAGCCCTTCGGCGCCCCCGAGGCCCCGTGGGCGTGGGCGGCGTGCGGGTCGTGCCAGACGCTCGAGAGCATCGGGTCGAGCGTGAAGCTGACGAACATCGAGATCAGCACCGCGGCGACGATGGTGATCCCGAACTCGTGGAAGAACTTGCCGATGATCCCGCCCATGAAGCCGATGGGCAGGAACACCGCCACGATCGACAGCGTGGTGGCCAGCACGGCCAGCCCGATCTCGTCGGTGCCCTGCAGCGCCGCGTCGTGCGGGCTCTTGCCCATCTGCACGTGGCGCACGATGTTCTCGCGCACGACGATGGCGTCGTCGATCAGCAGCCCCACGCACAGGCTCAGCGCCATCAGCGTGATCATGTTGATCGTGAAGCCGAAGACGTACATGAACAGGAAGGTTCCGATCAGCGCGATCGGCAGCGTCAGCCCGGTGATGACGGTCGAGCGCCAGGAGTTCAGGAACAGGAAGACGATGCCGATCGTCAGCACCGCGCCCTCGATCAGCGTTCGCTGCACGTTGGCCACCGAGACCCGGATCTGGCGCGAGTTGTCGCGGTTGATCTCGGTCTTCACGCCGGGCGGCAGCAGCGGCTGCGCGGCATCGAGCGCCTTCCTCAGCCCGTCGACCACGGCGATGGTGTTCTCGCCCTGGCTCTTCTGCACCGACAGCAGCACCGTGCGCTGGCCGTTGTAGAGGGCCAGGCTCTCGACCTCCTGCGGGCCATCCACCACGTCGGCCACCTGACCGAGGCGCACGATCGCGCTGCCGCGGCGGCCGACGACGATGTCGCGGAACTCGGCCGGCGTCTTCAGCCGCGCGTTGATCTGCACCACGCGCTCCTGCTCGAGCGAGCGGATGGAGCCGGCGGGCAGTTCCTGGTTCTCGCTGCGCAGCGCGGCGGCCACCTGCTCGACCGTCACGCCCCAGGCCTCCATCGCCCCCGGCTTCAGGTAGACGTTGACCTCGCGCTCGACGCCGCCGACGACCGTCACCGCCCCGACGCCGCGAACGTTCTCCAGGCGCTTTTGCAGCACCTGCTGCGCCAAGGTGGTCAGCTCCTGCGGCGAGCGGCTGCCGTCGGGCGACAGCAGCGCGACGTTGAACACCGGCTGGCTGGCGGGGTCGAAGCGCGAGATGCGCGGCTCCTCGACCTCGTCGCGCAGCAGCGGGCGGATCAGCGCCACCTTCTCGCGCACGTCCTCGGCCGCCTTGCGGCCGTCGACGTCGAGGTTGAACTCGATGATGACGAGCGAGCTGCCCTCGTACGAGCGCGAGTACAGCGACGAGATGCCGGCGACGGTGTTGACCGCCTCCTCGACCTTCTTCGTCACCTCGGCCTCGACGATCTCGGGCGAGGCGCCGGGATAGTCCATCTGCACCACCACGGTGGGCAGGTCGATGTTCGGGAACTGGTCGATCGCCAGGCGCTGGTAGCTGAACAGGCCCAGCACGACGAAGGCCAGCATGACCATCGTCGCCAGCACCGGGTTGGCGATCGAGACGCGGGTGAACCACATGGCTGGCGGTGCCCTCGCGGATCAGCGCGACGCGGCCGGGGCCGGGGTCGCGGCGGCGAGCTGCAGCGCGGTGCCGTCGCGCAGCGCGCCGGCGCTGCCGCGCAGCACGCGGGCCCCTTCGGCGAGTCCGGAGACGATCTCGATGGCGGCTTCGCTGGCGCCGGCGCCGAAGACGGCCTCCCCGCGCTCGCCGAGTTGCACCGTCCGCACGCGGGCGCGACCGTCGGCGGCCTCGATCACGTAGGGGCGCGCCTGCTCGAAGCGCACGGCCGAGGCCGGCACCACCAGCGCGCTGCGCCGCTCGCGTTCGATCGCGCCGCGGGCGAACAGCCCCTGGCGCAGCGCCGGATGCGGTTCCACCGTCAGGTAGGCCATCACGGCGCGCGTGCCGGTCTGCGCGCTGGGGTTGATGCGCGCCACGCGGGCCGGCAGCGGATCGGCCAGCCCGTCGACCTGCAGCCGCGCCGGCATGCCCACGCGCACCGCCGGAGCGTCCTCGGGGGCCAGGGCGGCCGCCATCTCCAGGCGCGACAGGTCCACGATCTCGACGACGCGGCCGTCGATGGCCACGCGCTCGCCGGGCTGCGCGAAGCGCTGCGACACCAGCCCGCCGATGGGCGCCACGAGACGGGTGTCGCCGAGCGACTTGCGTGCCAGTTCAGCCGCCGCGCGCGCGGCCTGCAGGTTGGCCTGGGCGGCGGCGTCGTTGCTGCGCGACGTCTCCAGCGCGTTGCGCGAGATGAAGCCCTGCTCGACCAGCGCCTGGTTGTTGGCCAGCGTGCGCCGCGCGATGTCCAGCTGCGCGGACGCGGCGGCCACCTGATCCTCGGCCTGGCGCAGGCGCCAGCGGAACTCGGTGTCGTCCAGCTGGCCGATGACCTGCCCGGCGCGCACCGCCTCGCCCTCGCGCACCGCGAGGCTCTTCAGTTCCGCGGCCACCTTGGCCTTGACCAGCGCGGTCTGCACCGCCTGCACGCTGCCGGTCACGCGCACGGTGGCGGCAAGTTCAGCGCGCACCGCGCGCGCCACGTCGGCCTCGGCCAGCTCGATCACGGCGGCCGAGGCCGAGGCGGCGACCGGCGCGGCCGCGCTTCGCCGCTCGGCCATGCGGCCCGTGAGCGCACGGCCCACCAGCGCGGCCAGCACCAGCACGGCCAGTGCGGCCACGACCCAGCGCACGCGCCGGCTCACCGGTCGGCCCCCGGGCGGATCTCCAGGCCGCGCAGGGCGACGTCGAGTTGCGTGCGGATCACGCGGGCGGGGTCGACGTCGGGCCCTTGGACCGGGCAGGCGGCGAACGAGTGCTGGTGCAGGCAGAGGAACAGCATGGGCGACATCAGGGCGAAGGCGACGTCGTGCACCGGCACCGGGCGGAACTCGCCGCGATCGATGCCGCGCTGCACGGCGCTGGAAAACAGGTGGTCGGCCGGGACGATGACCTCGTCGGTGTAGAACTGGGCGAGGTCGGGGAAGTTGCGCACCTCGGCGATCACCACCTTGTGGATGCCCGCCGCCGGCGTGCTGCCGAATCGTTCCCACCAGGTCAGCATCAGCGAGACCAGCAGATCGGAGGTCGGGCCCTCGAAGCTGGCCATCAGCTCCATGCCTTCGGCGATCAGGTTCGACAGATTCTGCCGCACCACCGCCTTGAAGAGCTCTTCCTTGCTCGGGTAGTAGAGGTAGAGCGTGCCCTTGGAGACCCCGGCACGATGCGCCACCTCTTCCGAGCGGGTGGCCGCGAAGCCCTTCTCGACGAACAGGGCCAGCGCGGCGTCCAGCAGCTCCTGCGGCCGCGCTTCCTTGCGCCGCTGCCGGGGCAGGGCGCCGCGCTGTTCTTCGGGTTCGGGCGACATCTAAATGACCAGTTGGTCAGTAATGTAGCCGTCGCGGCGGGTGCGGTCAAACCGGAGTCTTGTCCAACGAGGTGTGAGCCTGGAGCTGGGGCCGTGTTTCAGGCGGAATGTGAGCCTGGAGGCGGGCGGCAGGGTCGGCGGTTGGCGGGCTGATGGGCAGCCCGCATGCCGCGCGCGTCGA
>JBILNT010000279.1:0-2800 GCA_044374875.1 Rubrivivax sp.
GGGGGGCCGATGCACACGGCCTCGTCCGCGAGCTTGACGTACTTGGCTTCGCGGTCGGCCTCGCTGTAGACGATGACCGACTTGATGCCCATCTCGCGGCAGGCGCGCTGGATCCTCAGGGCGATTTCGCCTCGATTGGCGATCAGTATTTTCTTGAACATGGTGCCTCGGCTCAATCGCCCCGCACGCTGCGCGTGCCGCGCGTTCTGGCTACGGCCGACTTCGCTGGAGCGAAGTCAGCCTTCGCCGCAACGCCTGCGGCGTTGTCGCCGCGATTCGCGATCAATATCTTCTTGAACACGGCGAAGACCTATTCGACGATGAACAGCGGCTGGCCGAACTCGACCGCCTGCCCGTTCTCGCACAGGATGCGGACGATCTTGCCGCTGGTGTCGGACTCGATCTCGTTCATGATCTTCATGGCCTCGATGATGCAGACCGGCTGGCCTTCCTTGACCGCGTCGCCCAGCTCGACGAAGCTCTTGGCGCCCGGGCTCGGCGAGCGGTAGAACGTGCCGACCATGGGCGACTTGATCGCCTTGCCTTCGGCCTGGACGGGGGCTTCCGCCGGCGCCGAGGCCGGCATCGCCTGGGCGGCCACCGGGGCGGCGACCGCCGCGACCGGCGCCACGGGCGCGGGCGCAGCCATGGTCATCACAGGCGTCGCCGCGGCCAGGCTGGCCTTGACGATGCGCACCTTGCCCTCGGCCTCGGTGATCTCGAGTTCGGAGATGTTCGACTCGGAAACGAGGTCGATCAGTGTCTTGAGCTTTCGCAGGTCCATGGAAGTCCTCTCGTGGGCGCGGCGGGGGCCGCCCTGGGGGCGCCTGTCAGGCCGTGGGTGAAGCGAGCCGGCGCATGGCGTGCTCGAGCGCGACGCGATAACCGTCGGCGCCGAGCCCGCAGATCACACCGACCGCCACGTCTGAAAAATACGAGTGATGGCGGAACGGCTCGCGCTTGTGCACGTTGGACAGGTGCACTTCGATGAAGGGCAGCGCCACGCCCGCGAGCGCGTCGCGCAGCGCCACGCTGGTGTGGGTGAAGCCGCCCGGGTTGATGATCACGAACTGCGTCCCGTCGAGGCGCGCGTCGTGCACGCGGTCGATCAGGGCGCCTTCGTGATTGCTTTGGAAAGTCTCGAGTTGACAGCCTCCAGCGGAAGCCAACTTGGCGAGATCTGCATTGATCTGCGCCAAAGTCACGCGGCCGTAGGTCTCAGGCTCGCGGGTGCCAAGAAGGTTCAGGTTGGGTCCGTGGAGGACGAGTATCTTCACCGAAGGTACCGCGCTGCCGCGGTTGAAGCCGAAAACGCGCGGACTTTACGCTCTTTCGGAGCGGAATGGGCGAAGTTCGATGCAATCGGCGCTGTCGGTGGCTTGAGCGCCGTTCGCGCGGTCATGTCGCCAGCTCTTCTGCCCAGCGCGACAGTTCGTCGAAGTTCGTCTCGCCCAGCTTGCGGCGAACGACCGCGCCGCGGCGGTCGAACAGTACCGTGAAGGGCAGCCCGCCCTTGTCGTTGCCCAGCTGCCGGCCCAGGTCCGTACCCTCGAAACCCGCCAACCCGATCGTGAAGCCCACGGGCACCCGGACGAGGAACTCGCGCACCGGTGTCGGCCCGTCGATGGCCAGGCCAACCACCTGCCAGCCCTTGCCGGCATAGGTGCGGTGGAAGCGGTCCAGCTCGGGCATCTCCTTGACGCAAGGCGGGCACCACGTTGCCCAGAAGTTGAGCACCAGCGGCTTGCCGCGCAGATCCGCCATTGCCAGCTCGCCACCCGAGGGCTTCTCGAAGCGCCGGGACCACAGCCCCGCGGGGTCGTCGGCCGGCACGCCGGAGGGCGCTGCCGGGCCGGGGCCCTGCCGCAGGTTCCAGGCGACCCCGCCGGCGGCGGCCAGCGCGCCTATGCCGCCTGCGGCGATCCAGTCGCGGCGCTTCATGGCAGCGCTCCTTCGTCGTCCTGGGCCAGCAGCCGCTGCAGGGCCGCCGCGTCGCCGCGCCAGCTGCGTCCACGCGCGTCGGGCCGCAGCGCGCCGCGCTGCTCGTCGCGGTCGAGGATCGACAGGTGCACGGTGACAGGCTCGCCCAGCGCGCGGCTCGGTGAGCTGACGGTCAGCACCTCCACCGGCGGCTGGCCGGGGCGGTCGATCGAATCGACGTCGTAGGGCACGCCCAGGTTGAGCAGCGCGATCTCCGCGGCCTTCGAGTCGTCGCAGTAGAGGTCCAGGTGCACGGCCGACAGCCGCGTGGCGGTGCCACGCCATGCGGCGCCCGTCAGGTGCGGGCGGAACTCGGCCAGCCGCTGCATCCACGACAGCGCCACGTCTCGCAGCGCGCGCAGTTCGGCGGGCTGGGTGTCGGCGCAGAACAGATCGAGGTGGGCGCGCACCTCGTCCTCGATCTCCTCGTTGCTCGGCAGTTCGCCTGCCCGGCCGCTGCGGCGCCCGAGGTCGCGCGCGGCCTTGCGCTTGGCCGCGCCGTACTCCAGGCCGTGCTCGACGACGAGCCGGGCGGCGGCGGCGGCGATCTCTTCGGTGGCACTCATGGCCTAGACGCTACACCGTCCGCCGCGGGCTTGCTCGGGCCGGGGCGCATCACGGCAGTTCGACCGCGCCCATCCGGGCCACGATCGTCGCCGCGCGGCCGATGACGTAGGCCGAACCCGGGCGCTTCTCGAAGCGCTTGGGCGCGGGCAGCATCACCGCCAGCCGCGCCGCCTGCTCGGGCCCGAGCCGGGCGGCGTCGACGCGGAAGTAGTGGCGCGCGGCGGCCTGGGCACCGAAGATGCCTTCGCCCCAC
>JBILNT010000280.1:0-2790 GCA_044374875.1 Rubrivivax sp.
ACTCCACCCTGGGCTACAGCTCGCCGATGCAGTTCCTGCAGAACTGGATTAGCAAGCATGCTGCTCAGCAACCCATGGCGGCATAGGAACGGCCCGCTGGAAGACGAAATTTGATGGGCACCTCAGACCGCCATGCCCGCTCGTCGTGCGTTGCGCCAGGCACGACGTCCAGCCGGCACTCCACACCACGCCGGGTGCGCAGCGCCTCGTGCATGCGCCGGGCCTCGGCGACGTGGCGTTCGCCCTCGCCGGTGCCGATCGACTGGAACACGCGCACGTCCTCGAACGACAGTTCGTGGACCTCGGGCGCGATCCAGTACGCCGGCGAGAGCACCAGCGCCGCACCGAAGACCGGGGCGTGGAAGTGCAGCGCCGCCAGCGAGACCAGCCCGCCGAGCGAGCTGCCGCCGATCGCCGTGTGCTCGCGCTGCGGCCGCGTGCGCAGGCGGGCATCGACCCGCGGCTTGACGGTCTCTGAAATGAAGCGCAGGTAGCGCAGGCCTTCGCCCGGCCCGAAGCGGCTGTTCGACCACGGGTTGAGCTCGGTGACCCGCTGCAGGCCGCCGTGGTCGATGCCCACGACGATGGCATGCGGAAGTGCGGCCAGCGCCTGGTCCACGGCCCAGCCGCCGTGAGGCGCATCGGCGCCGGCAAGGTTCTGCCCATCGTGAAGGTAGAGCACCGGGTAGCGTTCGTCGCCCTGCTCATAGCCGGGCGGCAGCCACACGCGCACGGTGCGGGCGCGGTCGAGCCCCGGCATGGCCAGGGACAGGAGGACGGGTTGCGCGTGGCTGGCCGTCACGGGCCATAGCGGGAGGGTCAACAGCAGGCGGCGTCGCACGCTGGGAGTGTGCCGCACCTCCGCTCGAGCTTTGGGGCTGAAGAGCGCGGTCCGGAATCGGGATAGGAACCGGTCATCGCCGACCGGGCCCCTCCCACAGATCGGCCGGGGACTCGCACCACGAAGATCGAGCCCATGCTGAGCCCACAAGACAGAAGCCCCGGAGGTCCGGGGCTTCGTCTGGAGGACCGGTTGAACCGGCAGTATTCTGGAGGCGCGATCCGGAGTCGAACCGGACTAGACGGATTTGCAATCCGTTGCATAACCGCTTTGCTATCGCGCCCTGCGGTTCATTGTCACAAAAAAGGGAAGCCTGGGCTTCCCTTTCTTGCTGCAACTGGAGCGGGAAACGAGTCTCGAACTCGCGACCTCAACCTTGGCAAGGTTGCGCTCTACCAACTGAGCTATTCCCGCATGGGTCCCGGGCCGTCTTGAACCGCTTTGCAGCGTTTTCCTGACTGCTCGAGAGCCTCACATTCTAATCAAGTTCTTGCAGCTCGCGCAAGCCCCTGGGGCGGTCAGTGGGGCAAACCGTCAGCGGCCGCCACCGGCGCCGCGACCTCGGCCTTCGCCGCCGGTTGCGGCTGCGCCGGCTCTTCGTCGGGCAGGGGCTCGGGCTTGCGCTCGAGGGCGATCTCCAGCACCTGGTCGATCCACTTGACCGGCACGATCTCGAGGTTGCTCTTGGCGTTCTCGGGAATGTCCTGCAGGTCCTTGACGTTCTCCTCGGGGATCAGCACGGTCCTCACGCCGCCACGGTGGGCCGCGAGCAGCTTCTCCTTGAGGCCGCCGATCGCCGTGACCTCGCCGCGCAGCGTGATCTCGCCGGTCATCGCGACATCCGCCCGCACCGGGATGCCGGTGAGCGCCGAGACGAAGGCGGTGGTCATCGCGATGCCCGCGCTCGGACCGTCCTTGGGCGTGGCGCCGTCGGGCACGTGGATGTGGATGTCCCGCTTCTCGAAGAGCTCGTCCTTGATGCCCAGGCGCCGCGATCGCGAACGCACCACCGAGCGCGCCGCCTCGACCGACTCCTTCATCACGTCGCCCAGCGAACCGGTGCGGATGATGGTGCCCTTGCCCGGCATCACCGCCGACTCGATGGTCAGCAGGTCGCCACCGACCTCGGTCCACGCCAGGCCCACGACCTGACCGACCTGGTTGGTCTTCTCGGCGCGGCCGAAGTCGAACTTGCGCACGCCGAGGAACTCGTTGAGGTTCTCGTCGGTGACCACGACCGTGCCGGTGTAGGTCTTGAGCTGCAGGCCCTTGACCACCTTGCGGCAGATCTTGGAGATCTCGCGCTCGAGCGAACGCACGCCCGCCTCGCGGGTGTAGTAGCGGATGATCCCGCGCAGCGCCGATTCGGTGACGTCCATCTCGCCCGGCTTCACGCCGTTGTTCTTCTCCTGCTTGGGCAGCAGGTAGCGCTGGGCGATGTTGAGCTTCTCGTCCTCGGTGTAGCCCGACAGTCGGATGACCTCCATCCGGTCGAGCAGCGCCGGCGGGATGTTCATCGAGTTCGAGGTGGCGACGAACATCACGTCCGACAGGTCGAAGTCGACCTCGACGTAGTGGTCGCTGAAGGTGTGGTTCTGCTCGGGGTCGAGCACCTCGAGCAGCGCCGACGACGGGTCGCCGCGGAAGTCCATCCCCAGCTTGTCGATCTCGTCGAGCAGGAACAGCGGGTTGCGCACGCCGACCTTGGTCAGGCTCTGCAGCACCTTGCCCGGCATCGAGCCGATGTAGGTGCGGCGGTGGCCGCGGATCTCGGCCTCGTCGCGCACGCCGCCCAGCGCCATGCGGACGAACTTGCGCCCGGTGGCCCGGGCCACGCTCTGGCCCAGCGAGGTCTTTCCCACGCCCGGGGGGCCGACCAGGCAGAGGATGGGCGCCTTGACCTTGTCGACGCGCTGCTGCACCGCGAGGTACTCGAGGATGCGGTCCTT
>JBILNT010000304.1:0-2779 GCA_044374875.1 Rubrivivax sp.
AGCAGCGAGCCAAGGACGATCCTGGGGCGAGCAGCCGCCGCGCGCAGGCTGCCCGGCAACGGGCGGCCGAAGACCGCGAAGAGCGCATCCGCGCGGCGCTTGTCACCGACCGCCGTATAGGAGCCACGGCGTGATCGGCATGTAGGAGCCAGTCGCGGATCGGCGTAATGGATCCACTGCGTGATCGGCGTAATGGAGCCAGTGCCGGATCGGCATATAGGAGCCAACTGGCGCCGGGTTGACGGGCGTCTCGAACACGGCGACGTCATCTCTACCCTTCGGGCCTTTTGCCCGGAGGGCCAGGGATGGCGCGCAGGAGATTCGAGATGCATCACTACCGACAGGCCCTGCTGCGCATGCGCCAGGGCGACTCCGACCGCGACATCGCTGGCGCACGCCTCATGGGCCGGCCCAAGGCGGCGCAGTGGCGGCGCATCGCCAGCGAGTTCGGGTGGCTGGATCCTGCTCAGCCACTGCCCGAGGACGAGGCCATCGCCGCTGCGCTGGGCAAGCCCCGCAAGGCCAGTACCACCATCTCCACGCTGGAGCCGCACCGCGAGCAACTCGGCGCCTGGGTCGAGCAAGGCGTCTCGGGCACCGCCATCCACGCCGCGCTGAAGCGCCAACACGGCTGGACAGGAAGCTACTCGGCCGTGCGCCGCCTGGTGGCCGACATCCGCAGCCAGCTGCCGCAGGAGGCCACCTGCCGGCTGGACTTCGAGCCTGGCGACGCCGCGCAGGTCGACTTCGGCGCCGGCCCCACGCTGGTGCACCCCGACGGCCAGCCCCGGCGCACCTGGGCCTTCGTGATGACGCTGGCCAACAGCCGCCACCAGTATGTGGAGTTCGTGTGGGACCAGACGGTGGCGACCTGGCTGGGCTGCCACCGCCGCGCCTTCGAGTGGTTCGCCGGCGTGCCCCGGCGCGTGATCATCGACAACGCCAAGTGCGCCATCACCCGCGCCTGCGCCCAGGATCCCACCGTGCAGCGCGCCTACGCCGAGTGCGCCGAAGGCTACGGCTTCAAGATCGACCCCTGCCCGCCGCACGACCCGCAGAAGAAGGGCATCGTCGAGTCGGGCGTGAAGTACCTCAAGGGCAACTTCCTGCCGCTGCGGACGTTCCGCGACCTGGCCGATCTCAACGCCCAGGCGCGCGCCTGGGTCATGGAGGAAGCCGGCGTGCGCTGTCACGGCACCACCCGGCGCAGCCCCCTGGCGCTGTTCGCCCTGGAAGCGCCGCTGCTGCAGGCGCTGCCCGGGCAGGCGCCGGACCTGGGAACCTGGCACCGGGTCAACGTGCACCGCGACTGCCATGTGCAGTTCGAGCGGGTGCTGTACTCGGCGCCGTTCACGCTGGTGGGCAAGACCCTGTGGCTGCGCGCCACCGACGCGGCCGTGGCACTGTTCGAGGACTATCGCCATGTGGCCACCCATCCGCGCGGCCAGCGTCCGGGCCAGCGGGTGAGCGTGCGCGAGCACCTGCCGCCCGAGGCGCAGGCCTTCTTCGGCCGCGACCGCGCCTGGTGCGCCACGCAGGCCGATCGCATCGGCCCGTCCTGTGCCGCCTTGATCGAGCAGTTGCTCAGCGACCACGTCCTGGAGCGGCTGCGCGCAGCCCAGGGTGTACTGGCCTTGCTCAAACCCTACGGAGCCGCCCGGCTGGAGGCGGCCTGCGCCCGCGCGATGTCGCATGGCTCGCCCTACTACCGCACCGTCAAGACGATCCTGGCCACCGGCGCCGACCAGCGCATCGACGTGCCCGCGCCCACGCCGCCGGCCTACGGCCGCACCCGCTTCACGCGGCCAGCCACCGAGCTGTTCGCCGAGGTCGCGCCCCTGAACACATCCACCCACCCGCAGCTCGACTTGCTGCACTGACCAAGGAGAAGTCCCATGAACCTGAACCCCGCCCCCGAGCTGGCGCCGCAGCTGAAGCAGCTGCGCCTGTCCGGCATCTTCGACTCGCTGGAAGCCCGCAACCGTCAGGCCATAGAGGCCAAGATGGCCTACACCGACTTCCTGGCGCTGCTGATCAGCGACGAGGTCGCGCGGCGCGAGCAGAAGAAGTTCAGCACCCGGCTGCGCCGGGCGCAGTTCCGCACCACCAAGACCCTGGAGCAGTTCGACTTCGAGCGGCTGCCGCAGCTCAACCGCGCCCTGGTGCACGACCTGGCCACCGGGCGCTACCTGCACGAGAAGGCGCCGGTGCTGATCGTCGGGCCGTGCGGCACCGGCAAGAGCCACCTCGCGCAGGCGCTGGGCCACTGCGCCGTGCGCCAGGGTGTGGACGTGGTCTTCACCACCTGCGCCAGCCTCACGCAGAGCCTGAACGCGGCCCGCGCCACCGGCGGCTACGAGCGCAAGCTGGCCACGCTGGCCAAGGTGCCATTGCTGATCATCGATGACTTCGGCCTCAAACCGCTGCGTGCACCGGCCGACGAGGACCTGCACGACCTCATCGCCGAGCGCTACGAGCAGGCCTCCACCATCGTCACCAGCAACCTGGACTTCCCCGAGTGGGATCAAGCCTTCCCGACCAACCGGCTACTGGCCAGCGCCAGCCTGGACCGGTTGCGTCACAACGCCTACTGCCTGGTCCTCGACGGGCAGTCGTACCGGGCGCCCAAGCAACTCGCCGGGACCACCAAACCCGCAAGCCAAAAGCCGTCAAAATCCACCCCGGCGTAACCCCCTCGGGACGCCCGTTCTACCCACCTGTTGCTGGCTCCAATACGCCGAACATCGGTGGCTCCATTACGGCGATCCGTGACAGCGCT
>JBILNT010000150.1:0-9255 GCA_044374875.1 Rubrivivax sp.
GATCGAGCAGACGATGATGCAGTTGTCCGCGCGGTCGCGGACGACTTCCATCTCGTACTCCTTCCAGCCGATCAGGCTCTCCTCGATCAGGAGTTCGTTGGTCGGCGAGAGGTCGAGGCCCCGCTTGCAGATCTCCTCGAACTCCTCCGGGTTGTAGGCGATGCCGCCGCCCGTGCCGCCCAGCGTGAAGCTCGGGCGGATCACGACCGGGAAGCCGGCGCTGCCGGTCTCGGCAGCGATGCGCTCGCGCACGGCCTGAGCCTCGGCCCACGAGTGCGCGATGCCGCTCTTGGCCGAGTCCAGGCCGATGGAGGTCATCGCGTCCTTGAACTTGAGGCGGTCCTCGGCCTTCTCGATGGCCTTCTCGTTGGCGCCGATCATCTCGACGCCGTGCTTCGCCAGCACGCCGTGGCGGTGCAGGTCGAGCGCGCAGTTCAGCGCGGTCTGGCCGCCCATCGTGGGCAGCAGCGCCATCTTCTGGTCGGGGAAGGCCTGCCGCTCCTTGGCGATGATCTTCTCGACCACCTGCCAGGTGATCGGCTCGATGTAGGTGGCATCGGCGGTGCCCGGGTCGGTCATGATCGTCGCCGGGTTGCTGTTGACGAGGACGACACGGTAGCCCTCCTCGCGCAGCGCCTTGCAGGCCTGGGCGCCGGAGTAGTCGAACTCGCAGGCCTGGCCGATGACGATCGGGCCGGCGCCGATGATCAGGACGCTCTGGATGTCGGTGCGCTTCGGCATGGTCAGTTCTTCTCCATCAGGCGCACGAAGCGGTCGAACAGGTAGCCGATGTCGTGCGGCCCGGGGCTCGCCTCGGGGTGGCCCTGGAAGCAGAAGGCGGGGCGGTCGGTGCGCGCCAGGCCCTGCAGCGTGCCGTCGAACAGGCTCACGTGGGTGGCGCGAAGGTTGGCCGGCAGCGTCTTCTCGTCGACTGCGAAGCCGTGGTTCTGGCTGGTGATGCTGACGCGGCCGTCGTCGAGGTCCTTCACCGGGTGGTTGGCACCGTGGTGGCCGAACTTCATCTTGAAGGTCTTCGCGCCCGAGGCCAGGGCCATGATCTGGTGGCCCAGGCAGATGCCGAAGGTCGGCACGCCGGCGTCGATGACGGCACGCGCGGCCGCGATCGCGTAGTCGCAGGGCTCGGGGTCGCCGGGGCCGTTGCTGAGGAACACGCCATCGGGATTCATCGCCATCACCTCGGCGGCCGGCGTCTGCGCAGGCACCACGGTGACCGCGCAGCCACGGCTGGCCAGCATGCGCAGGATGTTGCGCTTGACGCCGTAGTCGAACGCCACCACCTTGAAGCGCGGCGCCTCGACCCGGCCGTAGCCTTGGCCGAGCACCCACTCGGTCTCGGTCCACTCGTAGGCGGTGGTGCTGCTGACGACCTTCGCCAGGTCCAGGCCGGCCATCGACGGGGCCGAGCGCGCACGGGCCACGGCGTCGTCGACGTGGGTCTGCGTCACCGCGGTGCCGGCGGGCAGCGCGAGGATGCAGCCGTTCTGCGCGCCGGTGGTGCGCAGCACGCGGGTCAGGCGCCGGGTGTCGATGTCGGCGATGGCCACCGTGCCTTCGCGCCGCAGGTACTCGGGCAGCGAGGCGGTGGCGCGGAAGTTCGAGACGCGCGGCGGCAGGTCGCGGATCACGAGGCCGGCGGCGTGCACGCGAGAGGCCTCGACGTCCTCGTCGTTGACGCCGACGTTGCCGATGTGGGGGTAGGTCAGGGTGACGATCTGGCGGCAGTAGCTCGGATCGGTCAGGATCTCCTGGTAGCCGGTCAGCGCGGTGTTGAACACCACTTCGCCGACCGTCGTGCCGGGAGCGCCGATCGAGGTGCCGATGAAGACCGTGCCGTCTGCAAGGGCGAGCAGCGCGGGGGGCAGGACGGGCAGCAAGGGAAAGGCTCCGGTGTCGCGCGCCCGGCGACGCCTCCTCGCACCTTGTGGCCGGCTCCGCGACGGTGGCTCGCGGGCGGGTTCGGCCGAAGGCTTCGATGCGTCCGAGGGGAAACCTTGGAGCGGAGTTTCGCGGTGGGCTGCGGTGTTGGCGGGTAAACCTTCGGAGTATAGCCGCGCCGGCTAGACTCAGCCGATGTCCGTTGCATCCCCTGACCCGACACCGGCCCGGCCGGCCGCCACCCCGTCGACCGTCATCGCACGGGCGCCGGTGGCATCCATCTGGCCACTGCTCTCAGGTGCGCTGGCATCTGCGAGCTTCGTCGGCATGGACACCACCATCAAGACGCTGGCCGACACCCACGATGCGCTGGAACTCACCTTCCTCCGCTTCGCCAGCGGCTCGGTGTTCGCGCTGCTGCTGTGGCTGAAGATGCGCTCGCCAATGCCCGCGCGCGACCAGTGGCGCATGCACGCGCTGCGCTGCGTGCTGCTCCTGGCCTCGCTGCTGAGCTACTTCCACGCGCTGACGCTGCTGCCACTGGCGCAGGCCGTGGCCATGAGCTACACCGCGCCGATCTTCGTGTCGCTGCTGGCGATGCTGCTCCTGGGCGAACGCCCGACGCCCTGGATCTGGGGTGCGATGGCCTTCGGCCTCGCGGGCGTCGGCGTCTCGCTGTGGCCCGAGCTTCAACGCGCCGGCGAGGCCGGCTCGGCCGACCGGCTGGAGGGGCTGGCCGCGGCATCGCTCGCCGCCCTGGCTTTCTCGGGGGTGATGGTGCTGGCGCGCCACCAGGCCCAGCGCGACTCGATGTGGACCATCCTGCTGCTGCAGAACCTGCTGCCCGCGGCCGTGCTGGCGGTACCGGTCAGCCTGTCGTGGACGCCGGTGGCGGCGTCCGACCTTGGTGCCATCGCCCTGGTGGGCGCCTTCGCGACCGTCGGCCTGCTCGCGCTGACCTGGGCGTTCTCGCACCTGGAGGCCAGCCGGGTGGCGCCGCTCGAGTACACCGGCTTCGTCTGGGCGGGCGCGCTCGGCTTCCTCGTGCTCGGCGAGGTGCCCAGCGCCACCACCCTGGCCTCCGCCGGGCTGATCGTCGGCGGCTGTCTGCTGCTCGTCAGGCGCTGATCAGGCGCAGGTCAGGCGCCCAGTGCCGCGATGCCGGCGCGGGCGATCTGCGCGTCCTCGCTCGACTTGACACCGCTGACGCCCACCGCGCCGATGCACTGGCCGTCGACGATCACCGGCACGCCGCCTTCGAGCATGCCCTCGAGTTCGGGCGCGCTGAGGAAGGAGAAGCGGCCCTGGTTGATCACGTCCTCGTAGACCTTGCTCTCGCGACGCCCGAGAGCGGCGGTGCGGGCCTTGGCCGGCGCGATGTGCGCGGAGATGGGTGCGGCGCCGTCCAGGCGCTGCAGCCACAGCAGGTGCCCGCCGTCGTCGGCGATGGCGATCGACACCGCCCAGCCGTTGGCCAGCGCCTCGGCTTCGGCAGCGGCGGCGATGCGGCGGGTGTCTTCCAGGGTCAGGGTGGGCTTGCTCTTCATGGTGCTTCTCGTGGTACCGGCTCGGCGCCGGGGTCGGTCTTTCGAAGGAAAAGGGCGCGAAGCGTAACGCCTGCCCGGCCAATCTGCCAGATGCGGTGGGGACATCGCGCAACGGCGCACTGCGATCCTAGAATCGCGCACGCGTGTCGGGTGACACGGCTACAACCCCCCATGGAGGCTGAATGAACGAGAGCGTGCAGACCTACACCGGCATCGCAGGTGGCGGCGCGCTTAGCGCGCAGCGCAACCGCGTCCTGCGCAACACCTACTGGCTGCTGGCCCTGTCGATGCTGCCCACGATCCTGGGCGCGTGGATCGGCGTGCAGACCGGCATCGCCCGCGCGATGTCGCCCGGCATCGGGCTGGTGGTGTTCCTCGTGGGTGCCTTCGGCTTCATGTTCGCGATCGACAAGTTCAAGAACTCGGCCGCGGGCGTGCCGATCCTGCTGGGCTTCACCTTCTTCATGGGCCTGATGCTGGCGCGCCTGATCGGCGTGGTCCTCGGCCTGTCGAACGGCGCCAGCCTGATCATGATGGCCTTCGCCGGCACGGCCGCCATCTTCTTCGGCATGGCGTCGCTGTCCAGCATCATCAAGCGCGACCTGACGAGCATGGGCAAGTTCCTGTTCATCGGCGCGATCATGCTGCTGGTGGCCGGCATCGCCAACGTGTTCATCCAGAGCAGCGCGCTGATGATCACGCTGTCGGTGATCGCGATCGGCATCTTCTCGGCCTTCATCCTGCACGACCTCAAGCGCGTGCAGGACGGGCTGGAGACCAACTACGTCACCGCGACGCTGGGCGTGTACCTGAGCATCTACAACGTGTTCTCGAACCTGCTCGCGCTGTTCGGCATCTTCGGCGGCAGCGACGACTGAAGACGAAACTTCCGGCATGAACGAAAACGGGGCCCTGGGGCCCCGTTTTCGTTGCCGCACCGGCCTGCAAGAGGTCAGGCTTGGGCGCGGTCGAAGACGGCGATGCTCTCGACGTGCGCCGTGTGCGGAAACATGTTGACCACGCCCGCGGCCGTGCAACGATAGCCCGCCTGGTGCACCAGCAGACCGGCGTCGCGCGCCAGGGTCGCGGGGTTGCAGCTGACGTAGACGATGCGCCGCGGCGGCTGCCAGCCTTCGCGCGGCGCCGCGTGCAGGTCGGCCAGCACCTTGGCCAGGGCGAAGGCGCCCTCGCGCGGCGGGTCGACGAGCCAGCGGTCAGCGGCCCCGGCGGCCACCAGCGAATCGGCGTCGATCTCGAACAGGTTGCGCGCCTCGAAGGCGGTGCGGCCGTGCAATCCGTTGCGGCGCGCGTTGTCGCGCGCGCGCTGCACCAGGGTCTCGCTGCCCTCGATGCCCAGCACCTCGCGGGCGCGCGTGGCCAGCGGCAACGTGAAGTTGCCCAGGCCGCAGAACCAGTCGATCACGCGCTCGCCCGGCTGCGGGTCGAGCAGCCGCACGGCGCGCCCGACCAGCACGCGGTTGATCTGCGGGTTGACCTGCGTGAAGTCGGTCGGCTTGAAGGGCATCACGACGCCGAACTCGGGCAGCGCATAGGCGAGCTCGGGGCCCCCCTCGTCCAGCCGGTGGACGGTGTCCGGCCCCTTGGGCTGCAGCCACCACTGCACGCCGTGGCGGGACGCGAAGTCGCGAAGCCGGCCGGCGTCGTCCGCGGTCAGCGGCTCCAGGTGGCGCAGGACCAGCGCCGTGACCTCGTCACCCTGGGCGAGCTCGATCTGCGGCAGGCGGTCGCGCTGGTCCATCGCGCCTATCAGTTCGCGCAGCGGCAGCAGCATCGCGCTCACGTGCCCCGGCAGCACCGGGCACACCGACATGTCGGCGACGTAGCGCGACTTGCGCTCGTGGAAGCCGACGAGCACGACGCCCTTCTTGGCGACGAAGCGCACCGACAGCCGGGCCCGCCAGCGATAGCCCCAGGCCGGCCCTTCGATGGGCCGCAGCACCCGCTCGGGCACCACCTTGGCCAGGTGACGCAGGTTGTCCTCGAGCACGCGCTGCTTGACCGCCACCTGGGCCGCCGGATGCAGGTGCTGCATCTTGCAGCCGCCGCAGGCGCCGGCGTGCAGGCCGAAGTGCGGGCAGGCAGGGGCGACGCGCTGCGCGCTCGGTCGCTCGATCGCCGTGGCCAGCCCCTGCTCCCAGTGGTTCTTGCGGCGCGAGACCTGCACCTGCACGCGCTCGCCCGGAAGCGCGCCCTCGATGAAGACGACCTTGCCGGCGCCTTCGCCCTCGCCGTCTTCCCTGGGGCGGTGCGCGACGCCCTGCCCTTCGAGGTCGAGCGATTCGACCTCGAGCCAATCGTGTCCGGATGCCATGGCCCGATTATCCGGGCCCAAGAGAAAGGGGCCGCGCGTGGCGGCCCCCGGTGCACTGCGCCAGACGGCAATCAGTCGAGCTTGCGGTACTCCGAGATCACCTTCCAGCGACCATCGGTGATCTGCGACAGGCGCGTGGCGGTGCTGCCCAGGCGCTTCTTCGCGGTGAAGGTCATCTCGGCGCTGCCGAAGATGTCGGGCGGGATGGTCATGCTCTCCATCGCCTTGACGAAGCTGTCGGTCGTCAGGTTCGGGCCCGCCTTGCCGGCGGCGCGGATGAAGGCATCGACCGCGTTGTAGCCGTAGACGGAGAAGACGGTCGGGTCCTCGTTGAACTTGGTCTTGTACTTGGTCGCCCAGAAGCGGATCGGCTGCGAGGCCTCGTCGAGGTACGGGTGCTGCGTCGCCATCGTCGCGTAAAGGCCGTTCATCGCCGGGCCGCCGAGCTTGTGGATCAGGTCGGTGTAGGCGGCACTGGAGCCGAGGAAGGTCGGCGCAAAGCCGGTCTTGCGGCTTTCGCCGATCACGCCGATGGTCTCGCGGATGATGGTGCCCATGGCGACGAAGTCGCAACCCGCGGACTTCATGCGCGCGACCTGCGAGCTGAAGTCGGTGGCACCGCGCTTGAAGCTGGTCTTCTCTGCAAGCTCCATGTTGATGGTCTTCAGGCCCGCCTCCGTGCCGCGCAGCACCTCGAGCCCGAACTCGTCGTCCTGGTAGACGGCGCAGACCTTCTTGGCGCCCTTCTGCTTGACCAGCTCCGGCAGGTAGACCCGCATCTGGTCGTAGTAGGTGGTCGCGAACGAGAACTTCAGGCGGTGGAAGGGCTCGTACATCTCGCGCGCCGCGGTCACCGGGAAGAAGTTGACGACGTTCTTCTCGAACTGCACGGGCATCGCCGCCAGGTTCTGCGCGGTGCCGATGTGCGCCACCATCGCGAAGATCTTGTCCTGGTTGACCAGCTTCTGCGCCGCCAGCACGGCCTTGCGCGGGTCGTAGGCGGAGTCCTCGACCAGCAGCCTGAGCTTGCGCCCGTTGACGCCGCCCATCTCGTTGGCCTCGTCGACGCGCAGCATCATCCCCAGGCGCACCTGCTTGCCGAAACCGGCCAGCGGCCCGGACAGGTCCTGGATCGAGCCGATGACGATCTCGTTCTTCGACACGCCCTGCTGGGCCTGGGCGAGGGCGGCGCTGCTGCCTGCCGCCAGGGCGGCGGCGATGGCCAGGGCCTTGATCACGTGCTTCATCTGCGTTCTCCTTCGTGGCGCCCTCAGGCGCGGCTGCCGTACATGGAATCGATCAGCGCGGCGTACTTCTTCTGGACGAAGCTGCGCTTCAACTTCATCGTGGGGGTGAGTTCCTCGTCCTCGGCTGTCAACTGGGTCTCGATGAGGCGGAAAGCCTTGATCTGCTCGACGCGCGCGAACTTCGCGTTGACCTTGTCGATCTCGGCCTGGATCAGGGCCTGCACCTCGGGGGCCCGGGTCAGGCTGGCGTAGTTCGAGAACGGCACGTCGTGGTCCTGGGCAAACTTCTCGACGTTCTCCTGGTCGATCATGATCAGCGCCGTCAGGAAGGCCCGCTTGTCGCCGATCACGACCGCATCGGTCACGTAGGGCGAGAACTTCAGTTCGTTCTCCCACTCGCTGGGCGTGATGTTCTTGCCCCCGGCCGTGATGATGATGTCCTTCATCCGGTCGGTGATGCGGAAGTACCCTTCCTCGTCCACGGTGCCGACGTCGCCGGTGTGCAGCCAGCCGTCGGCGTCGATGGTCTCGGCTGTCTTCCCGGGCTGGTTCAGGTAGCCCATGAAGACGTTCGGGCCGCGGATCAGCAGCTCGCCGGTCGCCGGGTCCACCTTGACCTCGTTGTAGCTGCAGGCCGGGCCGATCGAGCCCGGCTTGATCTTCGCCGCCGGCATGCCGGTGGACGCGCCACCGCTCTCGGTCTGGCCCCACACCTCCAGCATGGGCACGCCCAGCGCGAGGTACCAGCGCACCAGCTCGGGCGAGATCGGCGCGGCACCGGTGACGAGGAAGCGGGCACGATGCACGCCGACGAGCTTGCGCACGTTGTCCAGCGCCAGCCAGCGGCCGATCATGAACTGCGCCTTCAGCAGCCCCGGCACGGGCTGGCCGGCGAGAACGAGATCAGCGATGCGGCGGCCGACGCCGATGGCCCAGGCGTAGGCCGCCTGCTGCATCCGGCTCGATTCCGACAGCGCGATCGTCACCGCCGAATAGAACTTCTCCCAGACCCGCGGCACGGCGACGAAGACGGTCGGCGCGATCTCGCGCACGTTCTCCGGCACGGTGTCGGGGTTCTCGACGAAGTTCAGCTTCGCGCCGGTGTACATGGCGAAGTACTCGCCGCCCAGGCGCTCGGCCACGTGGCACAGCGGCAGGAAGCACATCCGCTCGTCGTGCTCGTCCTGCGCGATGAGCGTGTTGTAGCCGCGCGTGGTGTAGACCAGCGAGCGGTGGCAATGCATCGCGCCCTTGGGCTTGCCGGTGGTGCCCGAGGTGTAGATCAGGATCGCGAGGTCGTCGGGGCCCCGGCTGGCCACGCGCCGGTCGAACAGGCCGGGATGGGCCGTGTCGTGCGCCCGCCCGCGCTCGCGCAGGGCCTCCAGGCCCAGCACCATCGGGTCGGAGAAGCGGTGCAGACCCTCCATGTCGAAGACGACGATCCACTTCAGCGCCGGCAGGCGCTCGCGGACCTCGAGCGCCTTGTCGAGCTGCTCCTCGTTCTCGACGAAGAGCACCGAGGTGGAAGAGTCCTCGCACAGGTACTGCACCTGCGACGCCGAGTCGGTGGGGTAGATGCCGTTGGAGATGCCGCCGGCGCTGAGCACGCCGAGGTCGGCCAGCGCCCATTCGACGACGGTGTTGGACAGGATGGAGGCGGTGTGGCCTGGCTCGAAGCCCAGCGCGGCCAGGCCCATGGCGATCTCGCGCACGCCCTCGCCCACCTGACGCCAGGTGCGCTCGCGCCACAGGCCGAGGTGCTTCTCGCGCAGCCAGACCTGGTCGCCACGCGCCGCCACGGCGTTCCAGAACACCTCGGTGATGGTGTCGCCCGGCACCACGATGTCGGTGCGCGGCTGGATGCGGCTGGTATCCCACAGGACGCTCATAGGGCTGCTACCTCCAGGTCTTCTTCTTCTTCCAGCGCCGCTCGCCGCGCGCGCCGGTTTCCTTCATGCCCAGGTAGAACTCCTTGATGTCCTCCTTCTCGCGCAGGCGCTCGCAGCTGTCCTCCATGACGATGCGGCCGTTCTCCAGCACGTAACCGTGGTCGGCGGCATTGAGAGCCATGTTGGCGTTCTGCTCGACCAGCAGGATCGTGGTGCCGCGCTCGCGGTTGATGCGCACGACGATCTCGAAGATCTCCTTGGTCAACTTGGGCGACAGGCCCAGGCTGGGCTCGTCGAGCAGCACGAGCGATGGGTTCGCCATCAGCGCGCGGCTGATCGCCAGC
>JBILNT010000281.1:0-2777 GCA_044374875.1 Rubrivivax sp.
GGTGCGGCTGGGATTCGGCAGCCACAACGTCGATCACTGCACGCGGCTGTGCCATGCGTCGAGCGTGGCGGCACTGCTGGAGGGCATCGGCTCGGGGGCGGTGAGCAACCCGGTGGCCGACGTGCTCGATGCCGAGGTGGTGATCGTGATCGGCGCCAACCCGACGGTGAACCACCCGGTCGCGGCGAGCTGGATCAAGAACGCGGTGGAGCGCGGCACGAAGCTGGTGCTGATGGATCCGCGCCGCGGCGAGCTGGCGCGCGTGGCGCACCGCTTCCTGCAGTTCAGGCCCGACAGCGACGTGGCGCTGCTCAACGCGATGATGAACGTCATCGTGACCGAAGGCCTGGTGGACCGCGACTTCATCGCCCGCCGCACCCACGGCTTCGACGCGCTGGCCGAGCACCTGCGCGCCTTTTCGCCCGAGGTGGTGGAAGACGTCTGCGGCATCCCGGCCGCGACCATCCGCGAGGTGGCGCGCCTTTACGCCACCAGCCGTGCGTCGATGATCCTCTGGGGGATGGGCATCAGCCAGCACGTGCACGGCACCGACAACGCGCGCTGCCTGATCGCGCTGGCGCTGATGACGGGCCAGATCGGACGCCCCGGCACCGGTCTGCACCCGCTGCGCGGGCAGAACAACGTGCAGGGCGCCTCCGACGCCGGCCTGATCCCGATGATGTTCCCCGATTACCAGCGGGTGGCCGACCCGGCGGTGCGCGCGCACTGGGCGCAGGTCTGGGGCGTGGCGCCGGAAGCCCTGGACGACCGCCCCGGCCTGACCGTGGTGGAGGTGATGGACGCCGCGCTGCGCGGCGAGGTTCGCGCGATGGTCGTCATGGGCGAGAACCCGGCGATGAGCGACCCCGATGCGCAGCACGCCCGCGAGGCCCTGGCCAGCCTCGGGATGCTGGTCGTGCAGGACATCTTCCCGACCGAGACGGCCATGCTGGCCGACGTGATCCTGCCCGCGTCCAGCTTTGCCGAGAAGACCGGAACCTTCACCAACACCGACCGGCTCGTGCAACTGGGCCGCCCGGCGCTGGCGCCGCCCGGCCAGGCCCACCAGGACCTGTGGATCCTGCAGCAGCTCGCGCGCGAGCTCGGCCTGGACTGGAGCGGCTACGGTGACGGTCATGCCGAACACGGACGCGCGGTGGCGGCGGTGTTCGACGAGATGCGGCGCGCCATGCCCAGCATCGCTGGCATCACCTGGGAAAGGCTGCAGCGCGAGCACGCCGTGACCTACCCTTGCCGCGCCGAGGGCGACGCCGGCGAGCGGGTCGTCTTCGTCGACGCCTTCCCGACCGCCGACGGCCGCGCCCGCTTCGTGCCGGCGGGCCTGGTGCCGGCCGACGAACTGACCGACGCCGACTACCCCTTCGTGCTCATCACCGGGCGGCAACTCGAGCACTGGCACACCGGCAGCATGACGCGGCGCAGCATCGTGCTCGACGAGATCGAGCCCGAGCCGGTGGCGATGCTCCATCCGCAGGACCTGCGCGCGCTCGGCATCGCGGCCGGGCAGCCGCTGACCTTGCAGACCCGGCGTGGCGAGGTGAGCCTGTGGGCGCGCGCCGACGACGGCACGCCGCGCGGCACCGTGTTCGTGGCGTTCTGCTGGGCCGAGGCGGCGATCAACCGCCTGACCAACCCGGCGCTCGACCCGGTGGCGAAGATCCCGGAGTTCAAGTACTGCGCCGTGCGGGTCAGCGCCGGGGGCGAGGTGGCGACGCCAGCGCACGCCGGCTGACGCGGGTCTTGCGGCTCGCGACAATTTGTCGCGCGCGGTTGCGACAACTTGTCGCTCCCATCTGGGGCACCCCCTGATTGAACCCCTGGCGGCTCTGCGGGGTGATCGAGCCGTGGTCGGAAGTCGCGTGCACATCTGCGCGCGGGCCACGCGAAGGAGCATCCATGAGCGAAGACAAGGCGCCGCGACTGAATCGCCGCGCAGTGTTCGCCGGTGCCGGCGCTGCCGGCGCCCTGGCTGGTGCTGCGGCGCTGGTGCCGCTGAGCCCGAAGGTCGAGCCGCAGGCTGCCGCGCCTGCGCAACCCGACGCCGCCCGCCAGGGCTACCAGGTGACGCAGCACGTGCTGCGCTATTACCAGACCGCCCGGGTCTGACCGAACGTCCGGGCGCGCGCGTCCGCGCGGCCCTGCCCTGGTGGCGGGCCGAGCGTCGGCGTCCTGCCGCCCATCGTGATTGCAGGAGAAGCCATGCTGCTCACACGCCGTAGCCAACAAGCATCCGCACCGGCCTCGTCACTCGTTTCCAGTCTGGCACGGGGCATCTCGCGCGCCGTGCCGACGATGGATCGTCGCTCCTTCCTGCGCCGCTCCGGCCTCGGCGTGGGCGCTGGCATCGCCGCGGGCCAGCTGACGCTGGTCAAGCGTGCGGAGGCGGCCGACCCGGCCAAGAAGGCCGCCGACGGCGCGCGCAAGATCGAGGTCAAGCGCACCGTGTGCGGCCACTGCTCGGTCGGTTGCGCGGTCGACGCGGTGGTCGAGAACGGTGTCTGGGTGCGCCAGGAGCCGGTCTTCGACAGCCCGATCAACATGGGCGCGCACTGCGCCAAGGGCGCCGCACTGCGTGAGCACGGGCACGGCGAGTTCCGCCTGAAGTACCCGATGAAGCTGGTCGACGGCAAGTACCAGAAGATCACCTGGGACCAGGCCCTGAACGAGATCAGCGCGAAGATGCTCGAGCTGCGCAAGGCCAGCGGCCCCGACTCGATCTTCGTCGTCGGCTCGTCCAAGCACAACAACGAGCAGGC
>JBILNT010000151.1:0-9190 GCA_044374875.1 Rubrivivax sp.
CGACGCGCGCGGCATGCGGGCTGCCCATCAGCCCGCCAACCGCCGACCCTGCCGCCCGCCTCCAGGCTCACATTCCGCCTGAAACACGGCCCCAGCTCCAGGCTCACACCTCGTTGGACAAGACTACAACAAGAAGAAGGCGAAGGCATGAAGAACACTGCCCGCAGGTCGAGGACCTCCCGCTGCCGTTTGCGCCGCGCTGCACCCTCCGTGCGGGCGTGAGCATGGCGCGCGTCCTTCCATCACTTCCGCCACGCCGCGCCTGGTCTGCCGGGCTGGCCGCTGAGCTGCAAGCGCTTGGGGAGCTGGCCGAGGGCCTGAGCGACGCCTACACGCTGTTCCACAGCGTCGACTGGAGCGTGGGCAGCGGCCCGGCCGAGCACCACGGCGAGATCGACATCGTGGTCGTCAACCAGGCGGGCGACATGATGCTGCTGGAGGTGAAGTCGGGCGAGGTCGAGTTCCGTGCCGACGGCATCTTCAAGCGCTACGAGCGCGGCGATGCGCGCAGCGTCGACCAGCAGGGGCGGTTCCAGTACAACGCGCTGCGCACGCGGCTGGCCGAAGCGGGGCTGAAGGTGCGCGTGCACCAGCTGCTGGTGCTGCCCGACATGCAGGTGCAGGGCGGCTCGGTGCAGTGGCCGCGTGAGCGCATCGTAGACGCCAGTGGCATGGCGCATCTGGTGGGCACGGTCGTCGAGCAGATGGGGGCGGGTTTCCCATCCGCTGACGCCCACGCCCGGGTGCTGGCCTTTCTCGAGAACCGCTTCCGGGTGCTGCCAGACGTCTCGGCGCTGTCGGGCCGGCTGATGGCGGCATCCACCCGCCTGAGTGCCGGCCTGGCCACCTGGGTGCCGCGCATGACCGTGCCTTCGGGGCTGGTACGCGTCCTGGGCACCGCGGGTTCCGGCAAGACGCAACTGGCGCTGCGGCTCCTGCGCGAGGCCGCCGAGCGGGGCGAGCGCGCGGCCTACTTCTGCTTCAACCGGGCCTTGGCCGATCACATCGCGAGCGTCGCGCCGCTGCGCACCAGGGCGGAGACCTTCCATGAGTACGCGGTGCGCTTGTGCCGACAGGCTGGCGTGACCGTGGACTTCACGCAGCCGGGCGTATTCGACAGGGTGGCGCAGGCCTGCGTGGACATCGTGCGCGATGCCGAACCCGATCTCGACCTCGTCGTCCTCGACGAGTGCCAGGACCTGCAGCCCGAGTGGGTGGAAGCCCTGCTGTCGCGCCTGCGCGAACGGGGGCGGGCCGTGCTATTGGAGGATCCGGGTCAGCAGCTCTACCCCGACCGGGTGGCATTCGACCTGCCCGACGCGGTCACGGTGCGCGCGATGGACAACTTCCGCAGCCCCCGGGCGATCGTGCGCCTGATCAACGGGCTGGGGCTGAGCGACGAGCCGGTGGATGCGTGTTCGCCCTTCGAAGGCGAACTGCCGGACCCCGTCGACTACAGCGACGACGCGGGCTGCCTGCGCGCGACGCAGAAGGCGGTGCAGCGCTGCCTGGACGCGGGGTTCGGCCTCGAGGACGTGGCGGTCATCAGCCTGAAGGGGTGTGAGAAGTCGGCGCTGCTGCAGTCTGACGGCCTCGGCCCCTGGCCGGTGCGGCGGTTCACCGGGGCATACGACGAAGGGGGTGGTGCCATCTGGACCCAGGGCGACCTGCTCGTAGATTCGGTGAGGCGCTTCAAGGGCCAGGCCGCGCCGGCGGTGGTGCTGACGGAGTGTGACTTCGATGGACTGGACGAGAGGGCGCGGCGGCTGCTGTTCGTGGGGATGACGCGGGCGCGGGTGCGGTTGGAGTGGGTTGTGAGCGAGCGAGTGGCGAAGGTGGTGAGCGACGAGGTGGAAGAATGAGGTTTGACGGTTCGCTGCCAGCCAACGGAGCGGGGATGTCCCGATGAAACTTGTTCCGAATCGCGGCGCAGACCGCACCATCGACCTCCTGCGCCCGCGCCTCAAGGCGGGCCAGTCGCTCGCGTTCATGACGCCGACCTTCTCGCTCCATGCCTACGCCGAGCTGCGCGATGGCCTGGCGCGCGTGAGCGGCACCCAGCTCATCCTGCCGGCCGAAGGCCAGGACCTGGAGGTTCAAGGAGGCGAAGGCGACCGCGCCGCCCGTAATCGGCTGCAGACCCGGTGGCTGGCGAACCAGTGCGCTGTGTGGCTACAGGGCAATGTGGAGGTGCGGCGCGCGCCCGGCCGGATCCCGCAGGGCACGGCCGTTCTGCGCAATGCGCGGGGGACGCCCGAGCAAGTCGTCATGGGCTCGGTGGCCATGAGTACGGAGGGGCTGGGGCTGACGCCCGGCAACCCCCTGAGCCTGACGCAAGCCTCGGAGAGCGCTGCGGAAGCCTCCATGCTGGCCCAATGGTTCGACCAGCAATGGAAGACGCTGCCGCCGGCCGCTGAGTTCGCCGATGCCGTGCGACAGACACTGCTCGACCAACTGAAGTCCATCGGTGAACACCGAGCACCGTTCGCAATCTACGCGTTGATGCTGAACCACTTGTTCGGCGGCCGGGAGGATGCGCTGGACGAGGAGCGCATCGTCAAGTCGGCCACCGGCATCCGCAACACGGTGGTCTGGAAGAAGCTGTTCAAGTTCCAGCGGGATGGCGTGGTCGGCGCCATCGACAAGCTGGCGCGCTTTGGCGGCTGCATCATCGCGGACAGCGTGGGCCTCGGCAAGACCTTCGAAGCCCTGGCCGTCATCAAGTACCACGAGCTGCGCAACGACCGCGTGCTGGTCCTGGCCCCCAAGCGCCTGCGCGACAACTGGACCCTCTACAAGGCCAACGACAAGCGCAACATCCTGGCAGCGGACCGGTTCAACTACGACGTGTTGAACCACACCGACCTGTCGCGCGACGGCGGCCACTCGGGCGACATCGACTTGTCCCATGTGAACTGGGGCAATTACGACCTGGTTGTCATCGACGAGAGCCACAACTTCCGCAACAAGAAGTCGCCCCGACAAGGCACCGAGACGCGCTACGACCGCCTGATGCGCAAGATCATCCGGGAGGGGGTCAAGACCCGGGTGCTGATGCTGTCGGCCACCCCGGTAAACAACCGGCTGACCGACCTGCGCAACCAGATCGCCTTCGCCACCGAAGGGGACGACACGGCGCTGGCCGACTACGGCATCGACAGCATCCAGCAGACCACGCGCAAGGCGCAGATCCAGTTCAACCGCTGGCTCGGTCTGGAAGAGGCCGAGCGCACGCCCAGCCGTCTGGTCGAGATGCTGGGCTTCGACTACTTCACGCTGCTGGACCACCTGACCATTGCCCGGTCGCGCCGGCACATCCAGAAGTACTACGGCACGCAGGAGACCGGCCGCTTTCCAGACCGCCGGCCGCCCATCAACATCAAGGCCGACGTGGACCGGGCGGGCCAGTTCCGCGCCATCAAGGACATCAACCTGGAGATCCGGCGCCTGAACCTGGCCGCCTACGCGCCGCTGCGATACGTGCTGCCGCACAAGCAGGCCGCCTACGACGCCAAGTACAGCACCGAGATCCGGGGCGGCGAGAGCTTCTTCCGGCAGGCCGACCGCGAGGAAAGCCTCATCCACCTGCTGCGGGTGAATGTGCTCAAGCGCATGGAGAGCGCGGTGTCGTCGTTCGCACTCACGCTGCAGCGGCAACTCCGTGACGTGGAGGCGGTGCTCGCGCAGATTGAGCAGCATGCCGACCACGCTGCCAACGGCGACGGCATCGAAGAGCTGGACATCGCCGACGTGGACATCGACGACCCCGCCTTCGAGGCGCTGCTGGTTGGCCGCAAGGTCAGGGTGCTGCTGGGCGACGTGGACCTCATCCGGTGGCGCCAAGACCTGGTGGAGGACCGTAACCGCCTGGACACGCTGCTGGCCGCTGCCCAGCAGGTGGACGCAGCGCGCGACGCCAAGCTCGCCAAGCTGCGCGAGATGGTCGAGGACAAGTGCCGCCACCCCATCAACGACGGCAACCGCAAGATCATCGTCTTCACCGCGTTCTCGGACACCGCCCAGTACCTCTACGCCAACCTGGCGCCCTGGGCCAAGGCCACGCTGGGCATCGACGCTGCCCTGGTCACCGGCAGCGCTGGCATCCAGACCACGCTGCCGGGGCTGCGCAAGAACATGGGCAGCGTGCTGTCTGCCTTCGCGCCCCGCGCCAAGGAACGCCCGGCAGATATGGCCGGCGAAGGCGAGATTGACCTGCTGATCGCGACCGACTGCATCTCGGAAGGCCAGAACCTGCAGGACTGCGACTGGCTCATCAACTACGACATCCACTGGAACCCGGTCCGCATCATCCAGCGCTTCGGCCGGATCGACCGCATCGGCTCGCCCAACCGCAGCATCCAGCTGGTCAACTTCTGGCCGAACATCGCGCTGGACGAGTACATCAACCTGGAGCAGCGTGTCAGCGGGCGCATGGTGCTGCTGGACGTGTCGGCCACCGGTGAGGAGAACCTCATCGAGCAACAGTCCGGCGACCCGATGAACGACCTGGAGTACCGCCGCAAGCAGCTGCTGAAGCTGCAGGACTCCGTCATCGACATGGAAGACCTGAGCAGCGGGGTCTCCATCACCGACCTGACGCTGACCGACTTCCGCATCGACCTGGCCCAGTTCCTTCGCGACCATTCGGCGGTGCTGGAAGGCATGCCGCTGGGCGCCCACGCCGTCACGAGCAGCATCGACGCCGACATCGAGCCCGGCATCATCTTCTGCCTGCGGGCCGAAGGTGCCGGGGCAAGCAAGGCGCCTGCAGGCGCAGGGTCAGGCGACTACCCCCTGGCGCCGATCTACCTGGCCCATGTGGGCGACGACGGCACCACGGTGCTGGCCTACCCTCAAGCCAAGCGCATCCTCGACCGACTCAAGCGCCTGGCGCTGGGCCGCGAGCTGCCCGACCTGGGCGCCAGCAGCCGCTACGACAAGCTGACCCGCCAAGGCGAGGACATGCGGCACGCCCAGAAGCTGCTGGCCTCGGCCGTCGCATCGGTCGTCGGCAAGGCCGAAGAGCGCGCTGTCGCCAGCTTGTTCTCGCCTGGCGGCACCCACGCCATGAAAGGCGAGTTCGCCGGGGCCGGTGACTTCGAGGTGCTGGCATTCATGGTGGTGTTACCCACCGACAGACCTGGCCCGTGATGCGCGACATCGATACCGTTGCCATCGTGCAGGCATTGCGCCTGCCCACGTCCTGCCGGGTTGACCAGCGCGTGCCCAAGAAGATGCTGGCCGAGCACGGCGCCCCCACGGCGGCCGACCGACGCCTGCTGACCGACGGCATCGAGGAGCTGCAATGGATCGCTGCGCTGAAGCCCGGCACCGTGGCCATCCCGGAACACCGCGCCGGCGGGCGCGAATATCTGGAAGTGGCCGTGCTGAGCGTGCAGGTGCGTGCCACACATGGCAAGGCATCGCAGTGGCTTCGGCTGGCCGAGCTGGTGCACCGGGCAGTGCCCTACCCTGTGCTGCTGATCCAGACTCTGCTGCCGAGTGCCGCGGCAACGCTTGATGAAGCGCCACCACAGCCACCGGCCCAGGTCGCCCTCAGCCTGGCCCACAAGCGCGCTGCTCAGAACGAAGCGGACAAGGTGGTGCTCGATGGCGAGCTGGTCCACTCCGAGCTGCTTGGCCCCGACCCCGGCGCCGCATTCGTGGTGGGCCTGTTGCTTGAGGCGCTGGCCCTGGACCGCCAGCCGCATCAAGACCTGATGGCCCTGTACCAGGGCTGGATGGATTGCCTCACCGCAGCGGAAGCCGCCCGCCTGACCGGGAACTTCCGCCTGCCAAATGGCGCCACTGCAGCCGCCGCGCAGCGCGAAGCTCTGCGCGTTTGCCAACGGCTGGAGCAAGAGGCGGCGCGCCTGCGCAGCCAGGCCGCCAAGGAACGACAGATCGCCAAGCAGGTGGACTTGAATCTGGAACTGCAACGGCTGGCTGCCCGCCTGGGAGCGGCCCGTGCGCAGCTATGAACGCACCGCGATGGCGCGGACCCAGGGTTGACCCTGCGGTGTTGTCAGGGGGATCATCCACAAGTCCCCACTCAATATTCATGCTTCTTCCGAACACTTTCTGCAAGAATGAAGCTCTTGTTGATAAGGAGATGAGGCATGCTGCTTGAATTTCGGGTTCGGAACTACCGTTCAATCCGTGACGAGCAGGCCCTGAACCTGATCGCGTCTGGCGACACAGAGCTGGCTGCAACCCACCTGGCGCCCATCGGGCTGAAGTCAGCGCCCCATGCCTTGCGCACTGTGGTGGTCTACGGGCCCAACGCCAGTGGCAAGTCCAGCCTGCTGCGCGCGTTGGACTACATGCGCGCCGTGGTGGCCGAGTCGGCCACAGTCATCCAGCCGGGGCAGACCTACAACGTGCAGCCCTTCAAGCTGGACACTGCCACAGCCCACCAGCCCACCGAGTTCGAGATCACCTTCCTGCTGTCGGGCGTGCGGCACCAGTACGCGTTCGCGATGACCCCACGGCGCATCGTCAGCGAGTCGCTGCTGGTCTATCGAAGCAGCAAGCCCACCCAGCTCTTCAGCCGGCAACACATCGATGGCGACGGCGACGACTACGAGTTCAGCACCTACCTGACCGGCCCTCGCAAGCTGTGGCAGGAGAGCACGCGCCCCAACGCCCTGTTCCTGTCCATGGCCGCCCAGCTCAACAGTGAACAGCTCAGCCCGGTGTTCCACTGGATCGTCCGCAACATCACCTTCCTTCCGGCGGGTGCCAGCGTGTTGCCCGACTTCACCACGGCGCTGCTGGCGACGGAGCAAGGGCGGGCCTCGATCCGCGAGTTCCTGTCCGCCGCAGACATCTCCATCGCCGACGTTCAGGCGGTCCCCCGCAAGGGCACGCACGCCCGGTGGGTGATGAGCGCCAGTGGCCTGCAAGCCACCCAGGAGGAGCGTGAGTTCTTGATGCCCGTGTTCGAGCACAGTACGCCCAAGGGATCGGCAAAGTTCGAGTTGCATGATGAGTCCGAAGGCACGCAGCGCCTGTACGGCCTGATCGCGCCGGTGCTGGATTGCCTGCGTGACGGTCGCGTGCTGGTGGTGGATGAACTGGACAGCAGCCTGCACACCCTGCTGGTGCGGCGCCTGGTCACCCTGTTCCAGACGCCCGAGATCAATCCCAACGGCGCGCAGCTGATCTTCAGCACCCATGACACCTCGCTGCTGGACCACACCCTCTTCCGGCGCGACCAGATCTGGTTCACCGAAAAGGATGCCGACCAGGCCACTCGCCTGTACCCGCTGACCGACTTCAGCCCACGCAAGCAAGAGGCCTGGGAGCGCGGCTACCTGGCCGGCCGCTACGGCGCCGTGCCCTTCTTCAGCGATTGGCCTGCGCCAGCCAAGGCCGGGGTGCATTGACGCGATGGGGAAGGACAACCAGCCCAAACACCGGCAGGCCGCGCGAGACCTGAAGCGTCGCGCGGGCGTGCGGCAGCCCTATGAGCGGCTGCTGATCGTCTGCGAAGGCGAGAAGACCGAACCGCAGTATCTGTGTGAGATTCAGCGTGCCTACCGGCTGGCAACGGCGCATGTTCAGGTGCTTCACAGCCAGTTGGGGACTGAGCCGCAGCACGTGCTGGAATACGCCCTGACCGTCTTCAAGAACGGCGACCGGGGCCGTGGCCTCCATCCCCGGGAGTTTGACCGGATCATCGTGGTCTTCGACCGGGACGAGCACCAGAGCTACCACGCTGCACTGGCCCAGGCTGCAGCGCAGAGCGGCAAGCTTCGCAATGACAACGGGGTGGCGGTGCCAGTGGAGGCCGTGGCCTCGGTGCCGTGCTTCGAGCTTTGGCTGCTGCTGCACTTCGAAGACGTGCGCGCCCCACTGCACCGGCATGAGGCGCTGGAGCGGCTGAAAGCTCACCTACCCGGCTACCAGAAGGGCGGCGGCGGCCATTGGCACGCCACGCAGGCCCGCTTGGGCGACGCCACCGCGCGTGCGCAACGCCTGGCCGGAATCACCAACGCCTTTGATGGCACCCAACCGTACACAGCCATGCACGAACTCGTCTCGCGGCTCGTGCACCTGAAAGACTGATGGCCTGCGCTTGCGGGGAGGAACACATGACGATGCAGAAGATCGAAGCGGCCAGCCCGCAGGCCCAATCCGCCAACCTGGTGGCCGACAACATGGCCCAGTTGAAGGCCCTGTTCCCGGAACTGGTGACCGAGGGGCCGAACGGCCCGGCCGTCAACCTGGACGTGTTGAAGGCGCTGGTGGGCGACGCGACGGTGACCGACGCCGAAGAGAAGTACGGCCTGAACTGGCACGGCAAGCGTGCCGCGCGGCAACTGGCCTTGACGCCCAGTGCCGGCACGCTGCGCCCCTGCCCGGACGAAAGCGTGGATTGGGACACCACGAAGAACCTCATGATCGAGGGCGACAACCTCGAAGTGCTGAAACTGCTGCAGAAGAGCTACGCCGGCAAGGTGAAGCTCATCTACATCGACCCGCCGTACAACACGGGCAAGGATTTCGTGTACCCCGACAGCTTCCAGGACAGCATCCGAAACTACATGGAGCTGACCGGACAACTGGACGGTGGCCGAAAAATCAGCAGCAACACCGAATCGAACGGCCGCTTTCACACCGATTGGCTCAATATGATGCTGCCGCGCATCAAGTTGGCCCACTCGCTACTGAAGCGCGATGGCGTTCTGTGCATCAGCATCGACGACAACGAAGTGGCAAACCTACGACTGCTATGCGATGAAGTGTTCGGGAGCGAAAACTTCGTCGCTACGTTTGTCTGGCAGAAGCGGGTCTCTCCAGACAATGACGAAAAGCATGTCACTGCGACTCATGACTATGTCGTCTGCTACATGCGTGGCAAAGACGGCCATCGAGTCAAGGGCTTCTCTCGAACTTCCGAGCAAGATGATCGGTACGGGAATCCTGACTCTGACCCACGAGGCCCCTGGACCTCGTCGGACTTGACCAGACGAGAGTATCGGGAACACGACTTCTACGAGATCACGTTGCCAAGTGGCCGGAAGGTGACCCCTGCTGCGGGTCGGAGCTGGAGCGTGCCGCCGGAGTGAGCTGCCAGCCGTTTTTCGTCTTCCAAGGGCCGATGGTTAGGATCGAGACCTGAAGGAAGAGAAGTGAAGAAGATCCAGAAGCAGGAGTACACGGCCGAGTTCAAGGAACAGGCCGT
>JBILNT010000282.1:0-2749 GCA_044374875.1 Rubrivivax sp.
TCCGCCTTCCCAGAAGCCCGGGTAGGCGTAGTTCGGGGCCACCTTGTAGAAGCCCAGCTTCTCGTCGTCGTACGGGCCGACCCACTCGGCGGCGTCGATGGTGCCCTTCTCCAGCGCCTGGTAGATTTCACCGCCAGGGATGTTCTGGGGAACAGCGCCCAGGCGCTCCATCACGCGGCCGCCGAAGCCGCCAACGCGGAACTTCTGGCCCTTCAGGTCGGCCAGCGACTTGATCTCCTTGCGCCACCAGCCGCCCATCTGGGCGCCGGTGTTGCCGCCGACGAAGTTGACGATGTTGTACTTGGCGTAGAACTCGCGCAGCAGCTTCATGCCGTTGCCTTCGAACATCCACGCGGTCAGCTGGCGCGAGTTCAGGCCGAACGGGATGGCGGTGCCCAGGGCGAAGGTCGGGTCCTTGCCGAAGAAATAGTAAGGCGCGGTGTGAGCCATCTCGATGGTGGCCGCCTGCACGGCATCGACCACGCCGAAGGCGGGCACGATTTCGCCGGGCGCCGCGACGGTGATCTGGAAACGGCCGCCAGTCATCTCGCCGACCTTCTTGGCCATGATCTCGGCCGCGCCGTAGATGGTGTCGAGCGACTTCGGGAAGCTCGAGGCCAGGCGCCAGCGGATGTTGGCCTGGGCATGGACGGCCGGGGCGATGCCCGCCGCCAGCACGCCGGCGATACCGGCGCCCTGAACGAATGAACGACGTTCCATGTGGATCTCCTTGTTGGCCTCGGCTGAGGCGGAATGACGGGGTGCGCGGGATTCTAGGAGGGGCGCAAAACCCCACTCTCGCGGGTTTACCCCTCTGTCCTGGACATCCGGCAAGCGGGCAGGCCGGCGGGACGCACCGCGACGGTGCACCAGGGCACCGTCCGACATCGCGCCCTCAGGCGCCGGCGAGCTTCATCCGCTCGACGAGCACCGAGCCGACCGACTTGCTGCCTTGGGTGTAGGCGTCGGCGCCCACGGCGACGATGCCGCGCAGCATGTCCTTGAGGTTGCCGGCGATCGTGATCTCGTGGACGGGGAAGGCAATGGCACCGTCCTCGACCCAGAAACCAGCGGCACCGCGCGAGTAGTCGCCCGTCACCCCGTTGACGCCCTGCCCCATCATCTCGGTGACCAGCAGGCCGCGACCGAGCTTGCGGATCATCGCGTCGAGGTCGTCGCCCTTCTTCGTGCGCCGGCTGGTCAGCCGCAGGTTCTGCGGGCCGCCGGCGTGGCCCGTGGTGCGCATGCCGAGCTTGCGCGCCGAGTAGCTGGAGAGGAAGTAGCCCTGCAGAACGCCGGCCTCGACGACCTGCCGGGCCCGGGTGCGGACACCCTCGTCGTCGAAAGGAGCGCTGCCATTGCCCTTGCGCTCGTGCGGGTCCTCATGCAGGTCGAGGTGACGCGCCAGCACCGGCCGGCCCAGGCTGTCGAGCAGGAAGCTGGCCTTGCGGTAGAGCGAGCCGCCGGAGACGGCCTGCACGAGCGCACCGACGAGGCCCGCGGCCACCGGCGCCTCGAACAGCACCGGCACTTCGGCCGTGGGCACGCGGCGCGACTTCAGGCGTGCCAGCGCTCGCTCGGCGGCATAGCGGCCGACGGCCTCCGGCGCGGCAAGGTCCGCCGGGTCGCGCATCGACGTGTACCAGGCGTCGCGCTGCATGTCGCGCCCGCGGCCGGCGATCGGCGCCACCGAGACGTAGTGGCGCGAACTGGCGTAGCCGCCACGGAAGCCGCGCGAGTTGCCGGCCCAGAAGTGCGACTGCTGTGCCGAGACGCCGGCGCCTTCGGAGTTGGTGATGCGCCGGCTCGTGGCCAGCGCCGCTGCCTCGCAGCGCATCGCCAGGGCGGCGGCGGCCTCGGCGTCGATCTGCCAGGGGTGGAACAGGTCGAGGTCGAGCGCGACGTCGGCGGGCGAGGCCAGGTCCTCGGCATCGGGCAGGCCGGCGGCGGGATCCTCGGCCGTGAAGCGGGCGATGTCGTAAGCGGCCTGCACGGTGCGGCGGATCGCCTGCGGCGAGAAGTCGGAGGTGCTGGCGTTGCCACGCCGCTGGCCGAGGTAGACGGTCACGCCCAGCGACTTGTCGCGGTTGCGCTCGACGTTCTCGAGTTCGCCCATGCGCACCGACACCGACAGCCCGGCACCCTCCGAGACCTCGACGCCGGCGTCGCTGGCGCCGAGCTGCCGCGCGATGGCGAGCGTGTCCTCGACCATCTGCTGGAACTGTTCGCGCGGGTAGCTGAATCCTTGCGCGTCGGCGGTCTGCGGCATCGGGGTTCCCAGGTGTGAATCGTTCGGTGCGCGACAATGATAGCGACCGACCATCCTGCCCCGGCACACTCCCCATGACCCGACGCGCCGCCCCGCACCGAGGCATAGACGCCCATTACGGCGACGGCTCCACCGAAGACGAGCGGCCGAGCAAGACGCAGCTCAAGGAGCAGTCGCACGCGCTGCAGAAGCTCGGCGCCGAGGTGACCGAGCTGTCCGAGGAGCGCCTGGCCCGCACCGCTATGCCCGACGCGCTGCGCGAGGCCATCCTCGAGTTCCGCCGCACGCGTTCGCACGAAGGGCGGCGCCGCCAGCTGCAGTACATCGGCAAGCTGATGCGCACGGCCGACGAGGAACCGCTGCGCGAGGCCGTGGCCGAGGCCAAGCTCGGTTCCGCCCGGGAAACCCTGCTGCTCCACGAGACAGAACGCTGGCGCGCCGAGCTCGTCGCCGACGACGAGGCCCTGACCCGCTGGCTGG
>JBILNT010000283.1:0-2742 GCA_044374875.1 Rubrivivax sp.
GCGAAGGCGCGAAGCGACAAGCCTGGGGGTCGACAGGTCCCCTGCGCGGAACCGGCTTTGCCGGGCCGCTGCAGGAGCCCCCTCGGGGGGTGGCGAAGGCGCGAAGCGACAAGCCTGGGGGCATCACTTCATGCCGAATACCTCGACGCCCACCGCGTCGCAGTCCGGGTAGACGTCGGGCTTCTCGGTGCTGACGCGTGCCGCGCGCACGCGCGGGTGCTCCAGCATCTTCGCGAGGATGTCGTCGGCCAGCGTCTCCTGCAGGTGGATGTGGCCCTGCGAGACGCGCTCGCCGATGGTGCGGCGGATGAAGTCGTAGTCGACGACCTCGTCGAGCTGGTCGTGCCGAGGCGTCGACTGCGCCATCGGCACGTAGAGGTCGACGTTGATCACGACCCGCTGCTCGCCCTTCTTCTCGAAGTCGTGCACGCCGATGTTGATCCAGACCTCGTAGTCGCGCAGGAACAGGCGCCGGCATTCGGTGAGGCGGGGGTGGCTGAGCAGGGTGGTCATCGGGTGTCCGGTGAAGGTGGCGGTGCGGCAGGCGCGGCATCGCGCGCGAGGAACATCACGTCGCGCGGCTGCGGCTGCAGGTGCTGCCCGCCGTCGACGAGCAGCGTGGTGCCGGTGATGGCGGGCGACTCGACGATGAAGCGCACCGCGCGGGCGACGTCCTCGGGCGTCGACGAACGGCCCAGCGGCGTCATGCGGTGCGATGCGCTGAACTCGTCGCCGCTCATCTCGCCCGACAGCAGCGTGACCCCCGGCGCCACGCCGCACACGCGCAGCATCGGCGCCAGCGCCTGCGCCAGCAGCGTGGTGGCCGACTCGAGCGCGGCTTTCGACAGCGTGTAGCTCAGGTAGTCGGGGTTGGGGTTCCAGAGCTTCTGGTCGAGCAGGTTCACTACCGCGCCGCGGCGGCCAGCGGCTTGCAGGTGGCGGTGCAGCGCCCGCGCCAGCACCACCGGTGCGGCGGTGTTGGCACGCCAGTGGCGCTCCATCGCGGCGAAGCCGAAGCTCGCCGGGTCGTCGTACTCGAAGAGCGAGGCGTTGTTGACGACCGCGTCCAGGCGGCCGAACCGCTCCACGACGGCCGGCACCAGGGCTTCGCAGCCGGCTTCGTCGGACAGGTCGGCGCGGAAGGGTTCGGCGCGCACGCCGAGGCCGCGCAGTTCCGCGACCGTGGCCTCCGCCTCGTCGGCCGAGCCCCGGTAGTGCACGGCCACGTCGTGCCCCGCCCGGGCAAGCTCGAGCGCGATGGCGCGCCCGATGCGGCGGGCGGCACCGGTGACGAGGGCCACCGGGCGGTTGGATGAAGGGTTGGCGGGGGCGGGGCTGGGAGGCATGCGGCGGGCGCTTCCTACAATGCGGCGGTGAGCGCAAGCGGACCCGGCAGTTTATCCACCCCCCTGGGCGAGCGCCTGCGCGCGGTCATCGCCGCGGCGGGCGGGTGGATCGGCTTCGACCGCTTCATGGCGATGGCCCTGTACGAGCCCGGGCTGGGCTACTACGGCGGCGGCAGCCGGCAGTTCGGCGCGATGCCGGGCTCGGGCAGCGACTTCGTCACCGCGCCCGAGATGTCGCGCTTCTTCGGCACGGCGCTGGCCCGCCAGGTGGCACAGGCGCTGGACGCCGCCGCGGCCGACGAAGTGGTGGAATTCGGCGCCGGCACCGGCGCGCTGGCGGCGCAGCTGCTGGGTGCGCTGGGCGAGCGCGTGCGCCGCTATTCGATCGTCGATCTCTCCGGCACGCTGCGCGCGCGCCAGGCGGCCACCCTCGAGGCCTTCGGCGACAAGGTGCGCTGGCTCGACGCCTGGCCCGAGGCGATCCACGGCGTGGTGGTGGGCAACGAGGTGCTCGACGCCATGCCGGTGCAACTGCTGCACTTCGATGGCGAGCACTGGTTCGAGCGCGGCGTCGCGGTGGCCGCCGATGGCCGCTTCGCCTGGGCCGACCGCCCCACCGATCTGCGTCCTCCCGTCGACGGCCCTTTCGTGCCGGGCACCGTCACCGAGATCCACCCCCAGGCCGAGGGCTTCGTGCGCACCCTGGCCGAACGGCTGGAATGCGGCGCGGCCTTCCTCGTCGACTACGGCTTCCCCGACCGCGAGTACTACCACCCGCAGCGCAGCGGCGGCACGCTGATGTGCCACCGCGCCCACCGCGCCGATGCCGACCCGCTGGTCGACGTAGGGGACAAGGACATCACCACGCACGTCAATTTCAGCGGCGTGGCGCTGGCCGCGCAGGGCGCCGGGCTGGACGTCGTGGGCTACACCACGCAGGCGCGCTTCCTGCTGAGCTGCGGCCTGCTGGAACTGCTGGCCGGGGCCGACATCCGCGAGGTGGCGATGGCGCAGAAGCTGCTCACCGAGCACGAGATGGGCGAGCTGTTCAAGGTGCTGGCGCTGGCGCGCGGGCTGCCCGGCTTCGAGCCGCTGGGCTTTGCCAGCGGCGACCGCTCGCACACGCTGTGAAGTACCGGGCCCGATGCGCTGGCTGATCGTCTTCCTGCTGGCCTTCCTGGTGTTCAACGGTCTGCGCGGCTGGCTCACGCGCATCGGCCTGGGCCGGCTGCCCGGCGACTTCAGCTTCCGCCTGCGCGGCCGCGAGTGGTATGTGCCGCTGGCCAGCTCGCTGCTGCTGAGCCTGATCGCGGCGCTGATCGGGGCGCTGATCTGACCTGGCCGCGGAATTCATTCACCGCAGAGGAAGGGAGGACGCCGAGGGGCGCGGAGGTCA
>JBILNT010000284.1:0-2740 GCA_044374875.1 Rubrivivax sp.
GCGTTCTCGGTCGGCGAGGAGGAACTGCGCGGCGTCGACACCAAGCCGCTGGTCGGCCACCTCGCGGCCTGGAACTACTTCATGTCGATCAAGAACCCGTCGAACGACGAGTTCATCAAGAAGTGGGCGGCGTATGCGAAGGCCAAGAACATCGCCGGCCACAAGGACAAGCCGCTGACCAACGATCCGATGGAGGCCACCTACATCGGCATCAACATGTGGGCGCAGGCCGTCACCAAGGCCAAGAGCACCGACACCGACAAGGTCATCGCCGCCATGGCCGGCCAGACCTTCAAGGCGCCCTCGGGCATCGTCTCGAAGATGGACGACAAGAACCATCACCTGCACAAGAGCGTGTTCATCGGCGAGGTCAAGGCCGACGGCCAGTTCAACGTGGTGTGGAAGACGCCGGGCCCGGTGGTCGCCGATCCGTGGAGCGACTACATCCCCGAGAACAAGGGGAAGAAGAACGAGCCTGTGAGGAAGTGACCCACCCCCCGGAGCGGCTCACGCCGCACCCTGCGGGCCGCACCGGGCCAGTGGCCCGGTTCGTTGCGAGGCGCGGCCCGTCCACAGGACGGTCCACGTCCCCGCTCCGCCCCACCTCAAGGGGGGCGACGCCAGTGGACCGGCAAAGCCGGATCCACGGCGTCCGCTTGAAGGGTCGCCTTGACTTCGTCTTTGGCTCCTTGCGCTTGGGCGCTTCGGGTGCGGCTGGGCTTCCTCACCGTCGCCCGGGCCCGTGCCGCGCCTTGCGACATCGCTCGCTTCATGCCTGCCAGGACTGCACCTTGCTGCTGCGACTGATCACCTTCTTGCTTGCGCTCGTGGCGGCCGCTCCGGCGGTGGCGCTGACGCAGGAGCTGGCCGCGCGCATCGCCGCGGGGGACAACGATGCGCGCATCGCGGCGCTGGGCGAGGCCGTGGCGGCCGGGGATGCGGCGCTGGCGTCGTTCGTGCGGGCGCTGCTGGCCGACGAGGTGAAGGTGGCCGGTGGCAAGGCGTTCGTGGTGCGTGACGGGAAGGCGTTCGACGCCGCTTCCGGGGCCGAGACGACGCTGCCGGACGGGGCGGAGGACGTCGTCAACAACAACCGGATGCGGCGCGAGCTCGAGGCGGCGCTGGCGGCGATGGGGCTGTTCTCGCCCGACCGCGCGCAGCGGGCCAAGGCGGTGGCGGCGCTGAAGGACGATGCCGACGAGGGAAAGCTGCCGCTGGTCGAGAAGGCGCTCGCCGCCGAGGCGGATGGCGCGCTGAAGGCGCAGCTGCTGCAGCTGCGCGCCTCGGTGCTGATCGCTTCGAGCGACCCGGCTCGCCGGCTCGAGGCCGCCGAGCTGCTGGGCAACTCGAGGCTGCCGACGGTGCGTTCGCTGCTGCTCGAGCGGCTGGCCGTCGAGACCGACCGCAGCGTGAAGGCCGCGCTGCAGGCCTCGCTGGAGGAGGTGCAGTCGCGCCTGGCCTGGGGCGAGCGCCTGGGCGTGCTGTTCGCCGGCATCAGCCTGGGCTCGATCCTGCTGCTCGTGGCCCTGGGCCTGGCCATCACCTACGGGCTGATGGGCGTGATCAACATGGCGCACGGTGAGCTGATGATGATCGGCGCCTACGCCACCTACGTGGTGCAGAACCTGTTTCGCCAGCACCTGCCCGGCGCCTTCGACGCCTACGTGCTGGTGGCCATCCCGGCCAGCTTCCTGGCCAGCGCGCTGGTCGGCGCCGCGCTCGAGCGCAGCGTCATCCGCTGGCTCTACGGCCGGCCGCTGGAGACGTTGCTGGCCACCTGGGGCATCAGCCTGATCCTGATGCAGGCCGTGCGCACGGTGTTCGGCGCACAGAACGTCGGCGTCGAGAACCCGTCGTGGCTGTCCGGCGGCCTGCAGGTGCTGCCCAACCTGACGCTGCCCTACAACCGGCTGGCGATCCTGGTCTTCGCCGCGCTGGTGCTCGCCGGCATGGCGCTGCTGATCTCGCGCACCCGGCTGGGGCTGTTCGTGCGCGGCGTGACGCAGAACCGTCGCATGGCGGCCTGCGTGGGGGTCGACACCGCCCGCGTGGACACCTACGCCTTCGCGCTGGGCGCGGGCATCGCCGGCCTGGCCGGCTGTGCGCTCAGCCAGGTTGGCAACGTGGGCCCCGACCTCGGCCAGGGCTACATCGTCGACTCGTTCATGGTGGTGGTGCTCGGCGGCGTCGGGCAGCTCGCCGGCACGGTCTACGCCGGCCTCGGGCTGGGCGTCGTCAACAAGCTGCTCGAGGGCTGGTCCGGCGCGGTGCTGGCCAAGATCATGGTGCTGGTGCTGATCGTCATGTTCATCCAGAAGCGGCCGCAGGGGCTGTTCGCACTCAAGGGAAGGAGTGCCGAGGCATGAGGCCGCAAGCAGCCCTGCCGGGCGGCGCCGCCGCCGTCGCACTCGAGCCGCCCCGGCGGCAGCTGCTCGGTATCCGCGGCTGGACCGCCGTGCTCGCTGCGGTGCTGGTCTTCGGCGCGGGCGTGCCGCTGGGCAACCTGGTGGTGCCAGAGGGCAGTGCCTTCCACCTCAGCGACTACGCGGTGAGCCTGACCGGCAAGATCCTCTGCTACGCGATCTGCGCGCTGGCGATGGACCTGATCTGGGGCTACACCGGCATCCTCTCGCTGGGGCACGGCCTGTTCTTCGCGCTGGGCGGCTACGCGATGGGCATGTACCTGATGCGCCAGATCGGCCGCGAAGGACAGTACCGCTCGGAGCTGCCCGACTTCATG
>JBILNT010000152.1:0-9093 GCA_044374875.1 Rubrivivax sp.
ACCCCAGAACGTCCCAGATGGCACTTCACGCGCCGGCGACTCGCTTCGCGGCGCTTGCATCGCCGTGTCAGCCGCGCGAAGCACAGCCGGCGGCGCAAATCAAATGCCTCTCGGGCTCTGAGCCCGAGAGTCTTTCCCCCGCCCGGGTGACACCGGCAGGAGCCACGCCGAACCCCACCCGCGGGGGAGCGCGGCGCCGACGCGCGGTTCCTACATTGACCGTCACACGGTCACACGAGGGAACCGCAGATGCCACCCCGCCTTCGCACCCATGCCGGCCGCCGGCCGCGCGGATTCACGCTCGTCGAGGCCGCCGTCGTGGCGGCCCTGCTGGCACTGCTGGCCGGAATCGCGCTGCCGGCGTTCGGCCACCTGCGAGAAAAGCGCCTGCTCGAGGCCTTTGCCGCCCGCCTCGAGGCCGACATCCACCACACGCGCAGCCTCGCGGTGGCACGCCACCAGGTGGTGCGCCTGAGCTTCGTGCTCGAGGCCCGCGGCGGCTGCTACATCGTCCACACCGGCGACCCCGACGACTGCAGCTGCGCCGCCGACGGCAGCGCGCAGTGCCGCGGCGGCGACGCCCTGCGGGCCGTGCGCGTCGATGCCGCCGTGCCCGTCTCGCTGCTGCCCAACGCACGCTCGCTGGCCTTCGACCCCGTGCGCGGCACCGTCACGCCGGCGGCGACGATCCGCCTGCTTTCGCCCTCGGGCCTGGCGATCCACCAGGTCGTCAACGTGACCGGCCGGGTGCGCGCCTGCGCGCCCGACCGCGCGCTGGCCGGCCTCGCCACCTGCTGAGGAGCCCGCCATGCGCACACGCCACACCCTGGAGCGCGGCTTCACCCTCGTCGAGGCCATGATCGTCTGCGCCATAGCGGCGATTCTCGCCAGCGTCGCCGTCCCCGGCCTGACCGACCAGTTGCGCAAGGCCCGCCGCGCCGAGGCCTTCGCCATGCTCGCGGCCGCGCAGCTGGCCCAGGAGCGCTGGCGCAGCCAGTCCCCGCGCTATGCCGGCGATCTGGCCAGCCTCGGCGACGGCCTCGCCCTGCCTTCGGGCGGCGCGCGCTACCGGCTCGAACTCGACGACGCCGATGCGAGCGGCTACACCTTGACCGCCAGCGCCCGCCCCGGCACCACGCAGGCCGGCGACGGCGGGTGCGCGCGCCTGCGCGTCCGCGTGCGAGGGGGCTTCGTGTTCCACGGCGCCGCAGCAGCGCACGGCACGGCGTTCGACGAGTCGGCCTCGAACCGCTGCTGGGGCCGCTGATGCGCGCCGCTCGTGGGCATCGGTCTGGCCAGGGCGGGGCGTCGCTGGTCGAGTTGATGGTCGGCCTGGCTGCCGGCATGGCGGTGCTGGCAGGAACGACCGCGCTCGCCGCCTCACAGCTCGCGAGCCAGCGCCAGCTCCTGCGAGAGGCCCGGCTGCAGCAGGACCTGCGGGCCGCGGCGGACATCGTCGTGCGCGACCTGCGGCGCGCAGGCGCGTGGACGAACGCGGAGCAGGCCTTGCCGCGCCCGCCGGCGCCGGCCCAGGCCAACCCGTTCGCCGCACTGGCGCTGTCCAGCGGCGCGCCGGACAGCGTGCGTCACGCCTGGGACCGCGGCCCGGGAATGGCCTCGGCGCACGGCTTCAGGCTGGCGGGCGCGACGCTGCAGATCCTGGTGGGAACGTCCTGGCAGGCGCTCACCGACCCCAAGGCGCTGCACGTCACGTCCTTCACCGTGACGCCGGTGCCGCGGCCTGCGGCGGTCGTGCCCTGCGCCCGCGCCTGCCCGGGCGGCGATCAGGCATGCTGGCCGCGGGTCACGCCGCGCTTGCTGGCCGTGGAGATCGCCGGGCACCCGCCGGCCACGCCGGTGCTGACGCGCCGCCTGTCCACCGTGGTGCACCTGCGCAACGACCTCGTCGAGGGGCGCTGCCCGTGAAGCGCCGGCAGCAGGGCCTGGCCACGCTGGCCACCGTGACCGGCGTGCTGCTCGTGGCGACACTGGCGGCGCTGCAGCTCGGGCGCGGCCAGGTGCTGGAGCTGCGCAGCGCCCGCCATCAGGTGGCCGCCGCCCAGGCGGCCGAGGCCGCCGACGCCGGGCTCGAGTGGGCGCTGGCCCATCTGTCCACCGACCCGGTCGACGACGCCTGCAAGACCGGTGACGACGCCACCAGGGGTCCGCGCGCGCGGGCCGCGCTGCGAGACCGCTGGCTGCAGGCCGGGCCAGGCGGCGTCGTGACCGCGACCGGCGCCGCCGCCACCTGCATCTGGCGGGCCGATGCCTGGCGCTGCGCATGCCCGCCGGCCGGCGGTGACGACGCGACGGCGCTGCCGTCACCGCCCGAGGGGGCGACCGCACTGGCGCCGGCCTTCCGCGTTCGCGCCGAGACCGTCGCCGGCGCGCCGGCGGGCGTGGTCCGCCTGCGTGCGGTGGGCTGCAGCGCAGCCGACGCCGGCTGCCTTGCCGACGGCGGCGCGGCCCCCGCGCTCGAGGCACGGGCCGCGCACTCCCTGCTCGTGGCGCGAGCGAGCGTGCTGCCCAACCCTCCTGGGGCAGCGGTCACCGTGCGCGGCAGCGTCACCGCCGAATCCGCCACGCTGCGTGCCGTACAGCCTGACGGCAGCCGATCGGGCGTGGCGCTGGCCGCGGGTGGCGCGGCGCAGGGCGCGAAACTGGCCGTGGTCGGCCCGCCGGGTGCGCCGCCGGGCGAGGCGCTGCGCGCCGAGGCCGCCAGCATCCCCGCACACGACCGGCAATTCGCCGCCGCCTTTCTCGCCGCGTGGCCGGAGCGCTGGCGCGCGCAGCCCGCGGTCGTGGCCGTGGACTGCAGCTCCACCTGCGACGGGGCCACGCTGCGCCGGCTGACGGCCGCACACCCGGGCCGGCCGCTGTGGCTGCGCGGCCCGGTGCGGCTGGACGGGCCGGTCGGCAGTGCCGCCGCGCCAGCGATGCTGATGTGCGACGGTCCCGTGCAGGTCGAAGACGCCGAGGTCACCGGCCTGCTCTGGCTGCGCGAAGCCACGCTGGCCGCGGGGGCGTCGGCGCTGCTGCGCGGCGCCCTCATCGCCGAGGGCGACCTCGTTGTCACCGGCGGGGGCGCGCTGACGGCCGTGCACGACGGTCTCGTGCTCGAGCGCATCCGCGCGCACGCCGGTTCGTGGGCCCGCGTTCCCGGCGGCTGGAGGGACGAGTGAACCTGCATCCCGCGCGACGCGACGCCGGCTTCGTGCTCGTCGAGGTCCTGGTGGCCCTGCTGGTGAGCACCGTGGCGGTGGTGGCCCTGGCCGGCCTGCACTCGACGCAGCGCGGCGCCGCCGGTCACGCGCGGCAGCTCGGCGAGGCGCTGCGCAGCGCCCAGGCGGCGCTGGAACTGGCGCGCTCGCCGGCCAGCGACGGCGATGCGCAGGCCGGCATCCTCGCGGCCGGCGAGGCGTGGGCGTCCGACACCATCTACGCCCGCGAACTGACGGTCACGCCGGCCGCCGCGGCACTGCGCGCGGCCACGGTGCGCGTGGGCTGGACCGACCGGCTCGGCGCGCCCCGGTCGGTGGCACTGCACACGCTGGTCTCCAGCGCCGCGCCGGACTTGATCGGCTCCCGGCTCGCCGAGCAGACGCCCTCGGAACTGCAGCCGGCGCCGCTGGCCGCCGGGCTGCCGGCAGGCGCCGTCGATCGCGGAGACGGCACGCACCGCTTCGACCCGCCGGGCGGCGGCGGCGTCTGGTGGCGGCTCGACAGCGCCAGCGGCGAGGTGCTCGAGACCTGCGCCGCGGGCGAAGCCTGCCAGCCCCGCCCTGCCCTGCTGGTGCACGGCCACGTGCGCTTCGCCCCGGGCACGGATCAGCCCGGGCCTGCGCAGGCCGAGAACCCGCCCGGGCCGACCCGGCCGATCGAGGTGCGGCTGGCACTGACGCGGCCGCAGCGCGCCGAGGTCGAGTGCTTCGAGTCCCGCAGCGAGGCGGCGGTGACCTTCCACTGCGCCGTTCCGCTGCCCGCGCAAGGGCCGCGCACGTGGTCGGGCCGGATCGTGCTCGCCGGGCTGCCCTGGGCGGTCTCGGTGGCCGACGCCGACGCCACGGCATGGCGGGTCTGCCGCTACGAGGCAGGGCCGGAATCCACCGGGCAGCGCGGTCTTCCGGTGACCGGGGTTGCCCCCGGTCAGACGCTGGAGGCGGGCGCGCAGCACACCGACGTCGGCCGCGCGCTGCTGCACCGCAACTTCCTGGTCATCCGCGCCGGTGACGGCCTGCGCGCCTTCGGCTGCCCGGGCGACGACCCCGCCACGCCGTGGCTCGACGGCCGGACGTGGCACCATCAGCCCCCGAGCTGACATTCCGCCCCCCGCCCGTGAGCCTCACCCCCCTCGACGAAGAGCGCCTGCGCGACGCGCTGCGGCTGGCCGAGACCTCGTTCGGCCTGACCGAGCCCAACCCGCGCGTGGGCTGCATCGTCGGCACGGCCGACGGCCGCGTCTTCGGTCGCGGCGCCACGCAGGAAGCCGGCGGGGCGCACGCCGAGGTGATGGCGCTGCGCGAGGCCACGGCTGCCGGCGCCGACCTGCGCGGCGCGACCGCCTGGGTCACGCTCGAGCCCTGTGCCCACCACGGCCGCACGCCACCCTGCTGCGACGCGCTCGTCGCCGCCGGCCTGGGCCGCGTGGTGGTGGCCATGGGCGACCCCAACCCGCTGGTCGCAGGCCGCGGCACAGCGCGGCTGCGCGCGGCCGGCATGGAGGTGGCCGAGGCGGGCGGCGAACTCGCCGCCGCCGCACGAGAGGTGAACGTCGGCTTCTTCTCGCGTTTCGAGCGCGGCCTGCCCTTCGTGCGCATGAAGATCGCCGCCTCGCTGGACGGCCGCACCGCGCTGCCCGACGGCACCAGCCAGTGGATCACCGGCGAGGCGGCGCGCCGCGACGGCCACGCCTGGCGGCGCCGCGCCAGCGCGGTGCTGACCGGCATCGGCACCGTGCTCGAGGACGACCCGCGGCTGGACGTGCGCCTGGTGCCCACCCCGCGCCAGCCCCAGCGCATCGTCGTCGACTCGCGGCTGCAGCTGCCGGCGCAGGCGCGCATCGTGCCGCCACCCGGGCCCGTCGTGGTCTATGCCGCGGCAGACGACGCGCCCCGGCGCGCCGAACTGGAGGCCGCCGGCGCCGAGGTCCGGCTGCAGCCCGGACCGGGCGGCAAGGTCGCCCTGCCCGCCATGCTGGCCGACCTGGCCCGGCGCGGCATCAACGAGCTGCACGTCGAGGCCGGCCACAAGCTCAACGGCTCCTTCGTGCGCGAGGGGCTGGTCGACGAGCTGCTGGTCTACCTCGCGCCCTGCCTGCTCGGCGACGGCCGCGAGATGGCGGCACTGGGCACGCTGACCAGCCTCGACGCCCGCTCGCGCTGGCGCTTCGTCGAGGCCACCCCGGTCGGCGACGATCTCCGCCTGCGCGCGCGCCGCGCGCCGGGCTGACGCTCGCCGCCGCAGGCGGCAGCGCCGGCCCCACCCCCCGCCTACAATCCGGGGATGCCCATCTCTCCCATTCCCGAGCTGGTGGCCGAGCTCGCCGCCGGCCGCATGGTCATCCTCGTCGACGAGGAAGACCGCGAGAACGAGGGTGATCTGGTGCTTGCGGCCGATCACGTCACGCCCGAGGCCATCAACTTCATGGCCCGCTACGGCCGCGGCCTGATCTGCCTGACCCTGACCCGCGAGCGCTGCGAGCGCCTGCAGCTGCCGCCGATGGCCAGCCGCAACGGCACCAAGCACGGCACCGCCTTCACCGTCTCGATCGAGGCGGCCACCGGCGTGAGCACCGGCATCTCGGCCGCCGACCGCGCGCGCACCGTCGCCGCGGCCGTCGCCCGCGACGCGCGGCCGGCCGACCTCGTGCAGCCCGGGCACGTCTTCCCGCTGCAGGCCCAGGACGGCGGCGTGCTCATGCGCGCCGGTCACACCGAGGCCGGTTGCGACCTTGCCGGCATGGCCGGCCTCACGCCCGCGGCCGTGATCTGCGAGATCATGAACGACGACGGCACGATGGCGCGGCTGCCCGACCTCGAGGTCTTCGCCCGCACGCACGGCCTGAAGATCGGCACCATCGCCGACCTCATCCACTACCGCAGCCGCAACGAATCGCTGGTGCAGCGCGCGGGTTCGCGCCGCTTCGTGACCGCCGAAGGCGAGTTCGAGGGCACGGTCTTCCGTGACCGCAGCGGCGGCGTGCACATGGCGCTGACGCACGGGCGCTGGCGTGTCGACGACGAGGTGCTCGTGCGCGTGCACGAGCCCTTCACCGCGATCGACCTGCTCGACGTCACCGGCAACGGCCACTCGTGGCCGCTGCCGCGGGCGCTGGCGGCGCTGAAGGCCGCGCCATGCGGCGTGGCGGTGCTGCTCAACTGCACCGCGGACACCGACGCCCTGCTGCCCCAGGTGCTGCCGCCGGCTGGCGACCGGGCTGCGCAGCGCTCGACGATGGACCTGCGCACCTACGGCGTGGGCGCGCAGATCCTGCGCGAGCTCGGCGTGCGGCGCATGAAGCTGCTGGGCAGCCCGCGCCGCATGCCCAGCATGACCGGCTACGGGCTCGAGGTCACCGGCTTCCAGCCCCCCGCCCAGCCGCCCCAGGACTGAAGGAGACGCCATGCAAGGAGCTGACAAGGGCACGGCGGGCGATCTCGCCGGCGAGGGGCTGCGCATCGGCATCGTCCGTGCGCGCTTCAACGAGGCCATCACATCGAAGCTTGCCGAAGCCTGCCTCGAGGAGCTCGAGCGGCTCGAGGTCGACGCCGCAGACATCCGCCACGTCACGGTGCCCGGCGCGCTGGAGGTGCCGGTCGCACTGCAGGCCATGGCCGAGAGCGGCGACTTCGACGCGCTGGTCGCGCTGGGCTGCATCATCCGCGGCGAGACCTACCACTTCGAGCTCGTGGCCAACGAGAGCGGCGCCGGCGTGACCCGCGTCGCGCTGGACCACCGCATCCCCGTGGCCAACGCCATCCTCACCGTCGAGGACGAGGCGCAGGCCTGGGCGCGCGCCGCGGACAAGGGCCGCGACGCCGCGCGCGTGGCGGTCGAGATGGCCAACCTGCTGGACGACCTGTCGTGACGACCGAGACCCCAACCAAGGCCGGCCGCCGGCCGGCACGACCGCCTTCGGCGCGCCGCCGTGCCCGCGAGTTCGCGCTGCAAGGCCTGTACGAGTGGCTGATCGGCGGCGCCGATGCCGGCGTCGTCGACGCGCACGTGCAGGAACTGCCCGGCTTCGAGAAGGTCGACCGCGTGCACTTCGACGCCCTGCTGCATGGCTGCATCGAGCAGGCCGCCACGCTCGACGCCGTGATCGGCCGCCACGCCGACCGCCCGACCCGGCAGCTCTCGCCGGTCGAGCACGCGGCGATGATGATCGGCGCCTACGAGCTGACGCACTGCATCGAGATCCCGTACCGCGTGGCCATCAACGAGGCCGTCGAGCTGGCCAAGGCCTACGGCGGCACCGACGGCCACAAGTACGTCAACGGCGTGCTCGACAAGGCAGCGACCGAACTGCGCCCGGTCGAGGTGCAGGAAGCGCGCGCGCGCCGCGCCGCCGCGGCACCGGCCCGCAGCCCCGAAGCCGGCTGACGGAGGGCGGCCGATGCGTCTGGCGTCCCGGCTCGACCACATCGAGCCGTTCTGGGTGATGGAGTGCGCCAAGGCGGCGGGCGAGATCGCGCGCAGCCCGGCCTGCGACCCGGCTGCCGGCGGCGAGCCGATGATCTTCCTGAACATCGGCGAGCCCGACTTCGCGGCCGCACCGCTCGTCGTCGAGGCCGCCGGGCGCTGCCTGCGCGACGGCGGCACGCAGTACACGCAGGCCACCGGCCTGCCGGCGCTGCGCGAAGCGATCGCGGGCTGGTACGCCAGCCGCTTCGGGTTGGCCATCGACCCCTCGCGCATCGTCGTCACGGCGGGCGCATCGGCGGCGCTGCAGCTGGCCTGCCTGGCGCTGTTCGAGCCCGGCGACGACGTGCTGATGCCCGACCCGAGCTACCCCTGCAACCGCCACTTCGTGGCCGCCGCGGGTGCGCGCGCCGCCCTGCTGCCTTCGGGCCCCGAGGCACGTTTCCAGCTCGACGCGGCGTCGGTGGCAGCGCACTGGCAGCCGGCCACCCGCGGCGTGCTGCTGGCGTCGCCCAGCAACCCCACCGGCACCTCGATCGACCACGCCACGCTGGGCGACATCGTCGAGGCGGTGCGCGCGCGCGGCGGGGTCACCATCGTCGACGAGATCTACCTCGGCCTCAGCTACGACGAGCGCTACGGCCACAGCGCGCTCGAGTTCGGCGACGACGTCGTCTCGATCAACAGCTTCAGCAAGTACTTCGGCATGACCGGCTGGCGGCTGGGCTGGATGGTGCTGCCGCCGGCCCTGGTGGGCCCGGTCGAGCGGCTGGCGCAGAACCTCTACATCTGCGCCTCGACGCTGGCGCAGCGCGCGGCGCTGGCCTGCTTCGAGCCGGAGTCCATCATCGAATACGAGCGGCGCCGCGGCGAGTTCCGGCGCCGCCGAGACTTCGTCGTGCCCGCGCTCGAACGCCTGGGCCTCGCGGTGCCGGTGATGCCCGACGGCGCGTTCTACGCCTGGGCCGACTGCTCGCGCCACGGCGCGAGCAGCTGGGACTTCTGCTTCGAGATGATGCGCCGCGCCCACGTCGCGCTGACGCCCGGGCGCGACTTCGGCCCCGCCGCGGCCGAGCGCTACCTGCGGCTGAGCTTCGCCAGTTCGATGACCGAGCTCGAGACAGCGATGGCGCGCCTGGCCCGCGAACTGGGCTGAAGGCCGCCCGAGCCGATGCCTGCCGCGTTCCGCCTGCCGCTGCGCGTGTACTGGGAAGACACCGACGCCGGCGGCGTGGTCTTCTACGCCAACTACCTGAAGTTCTTCGAGCGTGCGCGCACCGAGTGGCTGCGCGCGCTGGGCGTCGCCCAGGGCCGCCTGCGCGAGGACACCGGCGCGATCTTCGTCGTCAGCGAGACCGCGGTGCAGTACCTGCGCCCGGCCCGGCTGGACGACGTGGTCGAGTGCACGGTCGAGCCGCGCGACATCGGCCGCGCCTCGATGACGGTGGCGCA
>JBILNT010000020.1:0-31700 GCA_044374875.1 Rubrivivax sp.
CCATGCGGTTGTTGGTGGCCACCGAGGGCACCACCTTGTGCGCCACCTGGTTCATCGGGTGGTTGAACGGGGTGATGGCGGTGATCACGCCCAGCAGCGGATCGCGCTGCGTGTACACGCGCCTGCGCCTGCCGTGCGGCGTGATGTCGCAGCTGAAGGTCTGGCCGTCGTCCTTCAGCACCTCGATGGCGCCGAACATCAGCACGTCGGCCACGCGGCCGGCCTCGTAGGTGCTGTCCTTGAGCGCAAGCCCCGATTCGGCGGTGATCAGCGCGGCGATCTCGCCGGTGCGGCTTCGCACCGCGTCGGCGGCGCGGTTGAGGATGTTGCTGCGCTCGAAGCGCGACAGGCGGGCCTTGTAGCCGCGGGCGATGTCGAAGGCGCGGCGCACTTCCTCCAGCGTGGCCTTGGGCACGGTGCCCACGAGGCGGCGGCTGAAGGGGTCGTGCACGGCGATGTGCTGCGGGCGCCCTGCGCCCACCACCTCGCCGGCGATGCGCAGGCCCTCGTGGCGGACTTCCATGGTCTCTGCCCCCATCACTGCGCGTGGTTGAGCGCGAGGTCGAAGGCGTCGAAGTTGCGCCAGCGCCGCTCGCCGTCCAGCCCCGTGATCGGCCGGTTGAAGATCAGCGGCACGCGCTGCTCGCTGACCCCACCGTGCGAGCGCAGCGGCACTTCGAGTGCGCTGAGGTCGTGACGCGAGGCGCTGGTGCCGATGACGGTGAAGCGCTCGCTGATGACCACCAGGTCGCCGATGCGGTCGGCCGGCAGCTCGAAGCGCGCGGCCGCCTCCTCGCGGGTGTGCACGCTCTCGACACCGCGGCGCGCCGCGATGCGCGCGGCGAGCGCGGCACGGTCGCAGCCTGAGGGCAGGTACACGGTGGCGAACGAGCCGAGCGCGCCGTGGTGCACCACGTAGGGGTCGGTGATGGGCAGGATCACGCGCGTGGCGCCGGCGCCCAGCCACTTGTCGAGCAGGTCCTGCAGGTAGAGGACGTCGGGCCGGGCATCCATCCCGGTCTTGGCGTTCATGCCGTGGTCGGCGGTCAGCGCGATCACGCAGCCCATGGCGTCGAGCTCGCCGAGGTAGCGGTCCATCATCGCGTAGAAGGCGTTGGCGCCGGCCGTGCCGGGTGCGTGCTTGTGCTGGATGTAGTCGGTGGTGCTGAGGTACATCACGTCGGGGCGGCGCGTGGCCATCAGCTTCACGCCGGCGGCGAACACGAACTCCGAGAGGGCGGCGCTGTAGACGTCGGGCACCGGCATCCCGACGAGGTCGAGCACGCCGGTGATGCCGTTGTCGGCCTCGGTCACCGCGTCGGCCTTCTCCGACGAGAAGCAGATGCCCTTCATCCCGTGACCCAGCAGGCGGCGCAGCTTGTCCTTGGCGGTGACGACCGCGCAGCGCTGCCCGGCGTCGGCCAGCGCGGCGAGGATGGTCGGCGCGCGCAGCCACTTGGGGTCGTTCATCATCACCTCGGTGCCCGAGGCCGGGTCGTAGAGGTAGTTGCCGCAGATGCCGTGCACCGAGGGCGGCGCGCCGGTGACGATGCTCAGGTTGTTCGGGTTGGTGAAGGTCGGCACCACGCAGTCGGCCACCAGGGCGGTGCCCTCGGCGAGCGTGCGATTCATCCAGGGCATCGCGCCGGCAGCCACGCCCTGGGCGATGTACTCGGGTTCGCAGCCGTCGACGCAGACGACGACCGTCGGGTTGCGCGGCAGCCGGTAGCTTCGGCCGTTGACTTCAGGCATGGCGTGTCCTTCTGGCGGCCGCGGGTGCGGCGGGGGTTTCGTTGGGGGCGGCAGCGGCGGTTTCCGGGGCCGCGGCGTTCTTCAGCATGCGTTCCTTGCTCTCGAGCACGTGGGCGCGCAGCGCACGCCCTGCGGACTCGGCGTCGCCCGCGGCGATGGCCTTCAGGATGGCCCGGTGCTCCGAGGCCGAGACCGGGAGCTGCCGACCGCCGGCCAGGTTGGCACGCCGCAGCAGCGACAGCTCCTTGACCAGGCGCCGGTAGAGGCTCGAGAGCTTGCGGTTGCCGACGAAGTCGACCAGCGCGTCGTGGAAGGCGAGGTTGAGCAGGTGGTACTGGTCGCTGGCGTTGGTGTCGTGGCCGTCCTTCACCAGCCGCTCCATCTGCTCCACCATGGTGCGCAGCGCCTTGAGCTGCTCCGGCGTGATGCGTTCGGCGAGCTGGCGGCCGGCCGACTCCTCGAGCATCGCCCGCAGGTCGTAGATCTCGACGGCCTCCTCCAGCGGGATGCTGCGCACGAAGACGCCGCGGTTCTTCTCCTGCCTGACCAGCCCGGCTTCCTCGAGGATGCGGAAGGCTTCGCGGATCGGCCCGCGCGAGACGCCGAGCCGCTCGGCGAGCAGCGCCTCGGTCAGCTTGGCGCCCGGTGCGAGTTCACCCGCCAGGATGAGGCGCTCGATCTCGGCATGCACCGCCGAGGTGAGCGAATGCGCCTGCAGCAGCGCGATGGTGGAGCGTGAGGCCTCGGAGGCGGCGTCGGGCCCTGGCACGGCGCTCGCTAGCGTCCGGGCGGAAGCCGATGAGCGCGGGTTCAGGGTCTTCATCAGGGTGCATTGGATAGCGCAGTTGGTAGATTGTCAACAATCGACCAACTACCGTTGACAACGGTCCACACATGCACTGAAGATCAGCGCCGGCTGGTGCAGCGTCATCGTGTTGTCACGGTGGCGGGCCCATGCTCAGCGGCTTCCAGCGAATTCCCGCCCGCATCCCTCAAGCGAAACCACAGGAGAGAGCCCATGCGCATGCCCCGTTCCCTGACCGCCCTGAGCAGCCTGCTCGCACCCGCGCTGCTGGCCCTGGCGGCCTTGCCGGCCGCCGCCCAGAAGACCCAGCTGCTGGTCTACACCGCCCTCGAGACCGATCAGCTCAAGGCCTACCAGGAGGGCTTCAACAAGGTCCACCCCGACATCGAGATCAAGTGGGTGCGCGACTCGACCGGCGTCATCACCGCCAAGCTGATGGCCGAGAAGGCCAACCCGCAGGCCGACGCCGTGATGGGCGTGGCGGCCTCCAGCCTGGCGCTGATGGACCGCAACGGCATGCTCGAGCCCTACCGGCCTCTCAACCTCGACGCCATCATGTCGCAGTACCGCGACAGGAAGAACCCGCCCGCCTGGTTCGGCATGGACGTCTGGGGTGCCACGATCTGCTTCAACACCGTCGAGGCGGCGAAGAAGGGCATCCCGAAGCCCGAGACCTGGCGCGACCTGCTCAAGCCCGCCTACAAGGGGCAGGTCGTGATGCCGAACCCGGCGTCGTCGGGCACCGGCTTCTTCGACGTCACGGCTTGGCTCACGCTCTGGGGTGACGACAACGGCAAGGGCGGCGGCTGGAAGTTCATGGACGGCCTGCACGAGAACATCGCGCAGTACACGCACTCCGGCAGCAAGCCCTGCAACATGGCCGCCAGCGGCGAATACGTGGTGGGCATCAGCTTCGAGTACCGCGCCAACGCCAACAAGGCCAAGGGCGCGCCGATCGACCTCGTGTTCCCCAAGGAAGGCCTGGGCTGGGACCTGGAGGCCTTCGCGATCCACAAGGGCACGAAGAAGCTCGACGCCGCGAAGAAGCTCGCCGACTGGGCGAGCAGCAAGGACGCGATGCTGCTGTACGGCAAGAACTTCGCCATCACCGCGCAGCCGGGCGTCGCAGCGCCGCTGGCCAACGTGCCCAAGGACTACGAGTCGCGCCTCGTGAAGAAGGACTTCTACTGGGAGGCCGAGAACCGCGACCGCATCCTGGCCGAGTGGACCAAGCGCTACAACGCCAAGTCCGAGCCCCGTCGCTGACTGCCCTGCGCGCCGGATGAGCCCGCCCTACCTCGCCCTTCAGGGGATCACCAAGCAGTTCGGCGCGTTCACGGCCCTGAAGGGCGTGGACCTCGAGATCCCCAAGGGCGAGTTCGTCTGTTTCCTCGGGCCCTCGGGCTGCGGCAAGACCACGCTGCTTCGCGTGATCGCCGGGCTCGAGGCGCAGACCGCGGGCCGGCTCTTCCAGGCGGGCACCGAGATCAGCACGCTGCCGCCGGCCCGGCGCGACTACGGCATCGTCTTCCAGTCCTACGCGCTGTTCCCCAACCTCACGGTGGCCGACAACGTCGCCTACGGTCTCGTGAACCGGCGCCAGCCGCGTGACGAGATCCGTCGCCGCGTCGGCGAACTGCTGGCGCTGGTGGGGCTGCCCGGCAGCGAGGGAAAGTTCCCGGCGCAGCTCTCGGGCGGGCAGCAGCAGCGCATCGCGCTGGCGCGCGCGCTGGCCACCTCGCCAGGGCTGCTGTTGCTCGACGAGCCGCTGTCGGCGCTGGACGCCATCGTGCGCGTGCGGCTGCGCCAGGAGATCAAGGCGCTGCAGCGGCAGCTCGGTGTCACCACCATCATGGTGACGCACGACCAGGAGGAGGCGCTGTCGGTGGCCGACCGCATCGTGGTGATGAACCACGGCGTCATCGAGCAGGTCGGCACGCCGATGGAGGTCTACCGCGAGCCGGCGACGCCCTTCGTCGCCGACTTCGTCGGCCGTGTCAACGCGGTGCCCGCGGTGCGGCAGCCGGGGGGGCGGCTGCGCATCGGCGCCACCGACTTCACGGGTGACGGCCACTCGGGCCACGGCGCCGCCGGCCAGCCGGTGACGGTCTACCTGCGGCCGGAAGACGTGCTGGCACGGCCCATCACCCCGGGTGACGACAACGTCTTCGAGGCCTGCATCGAGCGCATCGAGTTCCTCGGTTCGTACTGCCTGGTCACGGTGACGGGGCCGGCGCTGGCCGATGAGCGACTCGAGGTGGTCTTGTCGCTGAACTTCCTGGCCGAGCAGGGGCTCCAGGTCGGCTCCTGCCTGCCGCTGAAGCTGCTGCCCGAGCGGATGCGGGTGTTCGCGTGAGCGGCGCCTCGGCCGCGGCGGGTGGCAGCGGCGTGCTCCGCCAGCGCACCGACCCCACGCAGTACGTCGCCCACGCGGCGCTGGCCGGCGTGCTGCTGCTGATGCTGGCCTTCCTCGCCGCCCCGCTGCTGGCCATCCTGCAGCAGTCGCTGCAGGACGCGCAGGGACGCTTCGCGGGCCTGGCGAACTTCATCGCCTATGCGAAGACCCCGGCGCTGCTGCAGTCGCTGTGGAACAGCGTCTGGGTCTCCGTGGTGGTGACGGTGATCACGCTGCCGCTGGCCTTTGCCTTCGCCTATGCCCTGCGCCGCACGCGCATGCCCGGCAAGGCCGTGTTCCGCGGCATCACGCTGCTGCCGCTGCTGGCGCCTTCGCTGCTGGCTGCCATCTCGCTGATCTACTGGTTCGGCAACCAGGGCGTGCTCAAGGGCTTGATGCAGGCGCTGGGCATCGAGCAGATCTACGGCGCGCCGGGGGTGGTCATCGCGGAGTGCTTCGCGGTGTTCCCTCATGCGCTGATGATCCTGGTCACGGCGCTGGGCGCCGCCGACGCCCGCCTTTACGAGGCCGCCCACGCCATGGGCACCGGCGGCTGGCGCCGCTTCTTCACGATCACGCTGCCCGGGGCCAAGTACGGCCTCATCTCGGCCGCGCTGGTGTGCTTCACGCTGGTCATCACCGACTTCGGCATCCCGAAGGTGATCGGCGGCAACTTCAACATGCTGGCCACCGACGTCTTCAAGCTCGTCATCGGCCAGCAGGATTTCCAGCGCGGCGCCGTCGTCGCCCTGCTGCTGCTGGCGCCCGCGGTGCTGACCTTCGCCGTGGACCGCTGGGTCGCCAAGCGACAGACTGCGCTGCTCACCGCCCGCGCCGTGCCCTACCGCCCGGCGCGCAGGCCCTGGCGCGACGCGCTGGCCTTCGCCTACTGCGCGGTCGTGGCCGCGCTGGTGTTGGCGATGATGGGCATGGCCGTGTTCGCCTCGTTCGCGAAGTTCTGGCCCTACAACCTCGAGCCCACGCTGGCCCACTACGTGATGGGGCTGGTCGACGCCGAGGTCTCCACCGCGTTCGTCAACAGCCTCGCGATGGCCGCCGGCACGGCGGTGTTCGGCACGGCCCTGGTGTTCCTCGGCGCCTACCTGCTGGAGAAGACGCAGGGCGCCGGGCCGCTGCGCGCCGCGGTGCAACTGCTGGCCATGCTGCCGATGGCCGTGCCGGGCCTGGTGCTGGGCCTGGGCTACATCTTCTTCTTCAACGCACCCGCGAACCCGCTGGGCGGCCTGTATCACACGCTCGCGCTGCTGACGGTCTGCACCATCGCCCACTTCTACACCACCGGCCACCTCACCGCGGTCACGGCGCTCAAGGCGCTGGACAGCGAGTTCGAGGCCGTCTCGGCGTCGCTCAAGGTGCCCTGGTGGACGACGCTGCGCCGGGTCACGCTGCCGATCTGCACGCCGGCGATGATCGACATCGCGCGCTACTTCTTCATCAACGCGATGACCACCATCTCGGCGGTGGTGTTCCTCTACTCGCCCGAGACCAAGGTGGCGGCCATCGCGATCCTCAACCTCGACGAGGCCGGCGAGATGGGTGCGGCCGCGGCGATGGCCGTGCTGATCACCGCCACCTCGAGCGTGGCGATGCTGCTGTTCATGGCGCTGGGCTGGTTCGTCGAGCGCCGCACCCAGGCGTGGAAGGCCTGAACGAGACGAGTTCCAAGGAGACACGATGGACCGCGACCGCATCCTGCTGACCCCGGGCCCGCTGACGACCACGCTGCGCACCAAGCTGGCGATGCTGCACGACTGGGGTTCGTGGGACGCCGACTTCAACGCGGTGACCGCCGGCGTGCGCCGCCGCCTGCTCGACATCGTGCACGGGCAGGACAGCCACGTCGTCGTGCCGCTACAGGGCAGCGGCACCTTCAGCGTGGAAGCCGCGGTGGCCACCGTCGTGCCGCGCGACGGCCACGTGCTGGTGCTGGACAACGGCGCCTACTGCAAGCGCGCCGCCAAGCTCACGCAGATGATGGGCCGGCGCTGCAGCGTGATGAGCTTCCCCGAGGACGAGCCGGTGTCGCCGCAGGCCGTCGACGAACAGCTGGCCGCCGACGCCAGCGTGACCCACGTCGTGATGATCCACTGCGAGACCGGCGCCGGCGTCGAGAACCCGCTGGCCGCGGTGGCGGCCGTGGTGGAGCAGCACGGCCGCGGCCTGATCGTCGACGCGATGTCGAGCTTCGCCGCGCTGCCCATCGACGCCCGCAGCGTGCGCTTCGACGCGCTGGTGGCCGCCAGCGGCAAGTGCCTGGAAGGCGTGCCGGGCATGGGCTTCGTCTTCATCCGCAAGGCCATCCTCGACGGCTGCGCCGGCAACAGCCAGAGCCTGGCGATGGACCTGCACGACCAGCACGTCTACATGGAGAAGACCGGCCAGTGGCGGTTCACGCCGCCCACGCACGTGGTGGTGGCCCTGTCCGAGGCGATCACGCAGTTCGAGGAGGAGGGCGGCCAGCCGGCGCGCCTGGCGCGCTACGCCGACAACTGCCGCACGCTGGTCGAGGGCATGCAGGCCATCGGCCTCAAGCCTTTCCTGAGGCCGCAGCACCAGGCGCCGATCATCGTCACCTTCCACGCGCCCGACCACCCGGCCTACGACTTCAAGCGCTTCTACGCCGCGGCCAAGGCGCGCGGCTTCATGCTCTACCCCGGCAAGCTGACGACGGTGGAAACCTTCCGCGTGGGCTGCATCGGCGCGATCAGCCGGCTCGAGATGCAGCAGGCCGTCAACGCGGTGGCCGACACGCTGCGCGAGCTGGGCATCCCGACCTCGCCGCGCTGAGCCGGGGTCACGAGGCAGCGGCACCATGGGCTACAAGGCCACCCTGGGGGGCGAGACCTTCCGCTTCGCCGACCTTCGCGAGCTGATGGCCAAGGCCACGCCCGCGCGCTCGGGCGACCAGCTCGCCGGCATCGCGGCCGACAGCGCCCAGGAGCGCGTGGCCGCGCGCGAGGCGCTGGCCGACCTGCCGCTGGCGACCTTCGTGCGCGAAGCGCTGGTGCCCTACGAGGCCGACGAGGTCACGCGGCTGATCGTCGACACGCACGACGCGGCCGCCTTCGCACCAGTGGCGCACCTCACCGTGGGCGGCTTTCGCGACTGGCTGCTGTCGGATGCCGCGACCAGCGATGCGCTCGCCGCGCTGGCGCCGGGCCTCACGCCCGAGATGGTGGCGGCGGTGAGCAAGATCATGCGCAACCAGGACCTGATGCTGGTGGCCAGCCGCTGCCGCGTCGTCACGCGCTTTCGCGACACGATCGGGCTGACCGGGCACCTGGCGGTGCGCCTGCAGCCCAACCACCCGTCCGACAGCCCGGCGGGCATCCTGGCCAGCATCCTCGACGGGCTGATGTACGGCGCGGGCGACGCCGTGATCGGCATCAACCCGGTGGCCGACTCGGTGCCGGCGCTGGTGCAGCTGCTGCACCTGCTCGACGAGATGATCCGCCGCCACGACGTGCCCACGCAGTCGTGCGTGCTGACCCACGTCACCAACACGCTGCAGGCGATCTCGCTGGGCGCACCGGTGGACCTGGTGTTCCAGTCGATCGGCGGCACCGAGGGCACCAACCGCAGCTTCGGCATCAGCCTGGCGCTGCTGGACGAGGCGCACGCCGCCGCGCTGGCGCTCAGGCGTGGCACGCTGGGCGACAACGTCATGTACTTCGAGACCGGCCAGGGCAGCGCGCTGTCGGCCGGTGCCCACCACGGCGTCGACCAGCAGACCATCGAGGCGCGGGCCTACGCGGTGGCGCGGCGCTACCGGCCGCTGCTGGTGAACACGGTGGTCGGCTTCATCGGCCCCGAGTACCTCTACGACGGCAAGCAGATCGTGCGTGCGGGTCTGGAAGACCACTTCTGCGGCAAGCTGCTCGGCCTGCCGATGGGCTGCGACATCTGCTACACCAACCACGCCGAGGCCGACCAGGACGACATGGACAACCTGCTCGTGCTGCTGGCGGCCAGCGGGCTGAACTTCCTGATGGGCGTGCCCGGCGCCGACGACGTGATGCTGAACTACCAGAGCACCTCGTTCCACGACGCGCTTTTCGTGCGCAAGCTGCTGGGCCTGAGGCGCGCGCCCGAGTTCGAGGCCTGGCTGCAGCGCATGGGCATCACCGACGGCGCGGGCGCGCTGCTGCCGGCGCCGCAGCGGCCGGCGCTGGCCACGTCGATGGCGGGCCTGCTGCCGGGGGGCGGGCGGTGAGCGGCGCGAACGTCGACCTGCCGGCAGTGCCGGGCGGCGCCTCGTCGCTGGAGGGGCCGCCCGCCGACCCCTGGGCCGAACTGCGCCGCCACACGCCGGCCCGCATCGGCCTGGGCCGCGCCGGGACCAGCCTGCCGACGCACGAGGTGCTGCGCTTCGCGGCCGCGCACGCCCAGGCGCGCGACGCCGTGCACGTGCCGCTGGACGTGCCGGCGCTGGTCGCGGCGCTGCACGCCGACGGCTGGCCCACGCTCGAGGTCGCCAGCCGCGCGCCGACGCGCGACGCCTACCTGCGCCGCCCCGACTGGGGGCGTCGCCTCGACGACGACTCCGCGGTCCGGCTGCACGCGGCTGCCGCCGGCCCGGTCGACCTCGTGATCGTGGCCGCCGACGGCCTGTCCGCGGTGGCGGTGCAACGCCACGTGCCCGCGCTGCTGCGTGCGCTGCGCGGCGCCCTGGGTGGCGACTTCACGCTCGGGCCTGTGGTGGTCGCGCGCCAGGCCCGCGTCGCGCTGGCCGACGAGGTGGGCGAACTGCTGCAGGCCCGCCTGGTGCTGATCCTGCTCGGCGAGCGGCCGGGCCTGAGTTCGCCCGACAGCGTGGGCGCCTACCTCACCCATGCGCCGCGCATCGGCACCACCGATGCCCAGCGCAACTGCGTCAGCAACATCCGGCCCGACGGCCTCGCGCTCGAGGCCGCGGCGCGGCGCCTGGCGTGGCTGGCCCGCGAGGCACTGCGGCGGCGCGTCACCGGCGTGGCGCTGAAGGACGACAGCGCGACCGAGCTGCTCGCCAGGAGCGAGCCATGACGCTGGCGCTGTTCGACCTTGACCACACCCTGCTGTCAGGCGACAGCGACGTGCTCTGGTGCGAATTCCTGATCCGCCACGGTGTGCTTCCCGAGGCCCAGCGCGAGCGCAATCGCGCGATGGAGGCGGCCTACAAGGCGGGCACCGTGGCGGTGATCGACTTCTGCAGCTTCTACGTCGGCACGCTCGCCGGCCGCGACGCCGGGTGGTGGGGGCCCTGGCGCGAGCGCTTCCTCCGCGAGGAGGTGCTGCCGCGCATCCCCGAGGGCGCGCGCGCGCTGCTCGAGCGCCACCGCGCGGCGGGGCACCGGCTGGTGATGACCACCGCCACGAACCGCGTGATCACCGAGCTCACGGCCGAGGCACTGGGATTCCCGCACCTCATCGCCACCGAGGTGGAGCTCGACGCGCAGGGCGTGTGCAGCGGCCGCGTGGCCGGCACGCCGAACATGCGCGATGGCAAGGTCGAGCGGCTGCACGCGTGGCTGGAAGGCCAGCGGCTCGATGCCACGGCGCTGCGCGACGCCCACTTCTACAGCGACTCGATGAACGACCTTCCGCTGCTGGCCCGCGTCGGCTTCCCGGTGGTGGTCGACCCCGACGAAAGACTGGCCGCCCAGGCGGCCGTGCGCGCCTGGCCGGTGCTGCGCATCCACGGAGAGTGAGAACCTGTGAACGAGAAGTTCGACGTCGTCGTTGCCGGGGCCGGCATCGTGGGGCTTGCGCACGCGCTGGCGGCGGTGCGCCGCGGGCTGAAGGTGGCGGTGGTCGAGCGCCATCGCCACTGCGTGGGGGCCTCGGTGCGCAACTTCGGCTTCGTCACCGTCAGCGGTCAGCGCGAAGGCGCGGCCTGGGACCGGGCGCGCCGCACCCGCGACACCTGGGCCGAGGTGGCGCCCCAGGCCGGCATCGCCGTCGAGCACCGCGGGGCCTGGATCACCGCGCGGCGCGAGTCGGCGCGCGCGGTGCTCGCGAGCTTTGCCGCCGGGCCCATGGGCGCCGGCTGCGAGCTGCTCGAAGGCGCCGAGGCCATTCGCCGTGCCCCGGCGCTGCACCCGGGTACGCTGGCTGCGCTGCACTCGCCGCACGAGCTGCGCGTCGAGTCGCGCGAGGCGATCCCGCGCCTCGCACAGTGGCTCGAGCAGGCGCACGGCGTGCGCTTCTTCTGGGGCGAGGCGGTGCTGGGCGTGGAGGCGCCGCGCGTTCACACCGCGCTGCGCGTGCTGCACGGCGAGCGCATCGTGCTGGCGCCCGGTACCGAGCTGGGCGGCATCGCCGGCGCGGCACTGGCGCCCTATGCCCTGGGGCTGACACGGCTGCAGATGCTGCGCCTGCGCCCGCCGCCAGGCTTTCGCCTGCCGGGTGCCGTGATGGGCGACCTGAGCATGGTGCGCTACGGTGGCTTCGCCGCGCAGCCGGCGGCGGCAGCGCTGCGCGAGCAACTGGCCGCGGAGTGCGGCGAGTGCCTCGCCCATGGCGTGCACGTCATCGCCGTGCAGAGCAGTGACGGCACGCTGGTCGTCGGCGATTCGCACCACCCGGCCGAGGCGGCCGACCCCTTCGGCAGCGAGGCCGTGGATGCGCTGATCCTGCGCCATCTCGGCGAGCTGCTGGCACCTCGGGGCTTCGAGGTGGTGGAACGCTGGACGGGCGTCTACCCCGTCGGCGGGCCCGACGACTTCCTCGCCGTGCCGGCCGGGCCGCAGGTGCGGGTGGTGGTGGTCACCAGCGGCACCGGCGCGTCGACCGGCTTCGCGATCGCGGAGGACGTGTTCGCCGCGTGGTGACGGGACCTGCCCGGGAGACGCCCTTCAGGCCTGCCGGCGCCGGTAGGTGACGAACGCGAAGCCGAAGTCGTTCGGCGCCGCCGCCGGGTGCGGCCGGCGCTCGACCTCGTCGAAGTCCGGCGGCAGCGGCGGGAAGAAGCAGTCGCCGTCGAAGTCGCGGTCGATCTCGGTGAGCATCGCCTCGTCGGCCAGCGGCAGCGCGGCGGCGTAGAGCTCGGCACCGCCGATCACGAAGGCGCGTGACGTGCCCGCCAGCAGCGCCAGCGCCTCAGCGAGGCTGCCCGCGCGCTCGGCGCCGGCGGCCTGCCAGCCGGCCTGCCGCGTGACGACGATGTTGCGCCGGCCCGGCAGCGGCCGGAAGCGCTCGGGCAGCGAGTCCCAGGTGCGCCGCCCCATCACCACCGGGTGCCCGGTGGTGGCGGCGCGGAAGTGCTTCATGTCCTCGGGCAAGTGCCAGAGCAGCGCGTTGTCGCGGCCGATCGCGCGGTTGCGCGCCAGCGCGGCGATGACGACGAGGTGCGGGCGGGCGGCGGCGTTCATGGCGTGGCGGCGGTCTTGCGCGGCGGCAGCAGCGCACTGAGGATGGCGATCGTGATCGCGAGCGCGGCGACGTAGTCCGCGGGCTGCGGCGTCTCGCCGACGATGGCCATCGCCGAGAGCGTGCCCACCAGGGGCACCGCCATGATCGAGAAGGCGCTGGCCGAGGGCGGCAATCGGCGCGCCAGCCCGAACCACAGCACCTGCGCGTAGCCGTAGTTGAGCACGATGCCGTAGGCCAGGCTGCCCCACATCGCCAGGCTGAAGCGTGCCGGGTCGGGCACCGGCTCGGCCAGCGGGGCGACGATCCAGAAGAACGCGGCGCCGATGAGCATCATCCACACCGTCACCGCCTCGGTGGGCAGCGGCGTGGTCGTGCGTCGCATCATCAGCGTGCCCGTGGCCCAGCTGATCGCGGCGAGCTGCATCCACAGCACGCCCAGCGGCCGCCCGGAGATGCGCGCCAGTTCCTGTGCCGACAGCAGCGCCACGGCAGCAACGGCGGCCACCAGCGAGATCCAGACCCGCGGCGTCATGCGCTGGTGCGCGATCAGCAGGCCGATGCCCACCGTCCACACCGGCATCGTGAAGCCCAGGATCGCGGCGCGGCCCGAGGCCAGCTCCTGCAGGCCGAGGATGGAGAAGAAGTGCCAGCCGACGATGTTGGGCAGCGCCAGCCACAGCACGCGCAGCGCCTCGGCGCGCGGCAGCCGCATGTCGACCCCGCGCAGCAGGAAGAACAGCAGCAGCCCGAGCGCACCGCCGGCCATGGTCACGGCGCGGAACCACAGCGGCGTGATCTCGCGCAGCGAGAACTTCATCATCGGCCAGTTCACGCCCCACATGAGCGTGAGGGCGACGAGGCCGGCCAGCGTCCGGCGGTCGAGGTTCAAACCGCCACCGGGGCCTTGATCGCCGGGTGGTGCTGGTACTCGAGCACCTCGAAGTCCTCGTACGCGTAGTCGAAGATCGACGGCGGGCGGCGGCGGATGTTCAGCACCGGGTACGGGTGGGGCGTGCGCGAGAGCTGCAGCTCGACCTGCTCGACGTGGTTGCTGTAGATGTGGCAGTCGCCGCCGGTCCAGATGAACTCGCCGGGCTGCAGGTCGCACTGCTGCGCCAGCATGTGCGTCAGCAGCGCGTAGCTGGCGATGTTGAAGGGCACGCCGAGGAAGATGTCCGCGCTGCGCTGGTAGAGCTGGCAGCTCAGCCGGCCTTCGGCGACGTAGAACTGGAAGAAGGCGTGGCAGGGCATCAGCGCCATCTTCGGCAGCTCGGCGACGTTCCAGGCGCTGACGATGATGCGCCGCGAGTCGGGGTTGGCCTTGAGCTGCTGCACCACCTGCGCGATCTGGTCGACGTGGCCGCCGTCGGGCGCGGGCCAGCTGCGCCACTGCACGCCGTAAACCGGCCCGAGCTCGCCGTCGGGGCGGGCCCACTCGTCCCAGATCGTCACCCCGCGCTCCTGCAGCCAGCGCACGTTGGAGTCCCCGCGCAGGAACCACAGCAGCTCGAGGATGATGCTCTTGAGGTGCACCTTCTTCGTCGTCACCAGCGGGAAGCCCTCGGCGAGGTCGAAGCGCATCTGGTGGCCGAAGACGCTCTTCGTGCCGGTGCCGGTGCGGTCGGCCTTGGCCACCCCGTGCAGGTGCACGTGGCGCATGAAGTCTTCGTACTGCGAGCGGACGGGGCGGGACATGGCAGGCGTGGGGACCGGCGGGGAAAGCGGCGGATTATCGAGCCGCCGCCGATTCCCCGCCCGGCTGCAGCTCGAACTGCATCGCTGCGAGCCGGGCGTAGAGGCCGCCGCGCTCGACCAGCTCGGCGTGCGTGCCGATGTCGACGATGCGGCCGCCTTCCATCACCACGATGCGGTCGGCCCGCAGCACGGTGGCCAGGCGGTGGGCGATGACCAGCGTGGTGCGGTCGTGCATGGCGGCCTCCAGCGCCGCCTGCACCATGCGCTCGCTCTCGGCGTCCAGCGCGCTGGTGGCCTCGTCGAGCAGCAGCAGTGGCGGGTTCTTCAGCATCGCCCGCGCGATCGCGATGCGCTGGCGCTGCCCGCCCGACAGGCGCACGCCGCGCTCGCCGAGGAAGGTGTCGTAACCCTCGGGCAGCGCGACGATGAAGTCGTGCGCGAAGGCTGCGCGCGCGGCCGCCATCACTTCCTCGTCGCTGGCGTCGGGGCGGCCGTAGCGGATGTTCTCCAGCGCGCTGGTCGAGAACACCGTGCTGTCCTGCGGGACGATGCCGATGCGCGAGCGCAGGTCGGCGAGGCGCGCCTCCTGCACCGGCACGCCGTCGACGACCACGCGGCCCTGCTGGGCGTCGTAGAAGCGCAGCAGCAGCTGCAGCACGGTGCTCTTGCCGGCGCCGCTGGGGCCCACGAGCGCCACTGTCTCGCCGGGCGCCAGCGCGAGCGTGAAGTCCGTCAGCGCGGCCTGCGCCGGACGCGACGGGTAGTGGAACGTCACCTGCTCGAACCGCACCGACGAACCGCCGCTGGCGGCCGGCAGCGCGCGCGGTGCCGGTGGGTCCGCGACCGGCGAGCGCGCGTCCAGCAGTTCCATCAGGCGCTCGGTGGCGCCGGCGGCGCGCAGCAGGTCGCCCCAGACCTCCGACATCACCGCCACCGCGCCGACGAAGATGATCACGAACACCACCGTCTGCCCCAGGTGCCCGGCGCTGATGTCGCCGCGCAGCACCGCCTCGGTGCCCTGGTACAGGCCCCACAGCAGCGCCCCGAAGGTGGCGACGATGATGAAGCCCACCAGCAGCGCGCGCACCCGCGTGCGGCGGCGCGCCGTCTGGAAGGCGCTCTCGGACGCCGCGGCGTAGCGCGCCGATTCGCGCGCTTCCTGCACGTAGCCCTGAACCACCGGCACCGCGTTCAGCACCTCGGCGGCGATGGCGCTGGTGTCGGCCACGCGGTCCTGGCTGGCGCGGCTCAACTTGCGCACGCGGCGCCCGAAGTACAGGCTGGGCAGCACCACCAGCACCAGGATGCCCAGCACCTGGGTCATCACCCAGGGGTTGGTGACCACCAGGGCGCCCAGCGCGCCCAGTCCCATCACGGTGTTGCGCAGCCCCAGGCTGAGCGAGGAACCGACGACCGCCTGCACGAGCGTGGTGTCGGTGGTCAGCCGCGAAAGCACCTCGCCGGTGCGCGTGGTCTCGAAGAACTCGGGGCTCTGGCGCACGACGTGCGCGTAGACGGCGTCGCGCAGGTCGGCCGTGATGCGCTCACCCAGCCAGCTCACCATGTAGAAGCGCGCCGCCGAGAACACGCCCAGCGCGACGCCCACGCCGAAGAGGGCCAGGAAGTGCTCGCGCAGCGCCATCAGGCGCTCGCCGGGGTCGGCCGCCACGAGGCCCTGGTCGATCAGCGTCTTCAGCGCCACGGGGAACGCCAGCGTGCTGGCCGCCGCCATCACGAGGAAGACCAGGGCCAGCGCGACGCGGCCCCGGTAGGGCCGCACGAAGGGCAGCAGCCCGCCGAGCGAGCGCACGCGTTGCGCGGGCGCCTGCGCGACGGCCGGATCGGTCGCCGGGGCGGTGGGGGTCGAAGGCATGGCCGGCAGTGTAGGCCCGCGACCGGCCGGTCGACACGGCCGGTCGCGCGTCGTGCCGGCTTGCAGCGGTCGCGGTAGCGGGTCGCTCGCGCCCTAGGCCCCCGAATGAAGGTGCGCATCGCCGCCGGGGCTGTGGTCGAATAGGGACCCTCATTCGGCCGTCCTTCGATGACTTCGTCCCCCAGCACCCGGCACGCCGACACGGGCGGGCCCCCCGTGAGCCCGCCGCTGTTGCGGGCCCGCTGGTTGGTGGGCGCCGGCGAGGTGCGGGTGGTCGGGATGCTGGTCGCCGTGCTGGCCGCGGCGGCAGCGGCGGCGGCGCTGGGTTTGCACGCCCTTCTCGGAGACATCGGCGATACCCGCGCCGCGGTGGCCGCGGCCCTGGCGACGTTCGTCGTCTGCACCCCGATGGCGCTGCTGCTGTTCAAGTTCGCGCGCCAGATCGAGCGCCTGCGCCAGCAGCTCACCCGCTTCGTCGACACCTCGGTGCCGGCGGCCGTGCCGGTACCGCGTGCGCAGTTCATCGGCATCGTCGAGCGCGAGTGGGCGCGCTCGCGCCGATACGGCCACGGCGCGGGGGTGCTGCTGGTCGAGCTCGACCGCCACCTGCGCACCACCGAGCTGCATGGCTCGGCAGCGACGGCGGCGCTGATGGACGCGATGGAGCGCAGCACGCGGCTGACGCTTCGCGGCGGCGATGCGCTGGCGGCGTGGAGCGAGAGCCGGATCGCGGTGTTCCTCGCCAATGCCGATGCCATGGGCGCGCTGGATGCCGCCGAGCGCATCCGCGGGCGGCTGGAGAAGCTTCAGCTCGTATGGCAGGGGCAGGTCCTCCAGCCGACGGTGAGCGTCGGCGTGGCCACGCTGCGCCCGGCCCACCTGCACCTGCAGGCCCTGCTCGACGACACGACCCTGGCGGTGCTGGCCGCACGCCTGGCCGGCGGCAACTGCGTTCGCGCGGCGCCCGTCGACGTCGGTCCGCTGCAGACCCCGGGCTCGTCGATCGACGACAACCACGCCGCCGGGCCGTTCTAGGGTGAGCCGCTGCCCCGGCGCGTCAGCCCATGCGCAGCGGGCCGGCGTAGCCCGTCATCTCCAGGTAGCCCAGACCGACGCGCCGCCCGCCGTCGTCGAGCAGCTCCGACAGACCTTCCCAGTAGATCGTGCCGGTGCTGCGCCGGCTGTCGAGTTCCTGCGCGTCGAGCAGGGCACGCACGCCGAATCGGCCAGCCGGCGTCTGCAACGCCCATTCGACCGGGTAGCGGGCGCCGGTCAGTGCGCTCGACCAGACGCGCCCGGGCTGCAGGCGCACCGCTGACGGCGCGAACGCGCCGACGCTACCTCCCGGCGAGCGCCAGCTGCCGCCCGCCCAGACGGGGCTGCCGTCGGCACGGCGCAGCTGGAACGCGGTGAGCGCGCTGCCGTCCAGCAGGTTGAAGCCCACCCAGTCCCAGCCCCTGGCGTCGGGGTGGAGGATCTCCTCGCTCCACTCGTGATCGAGCCAGGCGCGACCGGCGGCGGCCGCCGTCGCGGCATCGCGGTCCAGCCATGCCCGCGCGATGAGCTGCGGCTCGCTGTAGTAGTGGCTGGCCTGCCGCTCGTCGGGGCCCTTGCGCGAGAAGCCGTCGTCACCCTGCAGCAGCAGGGGTTGGGTGCGGCGCAGCTCGAGGCGCAGCGAGAGTTCGCGGCTGCGCACCTCGGCACGCCAGGTGTCGCCGTCGCGCCGCAGGTGCCAGTCGCCCAGGCGGATGTCGGCATCGGCCGTCGCGGCCGCGGCCAGCGGATCGGACGGATCGCCCGACCAGCGCGCGATGCGGTCGGCGTGGACGTGGCGCCGTGCCGCGAGGTCGGTGACCGCGGCGTGGGCGAACAGCAGGTGCCGCGCCGCGAAGCGTCCTGGTGCCTGGCCTGCCAGCCCGGTGCGGCTGCGGAAGAAGGTGACCTGCACGCCGTGCGTGGGCGCCTCGGCCGGGCCGAGCCAGCCTGTCGCGTACCACCACTCCGTGCGTGCGCCGAGGTGGGCGCCGTGGTCGCGCGGGAAGACGAGCGCCCGGCCACGACGCACGGGGTCGTCGGCGGAGCCTTGGGCCGCCGCCGTACGCGACGCCGCCCCGGCAGCCAGGGTGGCCATCGCGAGCATCCATCGCCGTCGGCCCGGCGGCCTCGGCGGGCGTCCCACGGGGATCATCCGGACAGACGGTCCACGAGAGCGTGAAGCCTGGCGATCGACACCGGCTTGACCAGGTACTCGTCGAAGCCCTGCGCCCGGGCATCGTCGATGTCCTGCTGCAGCGCGCGCGCCGACACCGCCACGCAGGTGACCCCCGCCAGTGCGGGATCGGCCCGGATCGCGCGCACCACCGACACACCGTCGAGCTTGGGCAGGTTGATGTCGATCAGCGCCAGCCGCGGCCGCAGCCGGCGGATCGCCTCCAGGCCCGCGACGCCGTCGCCGGCCACCTCCAGCCGCACGCGGGGCCGCTTGGCCATGGCCAGGCGGACCAGCTCGGCGTTGGCCCGGTTGTCCTCGACGCACACCACCATCAGCTCGCCGCTCGGCGGCTCCGAAGGCGGCAGCCCTTCGTCGGTGGCGCCCGACTCGCCGGGGAGGTCGCCGCTGTCACGGGGCCAGCGGACCTCGAAGGTGCTGCCCTGCCCGACGACGGAGGTGACGTCCAGCGCGCCGCCCATCGCCTCGAGCAACTGCCGCGTGATCGCCAGGCCCAGCCCCGTGCCTTCGATGTCGCTGTGCTCGGCGCCCAGCCGGTTGAAGGGCTGGTACAGGCCGGCCAGCTGCACCTGGCTCATCCCCAGGCCGGTGTCGCGCACGGCCATGACGACGCTCGTGCCGTCGGCGCGCAGGCTCACGTCGGCGCTGCCGCCGGGCCGGTTGTACTTGATGGCGTTGCTCAGCAGGTTGGCGATGACCTGCAGCGCGCGCCTGCGGTCAGCGAGCACGTGCAGGGTCGTCTCGGGCGGCTTCACGTGCACCGCGACGCCGTGGCGCTCCGCCAGCGGTGCCACCAGCCTTCGGCACTCGACGGCGAGCTCGTGGAGATCGATCGACTGCCGGGCGGCGTCGAGCATGCCGGCCTCGATGCGGGCGAGGTCGAGCACGTCGTCGACGAGCGCGAGCAGGTGCCGGCCCGCGTCGTGGATGTGGCCCACGGCGGTGCGGCCGCTGGTCGACGCCGCGATCGCGGGCTCCTGCGCGAGCAGTTCGGAAAAGCCGAGCACGGCATTGAGCGGCGTGCGCAGTTCGTGGCTCATGCGCGCCAGGAACTCCGACTTGGCGCGACTGGCGGCCTCGGCGCGCGCCTGCGCGAGGCGGGCCTGCTCGAGCTTCAGGCGCGTGTCGATGTCCTGGAAGGTGCCGTAGAGCCGTCGGCAGCACCCGTCGGCGTGCTCGGCCATGCCGATCGCGCGCACCCAGACGAGCTTGCCATCGGCGTTGCGGATCTGCAGCTCCAGGTCGAAGGGGGTGCCGCGTTGGATTGCCGCCTTGATCGCCGCGCGGATGCGGTCCCGGTGCGGGCCTTCCGGATAGAAGTCGAGCGCCGCCGCCGTGTCGGGTTCGAACCCGGCGCCGACACCGTGGATCTCGCAGGTGACGTCCGACCAGTGCACGCGCTTCGTGCCCAGGTCGATCTCCCACTGGCCGATGCGCGCGATGCGGTTCGACAGCGCCAGGATCTGCTGCGTGCGCCGCAGGTCGGTCTCGGCCCGGCGCTGCGCGGTCATGTCGACGATGGCGATGACGAGATCGTGGTCGGAGTATTGACCGGCAGCGACGCTGATCTCGACCCAGCGATCGGCGCCGTCCCCCGAGGCGCCCGCCAGCTCGACGACCACGGGCATCGAGGGGCCCGGGTCGGCCAGCACGTCCCTCAGGCGTGCCTGGCCAGCGGGTGCGATGGCGGCGAGGAACGGCCTGCCGACGGCGCCCGCAGGGCCCAGGGTCGCCTTCGCGCGACCGTTGAGCTGGGCGATCGTGCCCCTGTCGTCGAGTGTCAGGAGCCCGACCGGGGCGAGTTCATAGAGGTCGACGTAACGCCTGACGCTGCGCGCGAGCTCCTCCCGCGAGGCGCGCAGTTCCTCGTTCTGCTGCGCCAGCTCCAGCTGGTACAGCTCGATCGAGCCCGAGGGCGCACCGGGTCCCTCGACCCCTCTACCCATCGATGACTGCCCCTGACTCAAGGCCTTGCTCCTGGCGAATACTGGGAAAGTAGCACGCTTCGTGGCCCGCGGCGCGAGCGTCGGGCCTGCCGTGATTCACTTCATGGGCCGGGTGTGCAATTCACCGCACTCGCCCCTTCGTGCTCCCTTCCGCTGCCGCGGCCGCACCCTGCTGGCGTGACCTGCGGCCGCGCGGCTTCGCGGCCGGGTGCAGCCGTGCCTCGAGTTCCCTGGCGGCCGTGAGATCGATGAAGGTGATGACCGAGCCGTCGATCACGTTGTCGGCCGTGCGGTACGGCATGATGCGCACCGAGTAGCGTCGCCCGTCGACGGCGTGGATCACCCGCTCGCGGAACTCGAGGGTGCGCAGCACGCTGCCCACGTCGTCGATCAGTTCCGGGTAGTCGAGGCTGGTCGTGAGGTCGGTGAGCGGGCGCCCGACGTCGGATTCGCGCAGGTTGATCACCTTCTTGGCCTGCTCGGTGAAGCGGCGCACGTTCATCCTGCCGTCGAGGAACAGCGTGGCGATCTGCGTGCTGTTGAGCAGGTTGCGCAGGTCGCTCTGGGTCTGGGCCAGGTCCTCGATCTTGGACATCAGCTCGGCGTTGACCGTCTGCAGTTCCTCGTTCATGGCCTGCATTTCCTCCTTCGAGGTCGTGAGCTCCTCGTTGGTCGACTGCAGTTCCTCGTTCGTCGACTGCAGCTCCTCGTTGGTGGCCTGCAGTTCCTCCTGCGAGGTGCGCATCTCCTCGCGCAGCGCCTGCGCCTCCTCGACGGCACGCTCGAGTTCCTGGTCGTGCACGGCGCGCCGCCGCCGCCTGGGCGCCGCCGGCGCCAGCTCGCGGAAGACCACCATCACCAGCGCACCGTGCCCGGCCCAGCTCACCGGTCGCATGAGGAGGTCGACGTCCACCACCGCTTCGTCGATTTGCATCTTCTGCCCGCGGCACTCGACCGGCTTTCCGCTGTCGAGCGCCTGGCGCACGCCGTTGGCCAGCGCGGCGCGCAGACCCTGGCGCGCCATGGCGTGGACGTTCCAGTTGGCCTTGCCCGCCGCCGGCTCGATGAACCTGCCGGTGCGCCCGCTCACGTAGAGGATGTCGCCGGCCGGGTCGACCAGCACCGCCGCCGGCGTGATCTCGTCGAGCACGAACCGGTCTGCCAGGCTCTGCAGGGTCGGGGCGCTGGGATCGCTGCGCTGGGACACGGCGGCTTCCTCGGGTGTGGGGTTGTCAGCGGCGTGCGGCCGGATCGGGAACGCGGCGGCGACGGGCCCGCGCGCGGCGTCGGCGCGCCGGTGGATCCGCAGCTTGGCATCGACCGGCTCGAACAGCACCTCGGCGCGGCCGAGCGCCTCGGAGTTGCCCAGGACGAGGATGCCGTCCGGCTGCAGCACGTAGTGGAACAGGCGAAGCACCTTCTCCTGCAGCGAGGCCCGCAGGTAGATGAGCAGGTTGCGACACGACACGAGGTCGATCTTCGAGAAGGGGGCGTCGCTGATGATGTCGTGCCGCGCGAAGAGCACCTTCTCGCGCAGCGCCTTGGCGACACGCCAGCCCCCGGCCTCGGCCACGAAGAACTGCGCGCGCCGCTGCGGCGAGATCGCCTCGAGCGCCGACGCCGGGTAGAGGCCCCGGCGGGCCAGCGCGATCGCGTCGGCATTGGCGTCGGTGGCGAAGATCTGGAAGTCGACCGGGCGGTCCGTGGCGCGGCCTGCCAGCGTCTCCTGCAGCAGCATCGCCAGGGTGTAGGCCTCCTCGCCCGTCGAGCAGCCGACCACCCACGCGCGCAGCCGACCGTCCCCGCGCTGCGCCGCGCGTGCCACCCGTGCGGGCAGCGCCGTCCTGGCCAGGCCTTCCCAGACGGCCGGGTCGCGGAAGAAGCCGGTCACGCCGATGAAGAGTTCCTTCTGGAGGAACTCGACCTCCTGGACGCTGTCGGCCAGCACGCGACGGTACTCGGCCAGCGACGTCAGCCCGTGCGAGGCGAGGCGGCGTTCGATGCGTCGACGCAGCGAAGATTCCTTGTACAGGCTGAAGTCGTGGCCGGTGACCGCCGCGAGCCTGAGCAGGATGGCGGACAGGTCTTCGCCGGAGCGCGTGTCGTCCGGCGCGTCCGCGGCGACGGCCGCGCCCTGCCCCTGCGCCTGCAAGGCCAGCGCGGGCATGCGGTCGGGCCGCGCGAGGGTTGCCGCCGCACCGACCGCCGCCGCGGCGTTGCGCGGCATGGCGTCGAACTGCGCCGACTCGGGTTGCTGCACCAGCGCCCTGCCGCCGGCCGCCACGATCGCCCGCAGCCCCTGGCTGCCGTCCGCGCCCATCCCCGAGAGCACCACGCCCACCGCCTGCGGGCCGAGGTCGCGCGCCATCGAGCGGAACAGGAGATCGATCGGGTAGGGCAACGCGTGATGCGCCACGGGGGCCACGCGCAGACGCCCTCCCTCGACGGTGATCACGGTGCCGGGCTGGATCACGTAGACGTGATCGGCCTCGAGCCGCTGGCCGTCGTCCGCGTCGACGACGGTCATGCGCGTGCGCCGCCGGAGGGTGTCGGTCAGCCCGGAAGGATGCTGGGCCGGCAGGTGCTGGACGACGATGCAGGCGATGCCGGCATCGCGGGGGCAGGCCTCGACGAGTTCGGCCAGCGCGGCCATGCCGCCTGCCGAGGCGCCGATGCCGAGCACGCGCCGCAGCCCCGAGCCACCGGGCTCGGAAGGCGCGGGCAGCAGGGACTGGACGGCGTTCACCGCCGCGGAGTATCTCCCATGGAAGATACCCTGCCGCGGGCGCTACCAGTCCTCCTTCACCGCGAGCACGGCCCTTCTTCCGGCGGCCCGGCGCGCGCTCCACGCGGCGGTCAGCGTGCCGGCCACCATGACCGCCGCGGCCAGCAGGCCGAGCCGGGCCCAGGGCAGCACCAGCTCCATCGTCCAGTGGAAGCTCTGCGGGTTGACCACGAACACCAGCACCAGGCTCACCGCGACCCCCAGCAGCAGGCCCACCACCGTGCCGGCGAGCAGCCACGCGGCCGCCTCGCCGGCGACAATGCCGATCACCTCGCGCCGCCGCAGGCCCAGGTGGGCCAGCAGGCCGAACTCCTTGCGCCGTGCCAGCACCTGGGCCGAGAGGCTGGCGGCGATACCCACCAGCCCGATGGCGATGGCCACGGCCTGCAGGTAGTAGGTGACGGCGAAGCTGCGGTCGAAGATGCGCAGCGAGAGCTGGCGCAGATCGGTGGTCGCGGCGAACTCGAGCATCGACGGGTCGGGCATCAGCGCACGCAGCGCGGCCTGCACATCGGCCGTCGCTGCGTCGGGGGCGAGCCACAGTGCCAGGTCGTTGAGGCGCTGGTCGCCGGTCAGGCGCCGGTAGTCGGCGCCGTCGATCGCCACCGCCCCGAACTGCCGCGCGTAGTCGCGCCAGACGCCCAGCACTCGCACCTGCACCAGCACCTGCACCTGCACCTGCACCTGCACCTGCACCTGCACCTCGGTCTGAACCTCGGCGCTGCTGCCGCCCAGCGGCAGGGTCAGCAGCGTGCCAGGGCGGGCGTCGTACAGTGCCACCATCGCTTCGCTGACCCACACCCCAACCTCCCCGGCGCGCGGCGGCAGCGGCGTGCCGAGCAGGGCCAGCGCCGCGGCGGGGTCGGCCAGCGGGCGCGCCACCAGCACCACCGCGGGCCGTCCCGGTGCGAGCTGCAAGGCGCGCACGCGCGAAGCTTCCGCGCGCACCACCCCGGGCAGCGTGGCGGCGCGGGCAGCGGTGGCGGCGTCGAACCAGGCCTGCCCGGCGGCGGCGCTGCTGCTGGCGGTGCGGGCATAGAGATCGGCCGGCAGCACGCTGTCCAGCCAGCGCGAGACGCCGTCGCGGAAGCTGGCCACCATCACCGTCAGCGCCACCGACAGCGCCAGGCTGGCCACGACGCCGGCCACCGCCGCGGTCGCGGTGCGTCGCTGGAAGCGCGCGCGCGCCAGGGCCAGGCGTGCCAGCGGCGAGCGCGGCGCCGGCAGCCTGGCCAGCAGCAGGTGCACGACCGCAGGCACCAGGGCCACGCCGCCGAAGAGCAGCGCCGCCACCGCCAGGTAGGCCGCGACCGGCAGCCCGCCGACGGGCGGCGCGAAGGCCAGCGCCACGCCCAGTGCCAGCAGCGCCAGCCCGGGCCAGGCCGGTGGCGCGCTGCCGTCGACCTGCCCCAGGCCCTTGATCGCCATCGCGGGCGTCAGCCGCTCGGCCTGCAGCGCCGGCCACCAGCCGCCCACCAGCGCTGCCGCCACGCCCAGCGCGCCGAAGCCCAGGCTGGCCAGCGGCGCCACCTGCAGCGTCGGCGCGATGCCCGGGAAGTAGCCGCCACCCAGGTCGCCTGCCAGCAGGCGCAGCGCAGCGGCGGCCATCGCCACGCCCAGCGCGAGGCCGAGCGCGCTGCCCGCCGCGCCCATCGTCGCGCACTCGGCCAGCACCAGCGCGCGCCGTTCGCGGGCGGTCAGGCCCAGCACGCCCAGCAGGGCGAAGCCCGGCGTACGCTGCGCCACCGACAGCGACACCACCGAGAACACCAGGAACGCCCCCACGAACAGCGCCACCAGGGCCAGCACGGTGAGGTTGACGCGGTAGGCGCGCGAGAGGTTCGAGACCCGTTGCTCGGCCTCGCCGGGGGCCACCGCCTCGACGCCGGGGGGCAGGGCCAGGCGCGCGCGCAGCGCCGCGATGTCGGTGCCGGGCTGCAGCCGCAGGTCGATGCGCGACAGGCGCGAGACCATGCCGAAGTCCGCCTGCGCGCCGGCGATGTCCATCACGACGAGCGCCGTGCCGCCGGCCGCCGCCGTGCCCGCCACGCGCAGCGTCACCCAGCCCGGGCCGTGCTGCAGCCGCAGGGTCGTGCCGTCGGCGAGGCCCAGGCGCTCGCGCGCGCTCGCGTTGGGGAACGCGAGTGCTGGGTCGAGCAGGGCAAGGCGGTCCTCGCCGTCGGCCGGGCGCGGCAGCAGGTCGGCCGCGAGCGGCGCCACGCGCAGCGCATCGACGCCGACCACCTGCACCGCCACCCTGCGGCCGTCGGGGGCGGCGGCGTAGGTGTCGACCTCGACGACCGGGCTGGCGTGCTCGACCGCCGGGTCGGCCGCCACCCGGGCGAACAGGGCGTCGTCGAAACCCTCGCGCTGGCCTCGCAGCGTGAGGTCGGGGTCGCCGTTGGCCGAGCGCACGGCCGCCGAGAATTCCGACAGCGCCGAGACGTTGATCAGGTGCACCGACCACGCCAGCGCCACCCCCAGCGCGACCGCCAGCGCGGCCGCGGCGTGGCGCCACGGGTGGTGTCGCCACTCGCGCCAGACCAGCGGCGCCAGCGCCACCAGCGTGGCCGCAAGGCCCGGGACGGGGCGGTTCATCCGGCGCTGCCGGCGCCGGCCTCGCGGACGCCGCGGGCCGTGAGCCGCAGCACGCGGTCGGCCGCGGCGGCGGCCGCCGCCGAGTGCGTGACCAGCAGGCAGGCGGCCCCGGCCTCGCGCACCTGCGCGGTCAGCACGGCCATCACGCGCTCGGCGGTCTCGGGGTCGAGGTTGCCGGTGGGTTCGTCGGCGAGAAGGAGCCCGGGACCGTGGACCACGGCGCGGGCGATCGCCACCCGCTGCAGCTGGCCGCCCGAGAGCTGCGCCGGCATGCGCGTGCCCAGGCCGCCCAACCCGACGGCCTCGAGCAGCCGCTCGACCCGCACCGGGTCGGGGCGCCCCAGCAGGCGCAGCGGCAGCGCCACGTTCTCGGCGACGTCGAGGTGCGGCAGCACGTGGAAGGCCTGGAACACGAAGCCGATGCGCTGGCGCCGCAGCAGCGCGCAGCCGTCGTCGTCGAGCGTGGCGAGGTCGGTGCCGGCGACCACCACCCGCCCGCTGTCGGCATGGTCGAGCCCGGCGATGCAGTTGAGCAGCGTCGACTTCCCCACCCCCGACTCGCCCAGCAGGGCGACGAACTCGCCCGCGGCGAGCTCGAGCGAGACGTCGTGGAAGACGGGCGTCGTGCCGAAGGACTTGCCGAGGGCCTCGACCGTCAGCAGCGGGGTCATGGGCAGGCGGGGATCATGGTCACCGGGCGATGATGCCCGAGCGCCGGACCACCCGCCGCCGCAGGGTCAGCGCGCGTCGTGCGAGTGGATCTGCAGTGCTTCGAGGAAGCGCGAGACCATGTTGTAGGCCGCCACCGTGGCCACCAGCTCGACGGTCTGCCTCTCGCCGAGCAACGCGCGCACGGACTCCAGCTGCGCGGGCGGCACCTGCACCTCGCGCGTCATCGTGTCGGTGAGCTGCAGCACCGCGCGCTGCAGCGGATCGAAGGCGTCGGAGCCGGCCCAGTCGCCCAGGGCGTCGAGCTGCGCCTGCGTCACGCCTTCCTTCAGCGCGATGGGGGCGTGCTGGTCGGCTTCATAGGGGGCGCGGTTGAGCACCGCCACGCGCATGATCACCAGCTCACGCAGCGCGCCGGGCAGGCTGCAGCGCTGGCGCACGGCGGTCAGGTAGTCGAGCCAGCCCTCGGCCAGCGGCGGGCTGTGCATCAGCATCTGGTAGAGGTGCAGCACGCTGCCGCGCTCGGCGACGATACGGTCGACGAGCGGGCGCAGCGCGGGGGCGCCGAGGTCGGCGTAGGGCAGGCGGGCCATGGCGGGGCGGGACGTGCCTTGTCGTGTCGGGAAGGGCATTGTGCTCGGCAGGGCGGCCCGCCGGCGGGCATACGTGGAAGTACGCAGTGGCTGGTCGGTGTTTGCCAGCGGGCGCGCGGGCCCCGTGCTTGCCAAACTCCGCACCGATCCATTCACCCTGTCGAGGCCCCCGATGCGCAAGCTCCTTTCCCGACTGACCTTCGCCGCCGCCGCCTTCGCGGCGCTCGCCGCCGCGCAGCCCGCCCTGGCCCAGGCCTGGCCCGCCAAGCAGCCGATCCGGCTGGTGGCCGTGTTCCCGCCCGGCGGCTCGGTCGACCAGGTCGCCCGCATCCTCGCGCCGGCGCTGCAGCAGGCGCTCGGCCAGAACGTGGTCGTCGAGAACAAGGGCGGGGCCTCGGGCGCCATCGGCACTGCGCAAGTGGCACAGGCCGCGCCCGACGGCTACACCTTCGCCGTCGTCTTCGACACCCATGCCGTGAACCCGGCGCTGCAGCCCAACATGGCCTTCGACACCCGCCGCGACCTCGCGCCGGTGGCGCTGCTCGGCACCAGCGCGATGGTGCTGGCGGCGCACCCCGACTCGCCCTACAAGAGCTTCGCCGACGTGGTGGCCGCCGCCAAGGCGAAGAAGGGCGTCAACTACGGCACCATCGGCAACGGCAGCCTCGGGCACCTGGCCGTCGAGCTGCTGGCCAGGCAGGGCGGCCTGGAGATGGTGCACGTGCCCTACCGCGGCGGCGGCCCGCTGATGAGCGACGCGCTGGCCGGCCACGTGCCGGTGTCCATCGGCTCGGTGTTCCTCTTCAAGCCGCACATCGACGGCCGCAAGCTGCGCCCGCTGGCCGTGACCACCAGCCGCCGGTCCCCTCAGCTGCCCGACGTGCCCACCATCGCCGAGAGCGGCTTCGCCGGCTTCGACGCGCCGGCCTGGTGGGCCGTGCTGGCACCGGCGAAGACCCCGCCGGAGATCGTCCGCCGCATGAACGACGAGATCAACGCCGCGCTGCGCAACCCCGACGTCGCCGCCCGCCTGGCCGGGCAGGGCATCGCCACCTTCAGTGGCACGCCCGATGCGGCCCGCGCCTTCATCGACGCGCAGATGGACGTCTGGGCGAAGGTGGTGAAGGACAACGGCATCAAGGCCGATTGAAGTGGCTCCACCCCGAAGCGACATGCCGATTGACGACTGCCCGCCGGGCCCGGACCGGCGCCTGGGCCCCCAGGACCTGCGCCGGCTGCCGCCGCCGGCGGACACGCCGGCCGGCTGCGACTGCGCGCGGCTGTCGTGCCGGGGCTGGGAGTCGGTGGCGGCGCCGCTGGGCGAGCCGCTGCTCGAGTGCATCGGCACGCTGCGCCGGCCGGGCGACGACGAGCCGACGCTCGAGGAGTGGCACCCCGCGGGCACGCGCTACTGGTCGCCCGAGGCCCCGGTGGCGACCGAGTGGTTCCCGTACAACCGCTGCACGGTCTGGCGCTGCCGGCGCTGCGGGCGCGGGTTCCTGCAGTACACCGAGTTCGGTGGCTACTATGTGGACCACCGCCTGCGCGAGGTCGCCCCCGCGCTCGTCTGCTGACCCCGAGACTTCCGATGTCCATGCTCACGATCGACCTGCGGTCCGACACCGTCACCCGCCCCACCGACGCGATGCGCGCGGCGATGGCCGCGGCCCCGGTGGGCGACGACCAGTACGGCGAGGACCCCACCGTCAACGCGTTGCAGGAGGAAGTGGCCGCGCTGCTGGGCAAGGAGGCCGCGCTGTGGCTGCCTTCGGGCACGATGGCCAACCAGGTGGCGCTGCGCGTGCTGACCCGCCCCGGCGACGAGGTGATCTGCGCCCGTGAGTGCCATGCCCTGTGGCACGAGACTGGCGGCTCGGCGGCCAATGCCGGCGTGCAGCTCGCCCAGGCCGGTGACGGCATGCTGTTCACCGCCGCCGACGTGGAGGCCGCCTTCAAGCCGCGCGGCCACATGATCTACCCGCCCACCACGCTGGTGGAAGTCGAGAACACCCACAACCGCGGCGGTGGCCTGGTGGTGCCGCAGGACGAGGTGGTGCGCATCGGCGAGACCGCGCGCCGGCTGGGCATGGCGCTGTTCATCGACGGCGCGAGGCTGTGGAACGCGGCCATCGCAAGCCGTCGCGGCCCGGCCGAGCTGGCAGCGCCGGCCGACCTGGTGTCGGTGGCCCTGTCCAAGGGCCTGGGTGCGCCGGCGGGCTCGCTGCTGGCGGGCTCGCGCGAGCTGATCGCGGCCTGCCTTCGCCACCGGCGCATGCTCGGCGGGGCGATGCGCCAGGTCGGCATCCTCGCGGCCGCAGGCCGCCACGCGCTGGCGCACCACCTGGAGCGCCTGGCCGAGGACCACGCCCACGCGCGCCTGATCGGCGAGCGCGTCGCGGCCTGCCACGGGGTGCGGCTCGACCTCGCGACGTTGCAGACCAACATCGTCGTCTTCCACCTCGAGCCCGGAGCGATCGACGCTGCGACGCTGGTGGCGCGGGCGCGCGAACGCGGCGTGCTGGTGATGGCCTTCGCGCCGCGCACGGTGCGCGCGGTCACGCACCTCGACGTCGGCCGCGCGCACTGCGAGCGCGCGGCCGAAGTGCTGGCCGCGCTGATCGAGGCCGGCGGCTCGGCAGGCTGATCAGCCGAGCGCGCGTTCGAGCGCCGCGAGGGCCTGCGCCTGGGCGTCCGGCGCGTCGCAGGCCACGACCTCGCGCGGCGCCATCGAGCGCAGCCAGGTGAGCTGGCGCTTGGCGAGCTGGCGCGTGGCGGCGATGCCCGTTTCGCGCAGCGGCGAAAGGTCGCCCGCCGCAAGCGCCGCCCAGGCCTGGCGGTAGCCCACGGCGCGCATCGACGGCAGCCCGGGGTGGATGTCGTCTCGCGCGCGCAGCGCACGCACCTCGTCGACGAAGCCGGCAGCGAGCATCGCGTCGAAGCGCGCGGCGATGCGATCGTGCAGCCAGGCGCGGGACTGCGGCTCCAGCGACACCAGCGGCAGCGCCAGCCCCGGTTGTGCGCGCCGGGTGTCGGCGTGCCAGGCAGCGAGCGGCCGGCCGGTGACCCGCCAGACCTCGAGCGCGCGCTGGATGCGCTGCGAGTCGCCCGGCGCCAGGCGTGCCGCGGTGACCGGGTCGGCCCGCGCCAGCTCCGCGTGCAGCGCCGGCCACCCGAGCCGTGCCGCCTCGGCATCGATGGCCGCGCGCACCTGCGGATCCGACTCCGGCATCTCGGCGATGCCTTCGCGCAGTGCCTTGAAGTAGAGCATCGTGCCGCCCACCAGCAGCGCGATGCGCCCGCGTGCGGCGATCTCGCCGACGAGGCGGCTGGCGTCGGCCGCGAAGCGCGCCGCCGAGTACGCCTCGGCGGGGTCGAGGATGTCGATCAGGTGGTGGGGCACCGTCGCGCGCTCGGCGGCCGTGGGCTTGGCGGTGCCGATGTCCATGCCACGGTAGACCAGGGCCGAGTCGACGCTGACGATCTCGACCGGATGCCGCGCGGCGAAGGCCAGCGCGACGGCCGTCTTGCCCGCCGCGGTGGGGCCGGCCAGGCAGATGGCCCGCGGCGTCGTCATGCCGGACGTTCGGACGCGCCGGCCCGGGGCAGGCGCTGCACCAGGACGAGTGCGACGGCGCCCGTGGCCAGCGCCCAGAAGCCGACGCCCAGCGCCATCGGCATCACGGTGCCGTCGATGGCCCGGCCCAGCCACGCCCCGATGCCGAAGGCCACCAGCGCGAGCACGAAACCCGACAACGCCGACGCCGCGCCCGCCGACTGCGGAAACGGCCCCACGGCCCCGGCCTGCCCGCACGGCTGGTGGATGCCGTGGGCGAACATGTAGGCCCACTGCGGCAGCAGCACGGCCCAGACCGATTGCACCCCTGCCAGCGCCAGCGCGGCCATCGCGATGCCGCCGGCCAGCGTGAAGCCGCTCGCGCGTCGCACCGTGCGCTCGATGCCCAGGCGCGGGATCCAGCGCCGGCAGACGAAGGTGCCCGCCAGGTAGCTGGTCGCGCTGCTGGCCATGGCCAGGCCGTAGCCCGCGGCCGGGACCCCGAGCACGTCCATGTAGACGAATGACGAACCCGCCAGCAGCGTGAACAGCCCGCCGTAGGTGCAGGAGGTCAGCAGCGTCCAGGCTACGAAGACGGGGTGGCGACCGATGCGTGACCACGCGGCCAGCAGCGGGCCAGCGGCTGTGGCGTGCGGGTTGCGCTGGCGCAGCGTCTCGGGCAGGCGCAGGATCACGAAGAAGAGGGTCGCCACGCCGATCGCCGCCACCACGCCGAGCACGGCCCGCCAGCCCCATGCGGCGGCCACCAGCCCGCCGATCGCAGGGCCGCTGATCGCGATCAGGCCCAGCCCCGACAGGCCCAGCGACATCACCTTCGCGCCTTCGGCCGGCTCGTACAGGTCACGCACGATGGCCCGCGCGCAGACCACCGCCGCGGCCATGGCCGCACCCTGGACGGCGCGCCAGGCCACCAGCGCCTCGATGCTGCCCGCCAGCGCGCTGGCCACGCTGGCCACCACGTAGGCCGACAGCCCGGCCAGCAGCACCGGCCGGCGGCCGACGCGATCGGCCACCGGACCCCAGACCAGCTGCGCGATGCCGAAGGCCAGCATCAGTGCCGACATCGTCAGCTGTGCGCCCGACATCGGCGCCGAGAGGTCGCGCGTGAGCAGCGGCAGCGCCGGCAGGTAGATGTCGGTGGTGGCCGGCTGCAGGCCCAGCAGCAGCGCCAGTGCCCAGCCCGCCAGCGCGTGCGAGACGCGCGGCCGCGCAGCGGCGGCGGGCGCAGCGGTGTGGGCCGTGGGCGGGGAGGGTGGCATCGGTCGGGTGGGCTGGCGGACGCCGGGCCGGCCTGGCGGCTTCGCGGCGGCGGGCCTCAGAGCCTGAGAGTTTTTCCACCGTGGCCGAAAGGCGCGCCAAGACGCCCCGTATCTAGGCGCAAACCACAGCCATAGCTCGGGCTATGGCGCGGATT
>JBILNT010000285.1:0-2729 GCA_044374875.1 Rubrivivax sp.
GACCTCAAGCCCAGCGGGCGCTACATGGCCATCGACCTGCACCGCGCAGGTGGCATCCCGCAGGTGATGAAGCTCCTGCTCGACGCCGGCCTGCTGCACGGCGACTGCATGACCATCACCGGCAAGACCGTCGCAGAGAACCTGGCCGACGTGCCCTCCAACCCGCGCGCCGACCAGGACGTGATCCGCCCGCTGTCCAATCCGCTCTATGAGCAGGGCCACCTGGCGATCCTCAAGGGCAACCTCTCGCCCGAGGGCTGCGTGGCCAAGATCAGCGGCCTGAAGAACCCGGTGATCACCGGGCCGGCGCGGGTCTTCGAGGACGAGCAGTCGGCGTTGGCCGCCATCATGGAAGGCCGCATCAAGCCCGGGGACGTGATGGTGCTGCGTTACCTCGGGCCCAAGGGCGGCCCGGGCATGCCGGAGATGCTGGCACCCACCTCGGCGCTGATCGGCCAGGGCCTGGGGGAAAGCGTGGGCCTGATCACCGACGGCCGTTTCTCCGGCGGCACCTGGGGCATGGTGGTCGGGCACGTGGCGCCCGAGGCCTACGCCGGCGGCACCATCGCGCTGGTGCAGGAAGGCGACACGATCACGATCGACGCCCACCAGCTGCTGCTCCAGCTCAACGTCGACGATGCCGAGCTTGCCCGCAGGCGCGCCGCATGGACGCAGCCTGCACCGCGCTACACCCGCGGCGTGCTGGCCAAGTTCGCGATGAATGCGGCCAGCGCCAGTTCGGGCGCGGTGCTCGACAAGTTCTGATGATCGCAGGCGGGGTCGCGACAGCCCCGCCGCATGCGCCTGCGGCGCGGGCCGCGCCGGCGGGTCAGCGCCGGGCTGACTTGCGCGCCGCCTGCAGGCGGGCGTCCCGGTTGACGTCCATGCCCAGGCTCTCGAGCTGACGCTGACGGCGCTGTTCCTTGCGATCGTCCATGCGCTTCATGACACGCCGCTGGGTCAGGCCGGACGCGTCGGCGAAGCCCCACCAGGCCACGGCCAGACCGAAGGGCAAGAGGACCCAGCCCCAGCCGAGCGCGGCGGCCGGCCCGAACTCGGCCAGCTTCATCACGATCAGCAGCACCCCGACGATCACGAAGGCCATGGTTGTCTCCCCGCACCACCCGCGAGCGACCGGCGTGCAAGCGCGGCCCCGGCTAAGATGCATCCCAGCACTGTAGTCCACGCCACCATGAAGACCTTGCCCGCGCTGCTCGCAACCGCCAGCCTGCTGTCGACTATGACCGCATTCGCGAGCCCGGACCTGGCACGCCAGCGGCTTTGCATGAGTTGCCATGCCGTCGAGCGCAAGGTGATCGGCCCCTCCTTCAAGGAGATCGCCCAGCGCTACGCCGGGCAAGCCGGCGCGCAGGCACGGCTGGCGGACAAGATCGTCAACGGGGGCTCGGGTGCCTGGGGGGCGGTGCCTATGCCGGCGAACCCCAAGGTCACGCCAGAGGAGGCCCGGCAGCTGGCGGCCTGGGTGCTCTCCATCAAATAGGGCTTCGCCCGCACCATGCCAAAGGGCCGCTCGCGCGGCCCTTTGCACTTTCAGCCCGGCCATGCGCGTCGCTGGCGCGACACGCACGCGTTCCGCGCGCTACCGATCACCGCAGAGGAACGGAGGGCGCAGAGGAGCGCGGAGGATTCGAGCATGGTCTTGCCGACCTCGGCGTCCTCCGCTCCTCTGCGTTGGAAACTGCATTCGCGAAGGACTCCGTTGGTCTGGGCCAACTGATTGAGGAAGGGTTCTGGTGCCCGCTCACGTCGCCTCGCGACATGAGCAGGCCCCGTCCCCGGCCATGCGCGTCGCTGGCGCGACACGCACGCGCTCCGCGCGCCTCGATCAGTTGGTCTGGGCCAACTGATCGAGGATGGCCGGGTTCTCCAAGGTGCTGGTGTCCTGGGTGATGGATTCGCCCTTGGCGATCGAGCGCAGCAGGCGGCGCATGATCTTGCCCGAGCGGGTCTTCGGCAGGTTGTCGCCGAAACGGATGTCCTTGGGCTTGGCGATCGGGCCGATCTCCTTGCCCACCCAGTTGCGCAGCTCGTTGGCGATCTTCTTCGCTTCCTCGCCGGTCGGGCGCGCGCGCTTGAGCACGACGAAGGCGCAGATGGCCTCGCCGGTCGTCTCGTCGGGGCGGCCCACCACGGCGGCTTCGGCCACCAGTTCGGTATGCGAGACCAGCGCCGACTCGATCTCCATCGTGCCCATGCGGTGGCCCGAGACGTTGAGCACGTCGTCGATGCGGCCGGTGATGGTGAAGTAGCCGGTCTTGGCGTCACGGATCGCACCGTCGCCCGCCAGGTAGTACTTGCCCTGGAAGTCGGCCGGGTAGTAGCTCTTCTTGAAGCGCTCCGGGTCGCCCCAGATCGTGCGGATCATGCTCGGCCAGGGCTTCTTGACGACCAGGATGCCACCCTGCCCCCAGGGCACGTCCTTGCCGGTCTCGTCGACCACCGCGGCCTGGATGCCCGGGAACGGCAGCGTGCACGAGCCCGGCACCAGGGTGGTGGCACCCGGCAGCGGCGTGATCATGTGGCCGCCGGTCTCCGTCTGCCAGAAGGTGTCGACGATCGGGCACTTCTCGCGGCCGATGTTCTCGTGGTACCAGATCCACGCCTCTGGATTGATCGGTTCGCCGACCGTGCCGAGCACCTTCAGGCTCGAGAGATCGTGCTTCGCGGGGTGTTCGTCGCCCCACTTCATGAACGCGCGGATCGCGGTC
>JBILNT010000153.1:0-9024 GCA_044374875.1 Rubrivivax sp.
CGTGAAGTCGAGCAGCGTGGTCAGCAGGGTGAGCGAATGGGCGGGCTGTCGGCCGCGCGCGGCCAGCACCGCCAGCGCCGTGGTCAGGATCGTGCCGCCGACGCAGAAGCCCAGCGTGTTGATGGTGTCGGCCCCGGTGATCTCCTGGACCACGTCGATGGCGCGGATCGCCGCGTTCTCGATGTAGTCGTCCCAGGTCCTGGCCTTGAGCGACTCGTCGGGGTTGACCCAGCTGACGACGAAGCAGCGGTGCCCCTGCTCGACGGCGTAGCGAATGACCGAGTTGTCGGGCTGCAGGTCGAGGATGTAGTACTTGTTGATGCAAGGCGGCACGAGGAGGAACGGACGCTCGTGCACCTTGGCGGTCAGCGGCTTGTACTCGATGAGCTGGAACAGCTCGTTCTCGTAGACCACCGTGCCTTCGGTGGTGGCCACGTTGCGGCCGATCTCGAACACGCTCTCGTCGGTCTGCGAGACGTGCCCCTTCGCCAAGTCCTGCAAGAGCAGCTGCACGCCGGCGGCGATGCTCTCGCCCTTGGTTTCCAGCGCCTTCTTCTGCGCCTCGGGGTTGAAGGCCAGGAAGTTGGCCGGGCTCGAGGCATCGATCCACTGCTGCACCGCGAAACGGATGCGGTTCTTCGTCTTCTCGTCGCCCTGCACCGACTCGGCCATCTGCATCAGCGTGCGGGCGTTGAGAAGGTACATCTGGGCCGTGTACGCGGCAGCGGGGTTCTCGAGCCAGTCCTTGCCAGCGAAACGGCGGTCGCCGATCGGCGCAGGCGCCGTGCCGGTTTCGCCCTGCAGTCGCTGCAGCGACTGGTTCCAGATCTCGCTGACGTGCTTGAGGTAGTCGCTCTGCAGTGCACCGAGCTGCTCCATCGGCACGCTCAGGCCCGAGATCGACTTCATCAGGCCACCCATGGCCTGGCCGAAGGCTTCTGCCGGTGCTTCCGGCGCGCTTTCGCCGGCTGACTTACGCTTGCTGGTCAACGCTGTCTCCTGCCAGTTCGAGGCCCGTAGCCGACGCGAGTCAAGCGGGCCCTGTCGGTGAACAACCGTGGTTTTATCCCTGGCGGCTTACCACGAGATGACGTTTTCTTTCACTCAGTGAAATCATAGCCCATAAGCTGGAAAAACCCGACATGTACCTGGTCGCGATCGCCTGGATCTACGTCGTGCTGATGATGGCCGTCGCCGAGGCGCTGTCCAGTCAAGGCAGCATCCTCGGTGCGGTGATCACCTTCGTGCTGTACGGCGTGCTGCCGTTGTCGATCGTGCTGTACATCATGGGCACGCCGGGCCGCCGCCGCCTGCGCGAGGCCCGGGAAATGGCTGCAGAGTCCGGGGGCGACGCTGCGCGGCCGGCTTCAGCCAGCATCGCGCCAGACAGCGGCCACCAGCCTGCCGGTGCGACCGTCGCGCCTAAACGAGAAGAAGCGTGATGCGTCCTCGACGGTGCACCAGGCACCGCCGTCGACCTGCCGGACCCCGGCGCGAACCAGGCGCTCGCGGGCGAGCCGAGGCAGGTTGGCGAGCCAGCGCAGCGAGCCGTCTCCGCGCGCTCGGGCGATGAAGCGGCGCGGGTCGGGTTCGCGGAGCGACTCGCCGAAGGCCTCCACCACGTCGGCCCCGACCTCGAACTGCCCCGGCCCGATGCAGGGCCCGAGCCAAGCCACCACGTCGGCCGGTGCCACGCTCGTGCCTTCGCACAGTGCACCCAGCGCCGCCTCGACGACGCCACCCGCCAGGCCGCGCCAGCCCGCATGGGCGGCGGCAACACCGCGCCCGCAGCGCGTGGCCAGCAGCACCGGCAGGCAGTCAGCCACTTGCACGGTGCACGCCACACCCGGGGCGTCGGTCCAGGCTGCGTCGGCCTCGTGCGGGTCGCGTCCGGCGTCCTCTGCGTGCACGCGCACGACGCGGGCGCCGTGCACCTGCCGCAGCCAGACCGGCGCGGCACCGAGCGCCTCGGCCACCCGGCGTCGGTTCTCGGCGACGGCCAGCGCGTCGTCACCAACGGCCGTGCCCACGTTCAGGCTGTCGAACGGGGCCACGCTGACGCCGCCGGCACGGGTGCTCATCCAGGCCCCCACCCCCGCCGGCGCGGCCCAGGCCACCGGCAGCGAAGGCGGCGTCATCCCTCGAAGTCGGGGCAGGCCTCGGGGCGCGTGCGCTCGAAGGCATCGAGCTTCATGCACTCGCCGAACACCCGCATCACGTGGGGAACATGGTCGAGCCGGCACTCGAAGCGCCGGGCGTTGAAGATCTGCGGCACCAGCACGCAGTCGGCCAGTGTCGGCGCATCGCCGTGGCAGTAGCGCGACGGCACGGCTGCGAGACGCCTGTCCACCACCTCCAGGCCCGACTCGACCCAGTGCCGGTACCAGCGATTCTTGTCGTCCTCCGACACCTTCAGGTCGCGCACCAGGTAGCGCAGCACGCGCAGGTTGTTGAGGGGATGGATCTCGCAGGCAATGTCCATCGCCAGCGCGCGCACGCGGGCCCGGCCCGCCGCGTCGGCAGGCAGCAGCGGCGGTTGGGGATGCGTTTCCTCCAGGTATTCGATGATGGCCAGCGACTGCGTCAACACCTGGTCGCCGTCGCGCAGCAGCGGCACCAGCCGCGCCGCCGAGACGGCCTGGTACGACTCGTTGAACTGCTCGTTCTTCGCCAGGTGGACGGGTCGGTAGTCGTAGTCCAGCCCCTTGAGCGCGAGCGCGATGCGCACCCGGTACGACGCCGACGAACGGTGGTAGTTGAAAAGCTCCAAGATGGCCTCCCGCAGTTGTGTCAGACGACCTGCACGCGCAGGTCCGGCAGTCCGCCGATGCGACCCTCCATCAGGTCACCGCGCACCACGGCGCCGACGCCCGCCGGCGTGCCGGTGAAGATCAGGTCGCCGGGCTGCAGCGTCCAGGCGCGACTGAGCTGCTCGATGGTCTCGGCAACGCTCCAGATCAGGTCGGCCAGGTCACCCTTCTGCCGGTCGGCGCCGTTGACCGCGAGCGCGATCGGCCCGCGCAGCAGTTCGCCGCTGCGGGTCCTGGGAACGATCGGCCCGATGGGGGCAGACTGTTCGAACGCCTTGCCGATCTCCCAGGGTCGGCCCTGCTTCTTCATGTCGTTCTGCAGGTCGCGGCGGGTCATGTCCAGCCCGACCGCGTAGCCCCAGACATGCCCCGGGGCGTCGGCGGCGGCAACGTCGGCGCCACCCTTGCCGATCGCCACCACGAGCTCGATCTCGTGGTGCAGGTTCGCGGTCAGTCCCGGATAGGCCATGGTCCCGGTCGTGCCCTCCGGCACCGGCACCAGTGTGTCCGCGGGCTTCATGAAGAAGAACGGCGGCTCGCGGCCCGTGCCGCCCATCTCCAGCGCGTGCTCGGCGTAGTTGCGGCCGACGCAGTAGATGCGGTGCACAGGGAATTCGCCCCCGCCCTGGACAGGCACGGCGACAGTCACGGGAGCAGGCAGCACGAGACTCATTGCAGTCAGGGGAAACGCAGGTGAACCGATGATGCCATGCGAGGCCGGCCGCTACACTCGAAGCATGTTCGAGCCGCGCCGCATCCAGCACTGCCGACTCTGCGGCAGCCGCGTCGAGTATCGCGTTCCCGACGACGACAACCGAGAGCGCGCCGTCTGCACCGCGTGCCGGGAGATCCACTACGAGAACCCGATCAACGTCGTCGGCACCGTGCCGGTCTGGCAGGACCAGGTGCTGCTCTGCCGGCGCAACATCGAACCGCGACGCGGACTCTGGACGCTGCCGGCCGGCTTTCTGGAGCTCGGCGAAAGCACGGCCGCCGGTGCGGTCCGCGAGACCGACGAGGAAGCGGGAGCTCGCATCGAACTGCAGGGCCTGTTCACGGTGCTGAACGTGGTGCGTGCCGGCCAGGTCCACTTCTTCTACCTGGCGCACCTGCAGGACACCCGCTTCGACCCGGGCCCCGAGACCATCGAGGCACAGCTGTTCCGCGAGAGCGAGATCCCGTGGGAGCAGATCGCGTTCCGCACCGTGCGCGAGACCCTGCTGCGCTACTTCGAGGACCGCCGTCGGGGCGTCTTCGGCGTGCACACGGCGGACATTGGCTGACCTCCGCGCGCGGCGGCGCGCGTCGGCCTGTCGTCCAGAATGACCCCGCATACGTTGAGGGCATGGAACGGCAGGCGCCCGGGCCCCGGAGCGGCCGCCGTCCTACATCCAGATCAACAGGAGCTCCACGCATGACATCCCGTCGCCAGTTCATCCAGATCGTTCCATTCGCCGGAGCCGCCCTCGTGGCGAGCCGTGGCGCCGTGGCCCAGGCCAACCTCGTCAACGAGAAGGATCCGCAGGCCGCCGCGCTGGGCTACGTCGCCGACGCCACCAAGGCCGACAAGGCCAAGTACAAGAACTACGCCGCCGGCCAGCTGTGCTCGAACTGCGCCCTGTACCAGGGCAAGGCCACCGACGCCGCCGGAGGTTGCCCGCTGTTTGCCGGCAAGCAGGTCGCCGGCAAGGGCTGGTGCAGCGCCTACGCCAAGAAGGCCTGATCCCGCCTTCGGCACCATGACGAAGGGCCCTCGCGGGGGCCCTTCGTTCCGTCTGGCGCGCCCGGTGGGCGCTTCAGCGCCGCGGCGGCGGCACGTCGGTGCAGCTGCCGTGGGCCACCTCGGCGGCCATGCCGATGCTCTCGCCGAGCGTCGGGTGCGGGTGGATCGTCTTGCCGATGTCCACCTCGTCGGCCCCCATCTCGATGGCCAGCGCGATCTCGCCGATCATGTCGCCGGCGTGGGTGCCGACGATGCCGCCACCGACGATGCGATGCGTCTCGGCGTCGAAGAGCAGCTTGGTGAAGCCCTCGTCGCGACCGTTCGCGATGGCGCGACCCGAAGCCGTCCAGGGGAACAGGCCCTTCTTCACCGCCACGCCACGGGCCTTCGCCTCGTCCTCGGTCAGCCCGACCCAGGCCACTTCCGGGTCGGTGTAGGCCACGCTCGGGATCACACGGGCGTCGAAGCGCGCCTTGGCGTCGCCTGCGGCAACCTCGGCCGCCACGTGTGCCTCGTGCACCGCCTTGTGCGCCAGCATCGGCTGGCCGACGATGTCGCCGATGGCGAAGATGTGCGCAACGTTGGTGCGCATCTGCACGTCGACAGGGATGAAGCCGCGATCGCTCACCGCCACGCCCGCCTTCTCGGCGGCGATCTTGCGGCCGTTCGGGCTGCGGCCCACGGCCTGCAGCACGAGGTCGTAGACGCCCTCGCTGGCCTTGCCGTCGACGCCCTCGAACTTCACGCGGATGCCGTCGGCGGTGGCCTCGGCGCCCACCGTCTTCGTCTTCAGCATGATGTTGTCGAAGCGGCGGGCGTTCATCTTCTGCCACACCTTGACGAGGTCGCGGTCGGCACCTTGCATCAGCCCGTCCATCATCTCGACGACGTCGAGGCGGGCGCCGAGTGTCGAGTAGACGGTGCCCATCTCGAGGCCGATGATGCCGCCGCCGACGATCAGCATGCGCTCGGGCTTCTGGCGCAGCTGCAGCGCGCCGGTGGAGTCGACGATGCGCGGGTCGTCGGGCAGGAAGGGCAGCCGCACCGCCTGCGAACCGGCCGCGATGATGCACTGCTTGAAGCGCACGGTCTGCGTGCGGCCGGTCTTCTGCTGGCCGTCGCCGGTGGTCTCCTCGACCGCGACGTGGTGCGGGTCGACGAAGGCCCCGTAGCCGCGCACGATGGTGACCTTGCGCATCTTGGCCATCGCGGCCAGGCCGCCGGTCAGCTTGCCCACGACCTTGTTCTTGTGCGCCAGCAGCTTGCCCATGTCGACGCTGGGCGCGCCGAAGTTCACGCCAAGGTCGGCGAAGTGCGACACCTCGTCCATCACCGCGGCGACGTGCAGCAGCGCCTTGCTGGGGATGCAGCCCACGTTCAGGCACACGCCGCCGAGCGTCGGGTAGCGCTCGACCAGCACCACCTTCATGCCGAGGTCGGCGGCGCGGAACGCGGCCGAGTAGCCGCCCGGTCCTGCGCCGAGCACGAGCAGGTCGCACTCGAGGTCGGCGCCGCCGGCGTAGCTGGCGGCCTGGGGCACTGGCGCGGAGGGCGCCGCGGCGACAGCGGGGGCCGCGGCGACGGCAGGCGCAGCGGCCGGCGCAGTTGCCTGGGCGGCACCCGCCGCCTCGAGCAGCAGGATCACCGAGCCCTCGCCCACCTTGTCGCCCAGCGCCACCTTCATCTCGCGCACGACGCCGGTGTGCGACGAAGGGATCTCCATCGACGCCTTGTCGCTTTCCACGGTGATCAGGCTCTGCTCGGCCTTGACGGTGTCGCCGGGCTTGACCAGCACCTCGATCACGGCCACTTCCTTGAAGTCGCCGATGTCGGGGACCTTGACTTCGATCGTTGCCATCGATGCCCTCCCCGGCTTACAGCGCGATGCGGCGGAAGTCCGCCAGCAGCGACGCGAAATAGACATTGAAGCGAGCCGCCGCGGCGCCGTCGATCACGCGGTGATCCCAGCTCAGAGACAGCGGCAGGACGAGGCGCGGCACGAACTGCTTGCCGTCCCAGCGCGGCTCCATGCTGCTCTTGCACACGCCCATGATCGCGACCTCGGGCGCGTTGATGATGGGCGTGAAGTAGCGCCCACCGATGCCGCCGAGCGAACTGATGCTGAAGCAGCCGCCGCTCATGTCGGCGGGGCCGAGCTTGCCGTCGCGCGCCTTCTTCGCCAGCTCGCTCATCTCCTGGCTGATCTGCAGGATGCCCTTGCGGTCGGCGTCCTTGATCACCGGCACCACCAGCCCGTTGGGCGTGTCGGCCGCGAAGCCGATGTGGAAGTACTGCTTGAGCACCAGCGTGTCGCCGTCGAGGCTGGCGTTGAACTCGGGGAACTTCTTCAGCGCCGCCACGGCTGCCTTGATCATGAAGGCCAGCATCGTGACCTTGATGCCCGACTTCTCGTTCTCCTTGTTGAGCTGGACGCGGAAGGCCTCGAGCTCGGTGATGTCGGCGTCGTCGTGGTTGGTGACGTGCGGGATCGTCACCCAGTTGCGGTGCAGGTTGGCGCCGCTGATCTTCTTGATGCGGCCCAGCTCCTTGCGCTCGACGGGGCCGAACTTGGTGAAGTCCACCTGCGGCCAGGGCAGCAGGCCCGGGAAGGCACCGCCGGCCGCGGCCGGCGCGGCGGCGGGCGCCTTGGCCTTCTGGGCCACCGTTTGCGCGTCGCCCGCCATCACGGCCTTGACGAAGCGCTGCACGTCCTCCTGCGTGATGCGACCCTTGGGCCCGGAGCCGGCCACTTCGCCGAGCGGCACGCCAAGCTCGCGGGCGAGCTTGCGGATCGACGGCGAGGCATGCGGCAGGCGCCCCTGGGGGGCCGTCGGCTGATGCGCCGGCACCGCGGCAGCGGGCGCGGCCACCACGGCGGCAGCGGCGGACGGCGCGCTCGCCGGAGCCGCCGGGGCGGGCGCAGGCGACGCGGCGGGGGCCGCGGCAGCGGCCGGTGCAGCGGCAGCACCGGCGGCGCCAAGCAGCACGGCCACGGGCGATCCCTTGGACACCTTGTCGCCGACCTTCACCTTCAGCTCCGACACCGTGCCCGAGTGCGACGACGGGATCTCCATCGATGCCTTGTCGCTCTCGACGGTGATCAGGCTCTGTTCGACCTTGACCGCGTCGCCGGGCTTGACGAACACCTCGATCACGGTGACCTCGGCGAAGTCGCCGATGTCGGGCACGACCACCTCGACCGGGCCTGCAGCAGGGGCAGCCGGAGCGGCCGCAGCCGCGGCGGCGACGGGCGCCGGGGCGGGAGCCGCGACCGCTGCGGGGGCCGGCGCCGGAGCCGAGGGCGCCGGCGCGGCGGCGCCGGCAGCCGTCTCCAGCACCAGCACGAGCGAGCCTTCGCCGACCTTGTCGCCGAGCTTGACCTTCAACTCGCGCACCGTGCCGGCGTGCGACGACGGGATCTCCATCGACGCCTTGTCCGACTCCACCGTGATCAGCGACTGCTCCGCGGCGACCGTGTCGCCCGGCTTGACCAGCACCTCGATGATCTCGACTTCCTTGAAGTCGCCGATGTCAGGCACCTTCACTTCGACCAATGCCATGTTCTAGTCTCCATCTCGGCGCGCGGCACGACGGCCCGGCCGCCTGGGGCCGGGCGGCGCCGCAGCGCCATGTCGTTCACGCGTAGAGCGGGTTGATCTTGTCGGCGTCGATGCCGTACTTCGCGATCGCCTCGGCCACCTTCGCGGCCGGGATCGTGCCTTCGTCGGCCAGCGACTTCAGGGCCGCGACCACGATGTAGTGGCGGTTGATCTCGAAGTGCTCGCGCAGGCGGTAGCGGAAGTCGCTGCGGCCGAAGCCATCGGTGCCGAGGACGCGGTAGCTGCGGCCCTTCGGGATGAAGGCGCGGATCTGCTCGGCGTAGTTGCGGATGTAGTCGGTCGACGCGATCACGGGGCCGGCGTGGGCGCCGAGCTGCTGCGTGACGAAGGGCACCTGGGCCGCCTCGGTGGGGTGCAGCAGGTTCCAGCGCTCGCAGTCCTGACCGTCGCGTGCCAGCTCGTTGAAGCTCGGGCAGCTCCAGACGTTCGCCGCCACGCCCCATTCCTGCTCCAGAAGCTGCTTCGCCGCCACGCTCTCGCGCAGGATGGAACCGCTGCCCAGCAGGTTGACGCGTGGCGTCTTCTTCGCGCCTTCCTCGAGCAGGTACATCCCCTTGATGATCTGCTCCTCGGTGCCGGGCTTGAGGCCAGGCATCGGGTAGTTCTCGTTGAGCAGGGTGATGTAATAGAAGACGTTGTCCTGCTTCTCCACCATGCGCTTCAAGCCATGGTGGATGATCACCGCCACCTCGTGCGCGTAGGTCGGGTCGTAGCTCACGCAGTTCGGGATCGTCGCGGCCAGCACGTGGCTGTGGCCGTCCTCGTGCTGCAGGCCCTCGCCGTTGAGCGTGGTGCGGCCGGAGGTGCCGCCGAGCAGGAAGCCGCGCGCCTGCATGTCACCCGCCGCCCAGGCCAGGTCGCCGATGCGCTG
>JBILNT010000111.1:0-12402 GCA_044374875.1 Rubrivivax sp.
AGGCACCGAGCGTGGGGTTCTCCCAGTCGTCCTCGACGAAGCGGATGTCGTTGGCACGCAGGTCGAAGCCCAGGGCCTGCAGGCTGCCGAGGTAGAGCTCGAGGATGTCTGCCGGCGCGGGCTTGAGCACCACCTGGTACTGGTAGTAGTGCTGCAGGCGGTTCGGGTTGTCGCCGTAGCGGCCGTCCTTGGGGCGGCGGCTGGGCTGCACGTAGGCCGCCTTCCAGGGCTCGGGCCCCAGCGCGCGCAGGAAGGTCGCGGTGTGGCTGGTGCCGGCGCCGACCTCCATGTCGTAGGGCTGCAGCAGGGCGCAGCCCTGGGCATCCCAGTAGGACTGCAGCTTGAGGATGATCTGCTGGAAGGTGAGCATCGCAGGCGGATGGCGTGAAACGCTCGATTCTACGAAGCCCCCCGCCGGCGCACGACGGCGGTCCGCAGCGCGGCAGCCGCCGCGACCGCCAGCGCCAGCAGCGCCGGCGGCCACAGCCCCAGGCGCCCCGCCCAGGCGGCGAACGGCGTGACGCCCTCGCGGCCCTCGACCTCGCCGTCGAGGGCGCCGCGGGTGAAGGCAGGCAGCACGGCCAGCACGCGGCCGCGGTGGTCGATCAGCGCCGTGGCGCCGGTGTTCGTGGCGCGCACCATCGGCCGCTGCAGCTCGAGGCTGCGCAGGCGCGAGATGTTCAGGTGCTGCGCCACCGCGATGGTGTCGCCGAACCAGCCGATGTTGCTGACGTTGACCAGCAGGGTGGGCGCCGCGGCGGGGTCGACGAAGCGGCGCGCCAGCTCCTCGCCGAACAGGTCCTCGTAGCAGATGTTCGGGGCCACGCGCTGCCCGAGCGCGTGGAACGACGGCGGGTTCGTCACGCCCCGGCTGAAGTCGCCAAGCGGGATGTTCATCATCTCGGTGAACCAGCGGAAGCCCGGCGGGATGAACTCGCCGAAGGGCACGAGGTGCCACTTGTCGTAGCGGTACTCGGGCACGCCCGCCGCCAGGCCGGCCACCGAGTTGGTGTAGCCGCGCTCGAAGTCGCCCAGCGGCACGCCGATCAGCGCGGCCTGGCCTTCACGGGCGAAGTGGCCGCGCAGCGCGGCCCAGTAGCCCGGGGCGAAGTCCTCGAGCTGCCCCGGCAGCAGCGGCACGGCGGTCTCGGGGGCCACGACCAGCGGGCCGCGCGCCGCGGTGAGCGTGCGCGCCAGCCACTCCAGGGTCTCGGGCATGCGGTCGGCGGCGAACTTCTCGTCCTGCGCCACGTTGGTCTGCACCAGCGTCACGCCGATGCTCCCCGCGGCGCGGGTGAACTCCGGCGTGCCGGCGATCCCTGGCGCCAGGAACAGCGCCGCGGCCGCGGCACCGGTCGCGGCCCGGCCGCGCCAGCCCAGGCGCGGCCACTGCGCCAGCAGCGCGGCGGCCAGCGCCAGCACTGCGCCGATGCCGTAGACGCCGACCCAGGGCGCCAGCGGCGCCAGCGGGGCATCGACCTGAGAGTAGCCGCTGGCCACCCACGGAAAGCCGGTGAACAGCACGCCGCGCGCCAGTTCGGCCAGCAGCCACAGCGCGGCGAACAGAGGCGCGTCGACCCACGCCGACGCGCTGCGCCAGCGCGCATAGGCGGCCGCCGCCGCAGCCAGGTACAGCGACAGCGCCGCCGCCAGCGCCAGCACCGCCAGCGCCGCCAGCCAGGCCGGCAGCCCGCCGTAGCGGTGCATGCTGACGAACAGCCACCAGGTTCCGGCGACGAGCCAGGCCGTGCCGTAGCACCAGCCCAGCCACGCCGCGCGGCGCGGCGTCGCCGCGGCGCCGAGCCGCCACGCCAGCGCAGCGGTGGCCAGCACGGGCAGCGGCCACAGCCACGTGTGCACGAAGGCCAGCGTCTGCAGCGCGCCCAGCGCCGCCAGCGCCGCCGGCTCCAGCCGCCAGAGCCGCGAGAGGGCGGCCTTCAAGCGTCGCCGGCCGCGGGCTCCTGCGGCGCACGGGCGACGCGGAACCAGCGCACCGCGCCGCCCCGCGTCAGCATGACCGTGAAGCGCAGCCCGCCGACGTCGACCCACTCGCCGCGGCGCGGCACCCGCCCGAGCTCGTGCGCCACGAGGCCGCCGATGGTGTCGAACTCGGTCTCGGGCAGCTCGACGCCGAAGACATGGTTGACCGCCCCCACGCCGGTGTCGCCGGTCACCCGGTGGCTGCCGTCGGCCAGCGTCACGATGCCGGTCTCGCGCTCGTCGACGTCGAACTCGTCCTCGATCTCGCCGACGATCTCCTCGAGCACGTCCTCGATGGTGATGAGCCCGGCGGTGTTGCCGAACTCGTCGATCACGATCGCGAGATGGTTGCGGTTGGAGCGGAAGTCGCGCAGCAGCTCGTTCAGGCGCTTGGACTCCGGCACGAAGACCGCCGGGCGCAGCAGGGTGCGCAGGTTGAGCTCGGGGGCGCGCTGCAGTTTCAGCAGGTCCTTGGCCAGCAGGATGCCGATGATGTTGTCGCGCTCGCCGTCGTAGACCGGAAAGCGCGAGTGGCCGGTCTCGATCACGACCGCCAGCAGCTCGTCGTAAGGCGCCTGGATGTCCAGCCGGTCCATGCGCGGCGCCGCGACCATCACGTCGCCGGCCGTCATGTCGGCCATGCGCAGGATGTTCTCCAGCATGAGCCGGGACTCGGGCTCGATCAGAGCGCGCTGCTCGGCACCGGCCAGCATGCGGATCAGCTCGTCGCGGCTGTCGGGGCCGGGCGAGACGAACTCGACCAGGCGCTCCAGGAAGGTCCTCTTGTCCGCGACACCGCCTTGCGGCGAGCGCGCGGACCGCGCGGATTGTGGGTCTGACACTGGGCGGTGTCGTCAGTGGAGAGGGTGTCGAGAATACCCCAGCCCGGGTCGGCACGGGGCGCGGCGGCGAGGCAATCACCCCGGCTTGACAGTGAAGGGGGCTTGAAAGACAGTCGGCGACCCGCAGATCCGCGGGTTCGTGCATTGCAGGCGACGCCACAGACGACATGACCCAAGGCCTCATTCCCGCCACCATCCTCACCGGCTTCCTCGGCTCCGGCAAGACCACGCTGCTCAAGCGCGTGCTCTCCGAGGCCCACGGCCAGAAGATCGCCGTCATCGAGAACGAGTTCGGCGAGGAGAACATCGACAACGAGATCCTGGTGGCCGACACCCAGGAGCAGATCATCCAGATGAGCAACGGCTGTGTCTGCTGCACGATCCGCGAGGACCTGCGCACGACGCTGGCCGACCTGGCCGAGAAGCGCCGCAAGGGCGAGCTCGACTTCGAGCGCGTCGTCATCGAGACCACCGGCCTGGCCGACCCGGGCCCGGTGGCGCAGACCTTCTTCATCGACGACGAGATCGCCGGCAGCTACCTGCTGGACTCGGTGCTGACGCTGGTCGACGCGAAGCACGCCGAGCAGCAGCTCGACACGCGGCAGGAAGCACGGCGCCAGATCGGATTCGCCGACCAGATCTTCATCAGCAAGACCGACCTCGTCGCCAAGGAGCAGGTCGACGCGCTGATCCACCGCATCAAGCACATGAACCCGCGCGCCCCGCAGCGCGCCGTGCACTTCGGCGAGGTGCCGATCGCACAGGTCTTCGACCTCAAGGGCTTCAACCTCAACGCCAAGCTCGAGATCGATCCCGAGTTCCTGAACACCGACGACGGCGGTCACCACCACCACCAGCATCACCACGACCACGACCACGATCACGACCACGAGCACGACCACGAGCACGACCACGAGCACGGCGAGCACTGCGACCACCCGCACCACCACCATCACGACGACGACGTGAAGTCGTTCGTGTTCCGCAGCAAGCGAGCGTTCAACCCGGCCAAGCTCGAGGATTTCCTCGGCGCGATCGTGCAGGTCTACGGCCCCAAGATGCTGCGCTACAAGGGCGTGCTGTACATGAAGGGCAGCGACCGCAAGGTCGTGTTCCAGGGTGTGCACCAGCTGATGGGCAGCGACCTGGGGCCGAAGTGGGCACCCGGCGAGGACAAGGGCAGCAAGATGGTGTTCATCGGCATCGACCTGCCGCGCGACGTCCTGCTGCAGGGGCTCGAGCAGTGCCTGGCCTGAATCCGTGACGGAAGCCCGGATGCCCGCCCGCGTTGCATGGCTACAATCCGCGCGCCCGAAACACCGGGAGGCGACGGCCGAGCGCGCTGGGCGACGCGGCCAGCGTTCCGCATGAGGGCGAGGAGGCATCCGTGACGAAGTCCCAGGCCAAGGCACCGGCAGCATCGAAGTCCGCCGCCAAGCCCGCGTCCGGCAAGGCGGCTGCATCGCCCGCGCCCGCCGCCAGCGCGGCGCCGCCCGCCGCGGCTGCCGCGCCGGTGTCGAACCGCTTCACCGAGAGATTTGCGCCGGCGCCTCCGGCGGCGCCGGCCTTCAAGGAAGTCATGAACGTCAGCAAGCCCGCCGTCAAGGCGGACCCCAAGCTCGCCAACGCCTGGAAGACCAAGCCCGGCCGCGAGCTCACCGAGGCCGAACTGCTCGCGATGCCCGACAGCGAGTACATGAACGACAAGCAGCTGGACTTCTTCCGTGCCCGGCTGCAGCAGCAGAAGAACGACCTGCTGTCCAACGCCGGCGAGACCACCGAGCACCTGCGCGAGGACACCTCGATCGTGCCCGACCCGGCCGACCGCGCGACCATCGAGGAAGAGCACGCGCTCGAGCTGCGCACGCGCGACCGCGAACGCAAGCTGCTGAAGAAGATCTCGCAGTCGCTGTCGCGCATCGACAGCGGCGACTACGGCTACTGCGACGAGACCGGCGAGCCGATCGGCCTGCCGCGCCTGCTGGCGCGCCCGACGGCGACGCTCTCGCTCGAGGCGCAGCAGCGCCGCGAGCTCAAGCAGAAGATGTTCGGCGACTGAAAGCGGCAGCCCGGCCCGCCCGCGCGGGCCGGTGCGTTCTGCCCTTCGGGCCGGCGGACCTGGAGAACGTCCGGAGTAGATTCGCGAGATGGCCGACAACGAGAGCTTCTTCCGCAAGGTGGTGCGCTTCGTGGCCAACCCGGCCACCGACTGGGCGGAGCTCAACTCCCGGCAAGAGGACTCTCGAGAACTCGAGCTCGAGAAGACCGAACTCAAGGCGATGATCGAGCGCAAGCGGCGCAACGACTTCGTGCGCAAGCGCGAGTTCGACATGCTGCGCAAGATCCGACGCGAAGGCCTGTCCCCCGAGCAGCTGGCGGCGCTGGGGACCTCGTCCCGCCTGGACGACTCCGAGGTCCGCCTGCCCGACAACGCCGCGCGCGGCGACAGCGGGGTCAAGGCCAAGATCGACGAGATCGAACAGCAGATGGTCGGAGAAGGCCGGTTCGCGAGCAACCGACGCCCCCCCGGCTTCCACGACGCGCCGACCGAGCCGGCGATCCTGCGTTCACTGCCGCCGCTGGAACTCGGCGGCGACGTCGAACGCCAGCACGCGCTGCCGTCGTTGGCGGACACCGAGCCGATGTCAGCCAGCAGCACGGTGCCGATGCAGGTGTCGGCCAGGCTGCCGCCGCTGACGCCGCCGGAACCCGACGGCCGGCCGGCCGCCGCAGCCGGCACTCCAGCGGCGCAAGTGCCGCCCCTCGTGCCGCCCCTCGTGCTGCCGCCCACCGGGCGCCACGGTGGATCGGAGTTCGGTGACCCGTTTGCCGTCGAGGTCAGCGAGGTGGTCCACGACCCCGAACTCGACGAGGCGGTGATCTCGTTTGCCAATGCCGACTTCGGCCAGTGTGAGCATTCGCTCGAGCAGCTCACCGGGCCGGGCGGCACGCGCGCCCAGCATGCCGAGACCTGGCTGGTGCTGTTCGACCTCTACCGCGCCACCGGGCAACAGCAGCGTTTCGAGAGCCTGGCCGTCGACTACGCGCAGCAGTTCGGCTGGTCGGCTCCGCAGTGGTACTCGCTGCCCAGGCTGGTGGCCGACGCCGTAGCCGAGGAACAGGCCTCGCCAGCGCCCCGCGTTCCTGGCGAGGTCGGCTGGACCTGCCCCGAGCGGATCGACACCGACGCCGTCGCGCAGCTGCGCTCACAGACGCTGCAGATGCCGCTGCCCTGGGTGTTCGACTGGAGTGCGCTGCGCACCATCGACCCCGATGCGGCGATGCAGCTCTCGACGCTGTTCCGCCTGTGGGGCACGCAGCCGCTCGAGATGCGTTGGCTGGCCGGCGACCACCTGTTCCAGGTGCTGCAGGAGGCGGCCCCGACCGGCGTGCGCGACGCCGACCCGGCGTACTGGCTGACCCGGCTGGATGGCCTTCGCCTGGTCAACCGTGCCGACCGGTTCGACGAGGTGGCGATCGACTACTGCGTCACCTACGAGGTGTCGCCGCCATCCTGGGAGCCGGCGCGCTGCAAGGTGCGCATCAGCGGCGCGAGCCTGACCAGCCTCGGGCCGCCGCTGTCCCTGGTCAGCGAGGTCTCGACGAGCTTCCCGGAGACCGGCGTCGGCGACGACGCACCGGCGCTCGGGGTGGCGCACATCGAGCTCTCGGGCCAGCTGGTGGGCGACATCGGCGAGACGCTGGCACGGCTCGGCGCCGGCCTCGGCCAGGCGCCGGTGGTGCAGGTGTCGTGCGCGCGGCTGATCCGCGTCGACTTCATCGCCGCCGGTGACCTGCTCAACTGGGTGCTGAGCCGGCGCAACGACGGCCGCACCGTGCAGTTCGTCGACGCCCACCGCCTGGTGGCGCTGTTCTTCGGGGCGATGGGCATCAACGAGCACGCCAAGGTCCAGCTCCGCAAGGTGTGAGCGCCCAGGGCCGCGCGCCCGCCATCGACGGGGCCGACCCGGTCGCTTGAAGCCGCCCCGACGGCCTTCAACTACAGTCGACCCATGGAAAGCTACCACGGCACCACCATCGTCAGCGTGCGCCGCGGCCCGCTCGTCGCGCTCGGCGGCGACGGCCAGGTCACGCTCGGCAACATCGTCGTCAAGGCCAGCGCGCGCAAGGTGCGCAGGCTCTACCGCGACCACGTCCTCGCAGGCTTCGCCGGCGCCACGGCCGACGCCTTCACCCTGTTCGAGCGCTTCGAGTCCAAGCTCGAGAAGCACCAGGGCCACCTCGTGCGCGCGGCCATCGAACTGACCAAGGACTGGCGCACCGACCGCGTGCTGCGCCGACTCGAGGCCATGCTCGCCGTGGCCGACAAGGAGGCCTCGCTGATCATCACCGGCAACGGCGACGTGCTCGAGCCCGAGCACGGGATCATCGCGATCGGCTCGGGCGGCGCCTACGCGCAGGCCGCCGCGCGCGCCCTGCTCGAGCACACCGAGATGACGCCGCCGCAGATCGTCAAGCGCTCGCTCGAGATCGCCGGCGACCTGTGCATCTACACCAACCAGCACCACACCGTCGAGACGCTCGGGGAGGCCTCGCGATGAGCGCCGGCAGCATGACGCCGCAGGAGATCGTCTCCGAACTCGACCGCCACATCGTCGGCCAGGCCGCAGCCAAGCGTGCCGTGGCCATCGCCCTGCGCAACCGCTGGCGGCGCCAGCAGGTCGACGACAAGCTGCGCGGCGAGATCACGCCGAAGAACATCCTGATGATCGGCCCGACCGGCGTGGGCAAGACCGAGATCGCGCGTCGCCTGGCGCGGCTGGCCGACGCCCCCTTCGTGAAGGTGGAAGCCACCAAGTTCACCGAGGTCGGCTACGTCGGCAAGGACGTCGACACCATCGTGCGCGACCTCATCGAGGTGGCCGTCAAGCAGGAGCGTGAGCGCCAGATCCGCCTTCAGCGCGCCAAGGCCGAGGACGCCGCCGAAGAGCGCATCCTCGACATCCTGGTGCCGCCGCCGCGCGCCGAGTTCGGCATCGCCGCGACCCCGCCGGCCGACAGCACCGCCCGCCAGGTGATGCGCAAGCGCCTGCGCGAAGGCGCGCTGGACGACAAGGAGATCGAGATCGACGTCGCCGACGCCCGGCCGGCGCTGGAGATCCTCGGCCCGCAGGGCATGGAGGAGATGGCCGAGCAGCTCAAGGGCCTGTTCTCGCAGTTCGGCGGCGGCAAGCGATCGAAGCGCAAGCTGCGCATCGCCGAGGCGCAGCGCCAGCTCGTCGACGAGGAAGCCGCCAAGCTCGTCAACGAGGAGGAACTGCGCGCTGCCGCACTGGCGCACGCAGAAGGCAACGGCATCGTCTTCATCGACGAGATCGACAAGGTGGCGTCGCGGTCGGACGTCGGCGGCGCCGACGTCAGCCGCCAGGGCGTGCAGCGCGACCTGCTGCCGCTGGTCGAGGGCACGACCGTGAGCACCAAGTACGGCATGGTGCGCACCGACCACATCCTGTTCATCGCCTCGGGCGCCTTCCACCTGTCACGCCCGAGCGACCTCATCCCCGAGCTGCAGGGCCGCTTCCCGATCCGCGTCGAGCTCTCGTCGCTGTCGGTCGACGACTTCGAGGCGATCCTGACCAGCACCCACGCCAGCCTGGTGCGCCAGTACCAGGCCCTGCTGGCCACCGAGGGGGTGACGCTGGAGATCGCGCCGGAGGCGGTGCGGCGGCTCGCCGAGATCGCCTTCGAGGTCAACGAGCGCACCGAGAACATCGGCGCGCGGCGCCTGGCCACGGTGCTCGAGCGGCTGCTCGACGAGATCAGCTTCGACGCCCCGAACCGCTCGGGCCAGACGGTGGTGATCGACGCCGCCACGGTGAACGAGCGGCTCGGCGAGCTCTCGCACAACGAGGATCTCTCGCGCTACATCCTCTGAACGACGAACCGCGGCAGCGCGCCGCCGCCTCTTCAGAGTGCGAGGCGGTGCGACTGCATCAGCAGCAGGCCCTCGAAGATGAGGGTGTCGACGGTCTCGAAGTGCAGGTCGGTGATCGGCTCGAGCTTGACCGCCGCGCCGCCGGTCATCAGCAGCATCGGCTCGGCCCCGGTGCGCGCCAGCAGCTTGCGGTGCTGGCGCTCGATGGCCCCGGCGATCGCGTTGGCACCGCCGCTCATCAGCGCGTCGCTGGTGTTGGTCGGGAAGTCGACGATCTCGCCAGTGGGCACCTTCAGGCCGGCGGTGCCCATCTCGAGCGCGCGCAGCATCAGCCCGAAGCCCGGCAGGATCAGCCCGCCCAGGAAGTTGCCCTGGGCGTCGAGCGCGTCCACCGTCACGGCGGTGCCCACCATCACCACCAGCGCCGGCCGCGGCTGCCCCGAGGCCAGCACGCGCGAGCGCGCACCGGCCAGCGCCACCCAGCGGTCGGCGCCCAGGCGGTGGGGGTGATCGTAGCCATTGCTCACGCCGGCCTCGTGGGCCGATGGCACGACCCAGTGCGGCTCGACGTCCCAGCACTCCATCTGTTCCTCGACGCGCCGCCGCACGGCGTCGCCGGCGACGATGCAGCCGAGCATGCTCGAAGGCGCCGGCAGCGACTTCCAGTCGCCGTCCCCCAGCTCGTCGATCGTCTCGAGGAACGACGCGCCCTGCGCGAGCATGCGGGCCCCGGGACGGGGCGCTGCATACAGCGCCCACTTCAGGCGCGTGTTGCCGATGTCGATGGCGAGGAAGCTCATGCTGCGCTGCGATATCGCGAGACAGGCGAGCGTATCAGCCCCGCCGCGGGCATGCCGGCGCCCCGGCTGCGGGTTAACCCCGAAGCATCGATCCGATGTCTCGCAAGCATGCGTCAGTCTGCGGTAGGATCATTCGCGATTGACGTTTACGTCAACGTCAACCATCCCGCCACCGCGGCCGTCGCGCCGTCCGCACGAGACCTGCCATGACCGATCTCTCCGCCGAATACAAGGCCCTGGCCGAGTACCGCCCGACGAACAAGGTGCGCTTCGTCACCGCCGCGAGCCTGTTCGACGGCCACGACGCCGCGATCAACATCATGCGCCGCATCCTGCAGGGCATGGGCGCGGAGGTGATCCACCTCGGGCACAACCGCTCGGTCGACGAGATCGTCACCGCGGCGCTGCAGGAAGACGCGCAAGGCATCGCGGTGAGCTCGTACCAGGGCGGTCACGTGGAGTACTTCAAGTACATGGTCGACCTGCTGCGCCAGCGCGGCGGCGCGAACGTGAGGGTGTTCGGCGGCGGCGGCGGCGTGATCGTGCCCTCCGAGATCCGCGAGCTGCAGGACTACGGCGTGGCGCGCATCTACAGTCCCGAGGATGGCCAGCGCATGGGGCTGCAGGGGATGATCGGCGAGATGGTCATGCGCTGCGACCAGGACCTGTCGCCGCATGCACCGAAGGAGGTCGGCGCGCTGCAGGGCCACGGCGAGGCCGCGTGGCGCGCGCTGGCCCAGGCCATCACCGCGCTGGAGAACGGCCGGGCCGAGCCTTCCTTCAAGGCCGCGCTGCATGCCGCCGCCGCCGGCACGCGCATCCCGGTGGTCGGCATCACCGGCACCGGCGGCGCCGGCAAGAGCAGCCTGACCGACGAGCTGATCCGTCGCATCCGCCTCGACCAGGACGACCGCCTGCGCATCGCCGTGGTCTCGATCGACCCCAGCCGGCGCAAGAGCGGCGGCGCGCTCCTGGGCGACCGCATCCGCATGAACGCGATCTCGCCGTGGCAGAACGGCCCGCGCGTCTTCATGCGCAGCCTGGCCACGCGCGACTTCGGCAGCGAGATCAGCCAGGCCCTGCCCGACGTGCTGGCCGCCTGCAAGGCCGCCGGCTTCGACCTGGTGGTCGTCGAGACCTCGGGCATCGGCCAGGGTGACGCCGCCATCGTGCCGCTGGTCGACGTGCCGGTCTACGTGATGACGCCCGAGTACGGCGCCGCCAGCCAGCTCGAGAAGATCGACATGCTCGATTTCGCCGAGTTCGTGGCGATCAACAAGTTCGACCGCAAGGGCGCGCTCGACGCGCTGCGCGACGTCGCCAAGCAGGTGCAGCGCAACCGCGAGGCCTGGGGGAAGAAGCCCGAGGAGATGCCGGTCTTCGGCACCATGGCCAGCCGCTTCAACGACGACGGCGTGACGGCCATGTACCAGGCGCTGGCCGCGCGGCTGGGCGAGCTGGGCCTGCCGCTGGCCGAAGGCCGCCTGCCGAGCGTGAGCACGCGCCACAGCACCCAGCAGACCCCCATCGTGCCGCCGGCGCGCGTGCGCTACCTGGCCGACATCTCCGACACCGTGCGCGGCTACAAGCGCCGCGTGCGCGAGCAGGCCCGCCTGGCCCGCGAGGTGCAGCAGCTGCGCGCCACCGCCGGCATGCTGCAGACCGACAAGCCCGAGCGCCACCGCGCCGTCGAGGCGGTGAACGACCTCGCCGAACAGCGCGAGACCCGGCTCGACCCGCACGCGAGGAAACTGCTGGCCATGTGGCCCGACATGGTCAGGGCCTACGCCGGCGACGAGTACGTGGTCAAGATCCGCGACAAGGAGATCCGCACCGGCCTGACCTACACCACGCTGTCGGGCAGCAAGATCCGCAAGGTCGTGCTGCCGGCCTGGGAGGACCACGGCGAGCTGCTGAAGTGGCTGATGCTGGAGAACGTGCCCGGCTCGTTCCCCTACACCTCGGGCGTCTTCGCGTTCAAGCGCGAGAACGAGGACCCGACGCGCATGTTCGCCGGCGAGGGCGACGCCTTCCGCACCAACCGGCGCTTCAAGCTGCTGTCCGAGGGCATGCCCGCCAAGCGCCTGTCCACGGCCTTCGACTCGGTCACGCTGTACGGCCACGACCCCGCGCTGCGGCCCGACATCTACGGCAAGGTGGGCAACTCGGGCGTCTCCATCGCCACGCTGGACGACATGAAGGTGCTGTACTCGGGCTTCGACCTGTGCAGCCCGAGCACCAGCGTCTCGATGACGATCAACGGCCCGGCGCCGTCGATCCTGGCGATGTTCATGAACACCGCCATCGACCAGCAGCTCGACAAGTTCCGCGCCGACAACGGCCGCGAGCCCACCGACGACGAGGCCGCGAAGATCCGTGCATGGGTGCTGGCCAACGTGCGCGGCACCGTGCAGGCCGACATCCTCAAGGAGGACCAGGGCCAGAACACCTGCATCTTCTCGACCGAGTTCAGCCTCAAGGTGATGGGCGACATCGCCGAGTACTTCGTGCACAACGACGTGCGCAACTTCTACTCGGTGAGCATCTCCGGCTACCACATCGCCGAGGCCGGCGCGAACCCGATCAGCCAGCTCGCCTTCACCCTGTCCAACGGCTTCACGCTGGTGGAGGCCTACCTGGCGCGCGGGATGCATGTCGACGACTTCGCGCCCAACCTGTCGTTCTTCTTCAGCAACGGCATGGACCCGGAGTACACCGTGCTCGGCCGCGTGGCGCGCCGCATCTGGGCCGTGGCGATGCGCGACCGCTACGGCGCCAACGACCGCAGCCAGAAGCTGAAGTACCACATCCAGACCAGCGGCCGCAGCCTGCACGCGCAGGAGATCGCCTTCAACGACATCCGCACCACGCTGCAGGCGCTGAT
>JBILNT010000047.1:0-19011 GCA_044374875.1 Rubrivivax sp.
CGCGATCTACGACAACTGCAACAGCCTGCACACCAACGCCTACGACGAGGCGATCACGACGCCGACCGAGGAGTCGGTGCGCCGCGCGATGGCGATCCAGCTGATCATCAACCGCGAGTGGGGCCTGGCGAAGAACGAGAACCCGAACCAGGGGGCCTTCGTGATCGACGAGCTGACCGAGCTGGTGGAAGAGGCGGTGCTCGCCGAGTTCGAGCGCATCGCCGAGCGCGGTGGCGTGCTGGGCGCGATGGAGACCGGCTACCAGCGAGGGCGCATCCAGGAAGAGAGCATGCACTACGAGATGCTCAAGCACACCGGCGAGCACCCGATCATCGGCGTCAATACCTTCCGCAACCCCAAGGGCGACGCGATCCCGGAGATGCTCGAGCTCGCGCGCAGCACCGAGGACGAGAAGCGCAGCCAGCTGCAGCGCCTGGCCGACTTCCACGCCCGCCATGCCGACGAGGCGCCGGCGATGCTCGCGCGGCTGCAGCAGGCCGTCATCGCCAACACCAATGTCTTCGAGGTGCTGATGGACGCGGTGCGCTGCTGCAGCCTGGGCCAGATCACCAGCGCCCTGTTCGAGGTGGGCGGGCAGTACCGGCGCAGCATGTGATTGCCGCGCGCGGCGGGCGGGCATCGGCGGCCGCCTTGCACGGACAGGACGCCCGGTGCTACGGTCCGTCCTGTCGAATCAAGGAGGTAACGACCATGTCCGAGATGACCGCTGCCCAGAAGGACAAGCTGATGGCCGACCTGAAGGTCGTCATCGCCGACGCCGAGGAACTCCTGCGGCTGACGGCTGGCGAGGTGAGCGCCGGCACGGGTGACGTGCGCATGCGCCTGCAGGAGCGCCTGGCGACCGCCAAGGACGGCCTGCTGAAGCTGCAGGAGTCGGCCACCGAGAAGGCCAAGGCCGCCGGGCGCGCCGCCGACGACTACGTGCACGACCACCCGTGGAAGTCGGTCGGCATCGCCGCCGGCATCGGGCTGGTGGTCGGCCTGCTCATCGGCCGCCGCTGATCTCCCGCGGCTCGCCTTGGACGCCGCGCCGCCACCGGGCCTGCTCGCGTCGCTGAAGCGGCTGGCGGCCACGGGCCTGGAGCTCGTGGCCGTGCGCATCGAGCTGCTCGGCACCGAGCTGGAGCAGGAGAAGCAGCGTGCCTTCGACGCGCTGATCCGCGGTGCCATCGCCCTCGTGCTGCTGGGCCTGGCGCTGGTGCTGTTCATCGCCTTCGTGCTGATGCTGGTGCAGCCCCACTACCGCCTGGCCGCCGTGGGCGTGCTGGCGGTCCTGCTGGCCGCGGGCGGGGCATGGCTGCTGCGCAGCGCGCGCGAGCGCCTCGCGGCCCGCGAAGGCGCCTTCGCCGCCACGCTGGGCGAGCTGCGCCGCGACCGCGACGGTCTCGGGCCGACGCCGTGAGCGCAAGCCGGCTCGACACCGAAGTGCGCCAGCGCCTGCTGCTGGCACGCAGCGACGCGCTGCGCCGCTCGCTCGCCAGTGACCTGCGCGCGCTCGAGCAGCCGCTGGCCTGGGCTGACCAGGGCCTGGCCGCCGCACGCTGGCTGCGCCGGCATCCCGAGTGGCCGGTGGGCGCCGCCGCCCTGCTGGTGGCCCTGCGGCCCGTTCGCGCCTGGCGCTGGGGCCGGCGCCTGTTCTTCGCATGGCGCACCGGCCGTCGCGTGCTGCGCTGGCTGCACGGGCCGAGGGCGCGATCGCGCTCGGGGTAGCCCTCGCCCTCATGGCGCGCGCACTCCGTCACCGGACCGGGCGCGCCGAGCGGTCGTCGGTGGTGAGTGCCCCGGCCCTCACATCTCGAGGTCGTCGCGGATCGCCGCGATGCCGGCCTTGGCGCAAAGCTCGTCGGCATCGCCGCTGGGTGCTCCCGAGACCCCGATCGCACCGACGATCGAGCCACCGGCCTGGATGTTCACGCCGCCGCCCACGCCGACGAAGCGCGGCAGGTGGCGGATGCCCGAACCGGGCTGGCCGGCCTGCGTCGCGCGGGCGAGTTCGGTCGTGTCGGTGCGGAAGCTGGCCGCGGTCCAGGCCTTGTTGACGGCCGTCTCGGGCGTGTGCGCACCGGCGAAGCGGTCGCGGACCATCGCCTGCGCGACGCCGGAGCGGTCGACCACCGCCACCGCGACCTGGTAGCCGCGGGCGCGGCAGTCCTTCAGCGCCGCCTCGGTGGCCTTCAGCGCGGCTTCCGGGGTCAGGACACGGATGGCGTGGGTGGCGGTCTGGGCGCCGGCCGCCGGAATGCCGGCAGCGACGACGAGGGCCGCCACGGCAACGAGGGGCGTGAGTCGCATCGGGGTCTCCTGCTGTTCGTTGAACCGGCACCGGGAACGGATGCCGCACCCTGCATGTTGGCCAAGCCACCGGCGCGGCGACTTGCCTCAGGTCATCCCGACGCCTCGCGGTGGCGTTACATTGATTCGTGCCGGATGCCGCCTCCGGCAAGGAAGGTCACGATGTCCCGTATGTGCTGGTTGCGTTCGGCCCTGGTGGCCGCGTCGGCCCTCGGCGCCGCCCTCGGTGCGGCGCGGGCCGACAAGCCCGCCATCGAGCTCTTCACCGAGCCGCGCCTGGGTGGCCAGGGACTGGGCCTCAACGAAGGCACCGACGATCTCGGCAACTTCGGCTACCGTAACTCCGTGATGTCGATCCTCGTCAACCAGGGTCGCTGGGAGCTCTGCGAGAAGCCCCAGTACGAGGGCCGCTGCCGCGTCTTCGGCCCCGGGCCTCACGAGGTCATGCCCGATGCACTGCGCTACAGCCAGGGCTCGCTGCGCCCGGCCGAGTTCGGCGGCAACTGGGGAGGCAGCGGGGGCAACGGCGCCGCGCGGGGTGCCCTCACCCTCTACGAGCATGAGCGTGGCGGCGGACGCTCGGTCGGCATCGACGGTCCGGTAGGCAACCTCAAGGACCGGCAGTTCAACGACACCGCGTCTTCGCTGGAAGTGCGCAGCGGCCGCTGGGAAGTGTGCGTGCACGCCGACTTCGGTGCGCCGTGCCGAACCTTCGGTCCCGGCCGCTACGACCTCGGCGGCGAGTTCCAGGACGCCATCTCATCGGCGCGGCCGGCGGGCGGGACGTTCGTGCTGCCGCCGAACACGCGGACGGCCGTGCTGCTCTACGAGAACAGCGACTTCAGCGGCCGCGAGGTCGCGGTCCGCACCGCGACGCCGAACCTCAAGGCGCTGGCCTTCAACGACCAGGCGTCGTCGGTGGTGGTGCTGTCCGGCGCGTGGCAGTTCTGCGCCGACGCCGACTACAGCGGCACGTGCATGACCTACGGGCCGGGCCGCCACCGCCTGGTCGGTGCGCTGAAGAACGGCCTGAGCTCGCTGCGGCCGCGCTGAGGGCGGGCTGGGCATAGCCCGGCCCTGGGGGTGATCAGAACCCGACGATCTCGGCCTTGATGCCGTAGGCCGCCAGCACCTGCTGCGCGCGCTGCGCGTCGGCTTCGCTGGCAAACGGCCACCAGACCGCGCGAAACCCGCTGCCCACGGCCATCACCTCGACGCGCGGGGAATCCCGGAACTGCGCACTGGCCGACGCGTTGTCCATCAGCGACTGCACGATCTCGGAGGCGGCGCGGCTGCGCGTGGTGCGCGCGACCAGTGCGAAAGGGCCGACGCGTGGCGCAGACGCCGCAGGCCCGGCGGCCTTCCGCGCCGTGGCGTCGCCGCGCTGCGCGCGCAGCCGCGCCGCCTCCGCGCGCGCCGCGGCGCGCTGTTCTTCGGACAGCCTGGGCACGATGCCGGGCAAACGCCCGGGGGCACTGGCCGGCGCGGACGCCGCAGCCGCGACCGCGCCGGCCGAAGCAGGAGCGGCCGCGAGCGCGGCGGCCGAGGCCGGCGCGGCCGCGCGGACGGGCACCACGGGCGCAGAGGCCGCCACCGGCACGGCCGGCGCGAGCGCCGGCCCGGCGCCGGACGCGCTCGCCGCCACGGCCGTGGCCGCACGCCCGGCCCGGTCGAGCGACGCGACGGACGCCGCCGCCTCCGGCAGCGGACTGTCGACACCCCGCGTCGTCGTCGGCGGCGGCGGCGGCATGGGCATGGCCATCGGCGCAGGACGGGCGGATGGTCGCGCCGGCGCGGCGCCGACGACCTCGTCGGCTCCACCCAAGCTGGCGAATGAAAACGACCCGAAGCCGAGCGTCGGCAGGCCCGTGAAGGACAGCACCGCCGCGATCACCAGCAGGGCCGAGAGCGCACCGGCTCGCCAGGGGCTGGACAGCCGCGCGCCGGCGATCGCCGGTCTGGCGCCACCGCCGACCAGCACCCGGACGCGCTGGCCGCCGACCTCGATGGCAGCGGTGCGCAGGTAGACCGTCACGACACCGGCCATCGACGTGGCGGCGACGTCGCGCTGCAGCCAGTCCTCGCCGCCGGGGCGCACGAGACTGCCGTGCTCGAGCGCGAAGAGGGCCATGTCTGCAGCTGCGAGCGGGGCGATGAACTCCTTGCCGAAGGCGGGTTCCAGCCCCTGCAGCTCAGGGGCGACGCGTGGCCCGCGCGGGCGCCTGCGCAGGCGCTCGCGCAGGCCTTGCCACGAGATCGGGGCGGCTGGCAGTCCGGGGGGCGAAGGGGCCGGCCCGTCGGCCACGATGTCGGGCGCAAGACCCGCGCCCGATGCCTCGGCGACGGGGCGGCCGACGGCGTTGCCGTCGAGCGGCCGTCCGTCGGCACGCCGGAAGGGCAGCGCCACCACGCCGACGCCGTGGACATGCCGCGGCCGCACCCGGCGTGCCAGAGGGTGCCGGTTGTGCCATGCGGCGACCAGCTCGGACAGCGGGTTGCGGGTGTCGGGCTCGCGCTTCATCGGGACTGCCGATTCTTCGCGCCCCGGCCCCCGCCCGATCGCCGGAAAAGCGCCGTTGCCACCACCCAGACGCCGCGCGGGCCACGTGGCAAGCGGGCGGTCGCACAATGAAGGGATGCAGAGCCCCGAGTTCATCGCCCCGCAGTGCTTCGACGACGCCGATGCCGCCGTCGCCCAGGTGCGCCGCATCCATGACGCCGGCACGGCCTTCCTGCGCCATGCCCTGCAGCGTTTCGTGGCGGGCGAGACGCTGCCGTCGCGCGTGCGCGCCTGCTATCCCTTCGTGCGCATCCGCACCCGCACCGTCGCCCGCACCGATTCACGCCTGGCCTACGGCTTCGTCGCCGGCCCGGGCGTGCACGAGACCACGCTGACGCGGCCGGACCTCTTCGCCGGCTACCTGCGCGAGCAGTTCGCGCTGCTGCTGGCCAACCACGGCGGGCCGCTCGAGGTGGGCACCAGCACGCAGCCCATCCCGGTGCAGTTCGCGCTGGCCGCGGGCGACGCCATCGAGGGCTCGCTGGACGCCGCGCGCCGCGAGCACATGCGCGACCTCTTCGACCTGCCCGACCTCGCCTCGATGGACGACGGCATCGCCAACGGCACGCACGAGAGCGGCCCGGGCGAGCCGCAGCCACTGGCGCTGTTCACCGCGCCGCGCGTCGACTACTCGCTGCACCGGCTGCGCCACTACACCGGCACCGCTCCCGAGCACTTCCAGAACTTCGTGCTCTTCACGAACTATCAGTTCTACATCGACGAGTTCGTCGCGCTCGGGCACGCGCTGATGGCCGACCCGCAGGCCGACTACGCCGCCTTCGTCGAGCCCGGCAACGTGGTCACGCGGCGCGCGGGCCTCGCGGCCGAACCGGGCGACACGCCCGGCGCGCCGCCGCCGCGGCTGCCGCAGATGCCGGCCTACCACCTGGTGCGCCCAGGCCACGCCGGCATCACGATGATCAACATCGGGGTCGGCCCGGCCAACGCCAAGACCATCACCGACCATGTGGCCGTGCTGCGCCCGCACGCCTGGCTGATGCTGGGCCACTGCGCCGGGCTGCGCAACGGCCAGCAGCTCGGCGACTACGTGCTGGCGCACGCCTACGTGCGCGAGGACCACGTGCTCGACGAGGAACTGCCGCCGTGGGTGCCTATCCCGGCGCTGGCCGAGGTGCAGGTGGCGCTCGAGCAGGCGGTGGCCGACGTCACGCGGCTCAGCGGCTGGGAGTTGAAGCGCATCCTGCGCACCGGGACGGTGGCCAGCACCGACAACCGCAACTGGGAACTGCTGCCGCACCCGGGCCCGGAGCGCCGCTTCAGCCAGAGCCGCGCCGTGGCGCTGGACATGGAAAGCGCCACCATCGCCGCCAACGGGTTCCGCTTCCGCGTGCCCTACGGCACCCTGCTGTGCGTGAGCGACAAGCCGCTGCACGGCGAGATCAAGCTGCCCGGCATGGCCGACCGCTTCTACCGCGACCGGGTGGACCAGCACCTGCGCATCGGCATGCGCGCCATCGAGCGCATCCGCGAGCAGGGCCCGGGGCGGCTGCACAGCCGCAAGCTGCGCAGCTTCGCCGAGGTGGCGTTCCAGTAGGGCGCGCGGCCTGAACCCGGCACGCCGGGCCTGGTTTCACATTGCTTGACGAATGGCAAGCCGGAGCGACACGTCAGCCCGTGATGATCGGCACTGCCGCCGCGCACCGATGCGCGACGAACGAGCCGATGCCCTCGAAGACTCACCGCTGCTGCGCGCCAGCCGCGTGCCACCTCCCCGTCCTGCAGGCAGCCCTGCGCGCGCTTGCAGTCGCGACGCTGCTGCTCGCCGGCTGCGCCTCGCTGCGGCAGCCCGGCAGCGAGCCGGCGCCCCCGGTGCCGGCGGACTGGGCGGCCGCCCGGGCCAGCGGCGACGCGGCGGGGCTCGCAGCGTGGTGGATGCGCCTGGGCAGCCCCGAGCTCGCGGCGCTGGTCGAGCGCGCGCTGGCTGGAGGCACCGAGGTGGCCGCGGCGCGGGCGCGACTGCGGGCCGCCCGGGCGCAGCGCGACATCGCGGCCGCGGCGCTGGGGCCGTCGCTCTCGGGTGACGGCGCGTTGCAGGCCAGCCGCCGCAGCGGCGGCGTCACGTCGCGCTCGACCGCGGCGTCGCTCGATGCCGGCTGGGAGCCCGACTGGTTCGGCAGCACGCATGCCTCGGTGAACGCGGCGGATGCCGACCGCGACGCCGCGGCCGCCTCGCTGCAAGCCGTGCAGGTGCAGGTCGCGGCCGAGACCGCGCTGGCCTGGATCGAGCTGCGCGGCACCCAGGCGCGGCTGGCCATCGCCCGACGCGCGCTCGCCAGCCAGGAGCACACGCTGCGCATCGCCGGCTGGCGCGCCGAGGCCGGGCTGGTGACGCGGCTGGACGTCGAGCAGGCGCGCGCGAGTGCGGAACAGACGCGCGCGCAGATCCCTGCGCTGGAAAGCGTGATCGAGCGCGGCGCGAACGCGCTGGCCGTGCTGACGGGCCAGCCGCCCGGGGCGCTGGCGGCGCTTCACGACACCGTCGCGGCGCTTCCGCAGCCGCCGGCCGCACTGGTGCTTTCGCTCCCCGCCGAGGTGCTGCGCCGACGCCCGGACGTGCAGGCCGCCGAGGCCCGCGTGCGCGCCGCCGAGGCCCGCGCCGAGGCCGTCGACCGCGAGCGCTGGCCCAGCCTGAACCTGGGCGGCAGCATCGGCCTGAACGCGCTCACGTTGACCCGCCTGGCCACCGACCCGTCGACCACGCTCTCGCTGGCCGCCAGCGTCAGCCTGCCGGTGTTCGACGGCGGCCGGCTTCGCGGCCGCGTCGCGGCCCAGGAGGCCGCGCTCGACGAGGCCCGCGCGAACCACCGCGCCACGGTGCTGGCGGCACTGCAGGAGGTGGAGAACGCGCTGGTCGCGCTGGGCAGCGCACGCCGGCAGCTCGCGGCGCAGCAGGCCGCGGCCGACGCCGCGCGCACCGCCACGCGGCTGGCCGCCGACCGCTACGCCAGCGGCCTGGTCGACTTCACCGCCGTGCTGACCACGCAGCGCACGCTGCTGGGCCTGGAGGAAGCCGCTGCCGCGACCACCGCCGAGCTGCTGGGCCAGCACGTGCGCCTGTTCAAGGCGCTGGGCGGCGGCTGGACCCCCGAAGACGCAGAAGTCCGCACCGCCGATCCCGCACGCGCTGCGGCCCGCACACCATGAACGCACCTTCCTCCGCTGCGGCCGCCACCGGCGACCTCGAGGCCCTGCTGGGCGACGGCGCGCGCCGACCGCCCTGGTGGCGCCGCACCGCGACCTGGGTCGTGCTCGCGGCGCTGGTGTCCGCCACCGCCGCCGCCTGGTGGTGGGTCGGCCGCCGAGAGGCTGCCGCAGCGCCGCGCTACGTCACGCAACCGGCCGCACGCGGTGCGCTCACCGTCACCGTCACCGCCAACGGCACGCTGCAGCCCACGCAGCTGGTGGCGGTGGGCAGCGAACTCTCGGGCACGGTCTCGCGGGTGCTGGTGGACGTCAACGAGCGCGTGCGCAAGGGGCAGGTGCTGGCCGAGCTGGACACCGCGCGCCTGGCCGACCAGGTGGCGCGCTCGCAGGCCGCCGTCAGCGCCGCCGAGGCGCAGGTGCGCCAGGTGCGCGCCACGCTCGACGAGGCCCGCGCCACGCTGGCGCGGCTGGAGGACGTGTTGCGCCGCTCGGGCGGCGAGGTGCCCTCGCGCCAGGAACTCGATGCCGCCCGCGCGGCGGTGGCCCGTGCCGAGGCCAATCTCGCCAGCGCGCAGGCCGGCGTCGAGGAGGCGCGCGCGGCGCTGCGCTCCGACCAGACCAACCTGCGCAAGGCGTCGATCCGCTCGCCCATCGACGGTGTCGTGCTGGCGCGCTCGGTCGAGCCCGGCAACGCGGTGGCGGCGTCGCTGCAGGCGGTCACGCTGTTCAGCCTGGCCGAGGACCTGACGAAGATGACGCTGCAGGTCAACATCGACGAGGCCGACGTCGGGCAGGTGAAGGCAGGCCAGCGCGCCACCTTCACGGTCAGCGCGTGGCCGAACCGCCGTTACCCGGCGACGATCAGCCGGCTGCGCTACGGCTCGACCGCCAAGGACAACGTCGTCACCTACCTGGCCGACCTCGAGGTGCCCAACGCCGACCTCAGCCTGCGCCCGGGCATGACGGCCACGGCCGTGGTCACCACCATCGAGCACCAGGACGTGCTGCTGGTGCCCAATGCGGCGCTGCGCTTCAATCCGGCTGCCGCCGCCGCGGCCGCCTCGGCGGCGGCCAACGGCAGTGGCGGCATCGTCTCGGCGCTGATGCCGCGCCCGCCGGGTGCCGGCGCGCAGCGACGCGCCGGCACCGACACCTCGCGCGTGCGTCAGGTCTGGGTGCTGGACGGCGGCCAGCCGCGCGCCGTGCCGGTCACGCCGGGCGCCAGCGACGGCCGGCTCACCGAGGTGACCAGCGAGCAGCTGCGGGCCGGCCAGGAGGTGATCGTCGACCAGAAGGGCGGGGCCAAGCCTTGAGTGCCGGGCCCCGTGCGCCGCTCATCGAGCTGCGCGGCATCACCAAGACCTACGGCCAGGGCAGCGCCGCGTTCCAGGCGCTGCACGGGATCGACCTCGCGATCGACGAAGGCGAGTTCGTCGCGGTGATGGGTCCCAGCGGGTCGGGCAAGTCGACGGCCATGAACATCCTCGGCTGCCTGGACGTGCCCAGCGCCGGCGCCTACCTGTTCCGCGGCGTGCAGGTGCAGCGCCTGACGCGCGACCAGCGCGCCCTGCTGCGCCGGCGCCACTTCGGCTTCGTCTTCCAGGGCTTCAACCTGCTGCCGCGCACCAGCGCTCAGGAGAACGTCGAGCTGCCGCTGCTCTACCGCGGCCAGACGGCCGCTGCCCGCCACGCCGCCGCGCGCGAGGCGCTGGCAGCCGTGGGGCTGGCCGGCTGGGAGCACCACACGCCGGCCGAGCTCTCGGGAGGCCAGCAGCAGCGCGTGGCGATCGCCCGCGCCCTGGTCACGCAGCCCACCGTGCTGCTGGCCGACGAACCCACCGGCAACCTCGACAGCCAGCGCGGCCGCGAGATCATGGAACTGCTGGACGGCCTGAACCGCGAGCGCGGCATCACGGTGCTGATGGTCACCCACGAGCCCGAGATGGCGGCGTATGCGCGGCGCATCGTGCGCTTCGTCGACGGCCGCGTGGAGAGCGACAACTACAGCGACAGCGTGCTTGCCGCCACGCCCGCGTCGGAGAGCGCCTGATGTGGGGCAACACGCTGCTGCTGGCGCTGCGCGAGATCCGGCGCAACCTGCTGCGCTCGTTCCTCACCATCCTGGGCATCGTGATCGGCGTGGCCGCCGTGATCACGATGGTGACGGTGGGCAACGGCGCCACGCAGGCGGTCTCGGACCAGATCTCCAGCCTGGGCAGCAACCTGCTGATGGTGCGCCCCGGCCAGCGCCTGGGCCCGGGCCGCGACGGCGCGGGCTCGCCGCCGTTCCGCATCGCCGACGCCGAGGCCATCGCCGGGCAGGTCGGGGGCGTGAAGGCCGTCGCGCCGCAGGCCTCGACCGGCGGCACGGCCGTGCACGGCGCGCGCAACTGGTCGACGCTGATCCACGGCACCACCAACGCCTACTTCGAGACCAACAACTGGACCTTCGCCGACGGCCGCTCCTTCGAGCCGGCCGAGGAGCGCGCCGGGGCGGCGGTGTGCGTGATCGGCGCGACGGTGCGCCGCGAGCTCTTCGGCAGTACCGACCCGCTGGGCGCGCGGCTGCGCCTGCGCCAGATCAGCTGCGAGGTGATCGGCCTGCTCGAGAGCAAGGGCCAGGCCGCGATGGGCATGGACCAGGACGACGTCGTCGTGATGCCGATCGCGGCCGTGCACCGCCGGCTCACGGGCAACATCAACGTCGCCACGCTGCTCGTCTCGATGAGCGACGACGCCGACCCCGAGCGCGTCAAGGCCGACCTCTCGCGACTGCTGCGCGAGCGCCGCAAGCTCGCCGAGAGCGAGGAGAACAACTTCAACGTGCTCGACACGCGGCAACTCGCCGCGACGCTGTCGAGCACCACCGCGGTGATGACGATGCTGCTCGGCGCGGTGGCGGCGGTGAGCCTGCTGGTGGGCGGCATCGGCATCATGAACATCATGCTGGTCAGCGTGACCGAGCGCACGCGCGAGATCGGCATCCGCCTGGCCATCGGCGCGCTCGAGCGCGAGGTGCTGCTGCAGTTCCTGATCGAGGCCGTGGTGCTGGCCGCGCTGGGCGGCGCCATCGGCGTGGTCCTGGCCACCGGCGCGTCGCTCGCGATCACGCAGCTCATGGGCGTTCCCTACCTGTTCGACGCCGGCACCAACCTGCTGAGCTTCGCCTTCGCGGCGCTGATCGGCGTGGTCTTCGGCTACTTCCCGGCACGCCGCGCCGCGCGACTCGACCCGATCGAGGCGCTGCGGCACGAGTGACGGGACAGGCCGGTCAGTCTTCGAGCGTGGCCACCAGCGCCACGAGCTGATCGGTGGCGCGACCCCAGCCTTCGTTAAAGCCCATCCGCTCGTGGCTCTCGCGGTCGGCCTCGGTCCAGTGGGTGACGCGGGCGCGGTAGAGCGTCCCTTCGCCGTCGGGCAGGAACTCGATCGTCGCCGTCATGAAAGGCTTCTCCGAAGGTTCCCAGGCACTGACGTAGGCGTCGGTCATCACCAGGCGGCGACCGGGCACCACGTCGAGATAGACGCCGCGGTTCGGGAACTCCTCGCCCTCGGGGCTGCGCATCACGACGAGGTTCGAGCCGCCCGGGCGCACGTCGAGCTCGGCGCGGGAGACCGTCCACGGCCGCGGCGTGAACCACACCTTCAGCAGCTCGGGCTCGGTCCAGGCACGCCACACCCTCTGCGGGGGCGCGTCGATGCGCCGCTCGAGCGTGAGCGTTCGCGAAGCGGGGGTGTCGGGCGTGTCCATGGGTGTCCTCATCGGGCCGGGCCGGCACGCAGTGTGCCGTAGCGCTTTGCCTCGGCCTCGTCGCCGCGCGCGCGGTGCAGCAGCTCCAGTTCCTCGAACACGTAGGGGTCGGGCTCGCCGGCCTCGGCGTTCTCGCGCTCCAGGCGCTGCTGGATCGCCAGCGCCTCGTCGACGCGGCCGAGCCCGCGAAGCGTCCAGGCCACCATCCACCAGGCGACGCGCACGCGGCCCGGGGTGCCGAGCCGGGCGGTCGCCTCGACGTAGGCGCGAAAGGCGGCCAGCGCGTCCTCCAGCCGACCCATCTGGTGCAGCGCGTAGCCGATGTTGTTGCGCAGGCTCGGCTCCCAGCGCCGGGCGGCGGGGTCGGGCGAGGCCAGCGCCAGGGCCAGGGCCTGTTCGTTCCACGCCAGGCCGGCAGTGGCATCGGTCTCGACGAAGGGCAGCATGTGCAGCGCGTCGATCGCCAGCGCGTCGAGCCCGGCGGCACGGGCCAGCTCGTGCGCCTTCAGGTAGTCGGCGCGTGCCGCGGCCCGCGCTTCAGGGGTGACCTGCTCGGGCCGGTGCGCGGCCGAGACGAGCGTGCGGCCGCGCTCTAGGTGCCAGCGCACCCGCGGCTCGGGGCCCAGCCCCGCCAGCGCGGGTTCGAGTTCGTCGAGCAGGCGCCGAGCGGTGGCGAAGTCGCGCCGCAGGCCGAAGGTGCGGGCGATCTGCGTGCGCAGGATCGCGGCGTCCTCGGGCGAAGCCGCGGGCAGCAGGTCACGGAAACGCTGCTCGGTGACGGCCGGGCGGTTGAAGTCCCACAGCGGGGCGAGGTCGATGGCGGGCATGGCGGGACTGCACGAGCCCCACGAGACCAGGGCAGCGGCGATGGCGCGGGTGCGCTTCGGGGCAGGCATGGAGTCGAAGGGCTGCGGACGCGACGACGATACAGCCAGTGAACCCGCCCTGCGCAGCACCGGCAAGCCCCTGGACGACGGGAACTCAGGGCCTGGCGGGGCCACCATGCGCGAGGAAGAACGCCCGCGTGGCCGCGATCAGCGCCTCGGGCTGGTCGCGGTGAGGCGAGTGGCCGCAGTCGGGCAACTCCAGCAGTTCGGTGCCCGGGACCCGGCGCGCGATGCCGCGGATCTGCTCGAGCGTGCCGTACTCGTCGTCCAGGCCCTGCACCGCGAGCAACGGGCAGCGGATCGCCTCGATCTCGCGCTCGATCGACCACTCGCGGAACGGCGGGTGCAGCCAGATGTCGTTCCAGCGCCAGAACGCGCGATCGGGGTCGTCGTGGTAGCGACCCAGGCGGGCGCGCAGGTCGGTTTCCACGAAGGCCTGGCGCGCCGCGGCGATGCTCTCGATCGACAGGTCTTCCACCAGGATGTGCGGCGCCAGCACCACCGCCCCCGCCAGGTGCGCGGGAAAGCGCGCCGCGTACAGCAGCGCGATCGAGCCGCCGTCGCTGTGCCCGAACAGCCAGGTCGGCTGCAACTGCGGGTCGATGCCCAGCGCGGCGAACAGCGCCGGCAGCGCCTCGTGCGCCTGGCGGTGCATGAAGTCCAGCCCCCAGGCCGGCTCGGGGTCGTGCAGCCGTGAGCCGCCGTAGCCCGGTCGCGAATAGACGAGACCGCGGCAGCCCAGCGCGTCGACGAGGCGCTGCGGGAAGTCCTTCCACATCGCGACCGAACCCAGCCCCTCGTGCAGGAAGACGACCAGCGGCGTGCCGGCGCGCTCGCGCGCGAGCCAGCGGTGCTCGACGCTGACCCGCAGGCCGCTCCAGTCGATGTCGATGTGTTCCACGCCCGACATGTCGTCCGCTCCTTGCCCTGCAGAAGCGCTGCAGCTTACTGCGCCGCCTTCTCGCGCTCGCGCAGCCGGAAGCGCTGGATCTTGCCGGTGGCGGTCTTGGGCAGTTCGTCGACGAACTCGATCTGGCGCGGGTACTTGTAGGGCGCGAGCTTGTCCTTCACGAAGGCCTTCAGTTCGTCGTCGGTGACGCTGCCGCCGGCCTTGAGCACGACGAAGGCCTTGGTCTTGGTCAGGCCCTCGGCGTCGGGGATGCCGATCACCGCCGCCTCGAGCACGGCGGGGTGCTGCACCAGCGTGGCCTCGACCTCGAAGGGGCTGACGTAGATGCCGCTGACCTTGAGCATGTCGTCGCTGCGGCCCGAGTAGGTGTAGGTGCCGTCGGCGTTGCGCACGTACTTGTCGCCGCTCTTGGTCCAGCCGCCCTGGAAGGTCTCGCGGGTCTTCGCGCGGTTGCCCCAGTACATCATCGCCGCCGAGGGGCCGTGGATGTAGAGGTCGCCCGGCTCGCCGTCGGGCACCGCCTGGCCGTCCTCGCCGCGCAGCTCGATCTCGTAGCCCGGCACCGGCCAGCCGGTGGTGCCGTAGCGCACCGCGTCGGGCCGGTTCGAGATGAAGATGTGCAGCATCTCGGTCGAGCCGATGCCGTCGACGATGTCGAGGCCGAAGTGGCGGCGGAAGCGCTCGCCGATCTCGGCCGGAAGGGCCTCGCCGGCCGAGGACACGAGGCGCAGCGCAACGTCGCCGGGAGCCGGCAGCGCCGGATGCGCCAGCATGCCCGCGAAGCCGGTCGGCGCACCGAAGAAGACGGTGGGCTTGATGCGCCTGAGCGGGGACGGGTCCCCCGGCCCCGCGAGCGCCCCCTCGGGGGGCCGGGGCGCAGCCCCGTGGGGGCGGACATCCACACCCGTCCAGCGCCTGAACACGGCGTCGGGCGTGGGCCGTTCGCCCATCAGCACCACCGTCGCGCCCACGCTCATCGGGAAGGTCAGCGCATTGCCCAGGCCGTAGGCGAAGAAGAGCTTGGCCGCCGAGAAACAGATGTCCGACTCACGCAGCCCGAGCACGCCCTTGCCGTAGAGCTCGGCCGTCCAGTAGGGGTTGGCGTGCGAGTGCACGGTGCCCTTGGGGCGCCCGGTCGAGCCCGACGAATAGAGCCAGAAGGCCGGGTCGTCGGCGTGCGTGGCGGCGGCGCGCGGCATCGGCGCCTGGGCGTCGACGAAGGCGTCGAAGGCGACCTCGCCGAAGTCCGTCGGCGCCACCGGCCGCGAGACGATCACCTTGTGCACCTCGTGATCGCTCTTGACCAGGGCCGACTTCAGCGCCGGCAGCAGCGCGCCCGAGACCATCACCGCCTGCGAGCGCGAGTGCTCGAGCATGTAGGCATAGTCGTCGGCCGTCAGCAGCGTGTTCACGGCCACCGGCACGACACCGGCGTAGATCGCGCCGAGAAAGGCCACCGGCCAGTCGGTGCCGTCCTGCATCAGCAGCAGCACCCGCTCCTCGCGCTTGATGCCCAGCGAGCGCAGGCCCGCGGCAAGCCGCCGCACCCGGTCCTCGAGCTCGCCGTAGGTCAGCGCCCCGGCATCATCGACGAAGGCCGTGCGGGTGGCACGGCCGGCGTTGACGGCCAGCAGGTGCCGGGCGAAGTTGAACTCGTCGGGCGGCGCCTCGACGCCGGCCAGGGGCTGCAAGGGCTGGGGGCTCATCGTCGTCTCCTCCGGCCGGCATCGGTGCGCCGGCACTCGTGTGGCTGAAAGCGTTCAGTGACCGATCGCGTCGAGCACGGCCGTGCCCGCCTGCACGGCGGCACGCCGGTGGTAGAAGCCCAGCGCGCGCAGGCCGCCGAGCTCCTCGCCACCGCCGGCGCTGCCGGGCCCGCCGTGCAGCGACTGCGGCATCACGTTGCCGTGGCCGGTGTGGGCCGCGGCGACCTCGGGGCTGACCACGTGCACGCGGCCGTGGCTGGCGGCGAGCTCGATCGCCGCGGCACCCAGCGCCGCGGCGTCGCTGCCGTAGAGCGAGGCCACCAGCGATCCCTGGCCACGTCGCGCCAGCGCCAGCGCGTGAGCGGTGTCGCGGTAGGGCACCAGGGTGGCCACCGGGCCGAAGACCTCCATGTCGTGCACCCGGGCGTGGCCGTCGGCGTCGCGCACGCCCAGCAGCGTGGGGCCGACGCAGCAGGCCACGGCCGGGTCGGCGTCGACCAGCGTGTGGCTCGCGCCGTCGTGCAGCACCTCGGCGCCTTCGCGCAGCGCGGCCAGGCCCTCGCGCACCGTCGCCAGCTGCGCACGGCTGGCCAGCGCGCCCATGCGCACCGACTCGTTGCGCGGGTTGCCCACGGTGATGCGCGCCAGCCGCGCCGAGACGGCGGCAGCCACGGCGTCGTACTGCGCGGCGGGCACCAGCACGCGGCGGATCGCGGTGCACTTCTGGCCCGACTTGACCGTCATCTCGCGCACCACCTCCTTGACCAGCAACTCGAAGGCCGGGGAGTCGGCGCCTTCGCCGGGCATCAGCAGCGCAGAGTTCAGGCTGTCGGCCTCGACGTTGGCGCGCACCGAGCGGGCCGCCACGGCCGGATGCGCGCGCACCGCGGCGGCCGTCTCGGCCGAACCGGTGAACGACACCACGTCGAAGGGCTCGAGCGCGTCGAGCAGGCCCGCCGAGGAACCGCACACGACGGACAGCGCGCCGGGCGGCAGCACGCCCGCCTCGACCACGTCGCGCACCATGCGCTGCGTCAGCCAGGCCGTCGCCGTGGCGGGCTTGACCACGACCGGCACGCCCGACAGCAGCGCCGGCGCGGCCTTCTCCCACAGGCCCCAGGCAGGGAAGTTGAAGGCGTTGATGAACAGGGCCAGCCCGCTCACGGGCACCTGCACGTGACGGCTGCTGAACGTGTCGTCCTTGCCCAGGCGCACCGCCTCGCCGTCGAGCAGGAAGCGCCGGTCGCCGAGCGAGGCCGCCAGCTTCGCGTAGACGCCGATGGTGTAGATCGCGCCGTCGACGTCCACCGCGGTGTCGTTCCTCACCGTCCCGCTGTTGGCGACGGAGATCTCGTAGTACGCCTCGCGGTTGGACTGCAGCACGCGGGCCCCCGCCGACAGCAGCTCGCCGCGCTCGCGGTAGGTCAGGGCCCGCAGCGCGGCGCCGCCCCGCTCACGAGCGAACGCAAAGCCGCCAGCCAGGTCCAAGCCGGAGGCGTCGACGCGCACCAGCTCGCTGCCGAGCACGGGGTCGAACAGCGCAGTGCCTGCGCCGGAGCCGGCGACCCAGCTGCCGCCGAGGTGATTGGAGAGGAGTTCAGTCATGTTCTGGAAGACCCGCCGGGAGGGCGGGCGTAGATGCAATATTGTGCTTACCGCGACTTTAGAAGCCTCCTTCGCGGATGTCAAGCACTATAGTGCGCACCTACCTTTGCACCCCTGCCCACTGAACAGGAAGCAAATTGCATTTGCCTGTTGACAGACATACAATCACGCACTATTCTGCAAACCATCGAGCTGCCCCACCGGCACCATTCACCCACCAGGAGCCCCCCGATGAGCGAGACCACCGCCCCTGTCGACTACCAGACCGACCCTTCGCGGTACCGCCACTGGACGTTGCGGTTCGAGGGCCCGGTGGCCACGCTGGCCGCCGACTTCGACGAGAACGCCGGCCTGCGACCGGGCTACAAGCTCAAGCTCAACAGCTACGACCTCGGTGTCGACATCGAGCTCAACGACGCGCTCAACCGCATCCGCTTCGAGCACCCCGAGGTGCGCACGGTGGTGGTGACCAGCGCGAAGGAGAAGGTGTTCTGCTCGGGGGCGAACATCTTCATGCTGGGTGTTTCCAGCCACGCCTGGAAGGTGAACTTCTGCAAGTTCACCAACGAGACACGCAACGGCATCGAGGACTCCTCGCGCGAGAGCGGCCTGAAGTTCATCGCCGCCGTCAACGGCGCCTGTGCCGGCGGCGGCTACGAGCTCGCGCTGGCCTGCGACGAGATCATCCTCGTCGACGACCGCTCCAGCGCGGTGAGCCTGCCCGAGGTGCCGCTGCTGGGCGTGCTGCCGGGCACCGGTGGCCTGACCCGCGTGACCGACAAGCGCAAGGTGCGGCACGACCTGGCCGACATCTTCTGCACCACCACCGAGGGCGTGCGCGGCCAGCGCGCGAAGGACTGGCGCCTGGTCGACGACATCGCCAAGCCGGCGCAGTTCGCCGCGAAGGTTCAGGAGCGCGCGCTGGAACTCGCCGCACGCAGCGACCGGCCGGCCGAAGTCAAGGGCGTGGCGCTGACGCCGCTGCAGCGCAGCGTCGAGCCCGACGCGCTGCGCTACCCGAACGTGACCGTCGAGATCGACCGCGCCAAGCGCACCGCGACCTGGACGGTGAAGGGCCCGACCGGCGCCCAGCCCACCGACGTCGCCGCCATCGAGGCCGCCGGCGCCGCCTGGTACCCGCTGGCGCTGGCCCGCGAACTCGACGACGCCATCCTCTCGATGCGCACCAACGAGCTGGAGATCGGCACCTGGCTGATCAAGACCGAGGGCGACGTCGACGCCGTGCTGGCGATGGACGCCACGCTGCTGGCCCACCGCGGCCACTGGCTGGTGCGCGAGACCATCGGCCACCTGCGCCGCACCTTCAGCCGCCTGGATGTCTCGTCGCGCAGCCTGTTCGCGCTGATCGAGCCGGGCTCGTGCTTCGCCGGCAGCTTCCTCGAGCTGGCCCTGGCCTGCGACCGCAGCTACATGCTGGCACTTCCCGACGAACCCGAGCGCGCGCCGAAGCTCGCCGTCGGCGAGGCCAACTTCGGCCTCTACCCGATGGCCACCGGCCAGAGCCGCCTGCAGCGCCGCTTCTACGACGAGGCCGCGCCTATGCAGGCCGTGCGCGAAGCGATCGGCGGCAAGCTCGACGCCGACGCCGCCTTTGCACTCGGCCTGGTCACCAGCAACCCCGACGACATCGACTGGGCCGACGAGACCCGCATCGCGATCGAGGAGCGGGTGGCCATGAGTCCCGACGCGCTGACCGGCATGGAGGCCAACCTGCGCTTCAACGGGCCCGAGAACATGGTCACCCGCGTCTTCGGACGCCTGACCGCATGGCAGAACTGGATCTTCCAGCGCCCCAACGCCGTCGGCGAGAAGGGTGCGCTGAAGGTCTACGGGAAAGGCGACAAAGCCGCCTTCGACTGGAAACGGGTCTAGAGTTTTCGTTCAGTTCCTCAACCGCAACCTCAACCAACACCCGACCCCCCAAGCGGCCGCCGCGGATCCGGCTTTGCCGGTCCGCTGGCGGCGCCCCCTGGGGGGAGCGCCGAAGGCGCTTCGGGGGGAGCCACCATGACCACGATCAACTACAGCGAGAAGATCCCGAACAACGTCAACCTCAGCGAGGACCGCACGCTGCAGCGCGCGCTCGAGCAGTG
>JBILNT010000286.1:0-2709 GCA_044374875.1 Rubrivivax sp.
CTGCGCCCGGCACCCGATGTCCTCGTCCTGCCACCACCGCGGCGTACCACCAGGCGGCACACCACGGGCGGTGGTTGAGCGTGGCGGCGGGGTGCCCCGCGCAGCGAAGTCAAGGAGGAGGGGCGCGCGCAGCGTGCCCCGGGGGACATGAGCGCAGTGGGGTACCCCGGCGCCGCGCGACCGCACGCGGCAGGTCGAGGGGTGGCTTTCGAAGCCGATCGCCGCTACTGCCGCACCTGCACCCAGCGCAGTTCGACCAGGTCGTTCGGCCACTGCACCGCGCTGACCTTCGAGCTCATCGCCCAGGTCAGCACGCGCCGGTACAGCGGGATGTAGGGCAGGTCGTCGGCGGCCATGCGCAGCACGGTGGCGGTCATGGCGCGACGGCGTGTCAGGTCGGGCTCGACGCGGATCTGGTCGATCAGGGTGTCGAGCTTCGGGTTGCTGTAGCGCCCGGCGTTGAAGGTGCCCAGGCCGGCGCGGTCCCAGGTGCGGAACAGCGCGTTGAGCGAAGGCCAGGCGTCGGGGGCGGCGCTCCAGCCGTACTCGACCAGGCTGGCCGTGCCCTGGCTGAGCTTGGGGAAGAACTGGTTGCTGGCCGAGGAGCGCAGCGTGGCGCGGATGCCCACCTGGTTGAGCATCGCCGTCATCGCCTGGCAGGCGCTCTCGCGCCAGGCCACGTTGACGCAGTCCATCGTCACCGAGAACCCGTTCGGATAGCCTGCCTCGGCCAGCAGGGCGCGCGCGCGCGCCGGGTCGAACGGCAGCCGGCGGTCGAGTTCGGCGGGTGAACCGTCCACCAGCGGCGACAGGAAGGCGCCCGTGGGCACGGCCTGGCCGCGCAGCACCTTGTCGACGATCAGCGGCACGTTGATCGCGTGGTAGACGGCGCGGCGCACGCGCACGTCCTTGAAGGGGTTGCGGCCCTTGACGTCGCTGCCCTCGAGTTCGTCGCGCGCGTGGTCGAAGGTGAGGTACTGCTGGCCGATGTCGGCCGTCTGCAGCAACGTGATGCGGCGGTCGGCCTTCAGGCGGTTGATGTCCTGGAAAGGCGGGTCGAGCACCATGTCGACCTCGCCCGAGGCCAGCGCGGCCAGCCGCGTGGCGTCCGACTTGATGACGACGAACACCACCTCCTGCACGTTGCCGTGGCGCGGCTTGCCATCGCGCAGTTCCTTCCAGCCCCACCAGCCGGCGTGGCGGCGCAGCACCAGCCGCACGTCGGGCTCGTAGCGCTCGAGGCGGAACGGCCCCGTGCCGTTGGCGTGGCGCACGGCGTGCGTCTCCTGCTTGCCGTTGAAGTCCTGCGCCTTCTGCACCGCGTGCTTCTCGGCCCAGGCCCGGCTCATGATCGGGATCTGCTGCAGCTTCTCGGGCAGCACGGCGTCGGGCGCCGAGAGCTCGAATTCCACGGCCGCCGGTCCCGCCTTGCGCACCTCGGCCACGCCGCCGAGCAGGAAGGCGCGCTGCGAAGGCGGCGCCTTGGCGCGCTCGATCGAGAAGATCACGTCATCGGCGCCGAAGGGCGCGCCGTCGTGGAAGGTCACGCCAGGGCGCAGCTCGAAGCGCCAGATCTTCGGCCCGGTCATCTTCCACGAAGTGGCCAGCGCAGGCTCGAGGGCGAACTTCTCGTCGCGGCCCACCAGCGTCTCGTGCACCTGCCACGCGATGCGCGAGTGGTACAACAGCGCCAGCGCGTGCGGGTCCATCGTCTGCGGGTCGAAGGCGCTGGCGATGCGCAGCGTCTGCGCGTGCGCCACGCCGGTGATCAGGCAGGCCGCGGCGACGACCAGGCCGGCCAGGCGCCGGAAGAGCGAGGTGTTCATGGCCGCGCATTCTGCCGCCGGCGGCGGCTGGCGGATCAGTCGGCTCGCTCGTCGCGCGCCGTGCGGGCCGCCGCGAGAAAGTCGTGAAGGATCGGGTGGCCGTCGAGCTGCTGCGCGTGCAGCTCGCGCTGCGCCATGAACTCGGGGTGCCACTGCATCCCGAAGACGTACCCGCGCCCGTTCCAGCGCACGGCCTCGACCATGCCGTCGGCCGCCGAGCGCGCCTCGACCACGAGGTCGGGCGCGAGGTCCTTGACCGCCTGATGGTGGATCGAGTTGATGGTCGCGCGGCGCCGGCCCGGGTACAGCGCGGCCAGGTGCGTGCCCTCGACGAGTTCCACCTCGTGCAGCAGGTGCTCGTAGTGGGCGGTGTCCAGGTGCCGCGTGGCGTCGGGCCGCTGCGTCGGGATGTCCTGGTAGAGCGTGCCGCCGAAGGCGACGTTGATCAGCTGGCAGCCTCGGCAGATGCCCAGCACCGGCTTGCCGGCCTCGATGAAGGCGTCGAGCAGCTCGATCTCGTAGCGGTCGCGGATGCGGTCGCCGGCCCATTCGGGTGCCAGCGGCGTCTCGCCGTAGGTCTGCGGGGCGATGTCGTTGCCGCCCTGCAGCACCAGGCCGTCGAGCATCCGGGCGTAGCCGTGGAGGCTGACGTCGGTGCGGCGCACGAGGCTCTCGCGGTCGACCGCGGGGATCATCACCGGCAGCACGTCGCGGGCGAGCAGCCAGTGCGCGACCGACTGCTCCAGGTAGTGCAGGGTCTTGGTCCAGACGCCGCCGAGGTCGAGAACCGGGCCGCCCGGGTAGTAGATGCGGGCGGAGACGCCGATGAGCAGCGGGCGCGACATGGCCAGGGCGGGCAGGGGTGGATGAGAGGTCGTTCACG
>JBILNT010000002.1:0-68723 GCA_044374875.1 Rubrivivax sp.
GGAACTGGATTCGGTGGCTGGACATCGTGGGCCCTCCGTGCTTCGGAGAGCTCAGGGTGGTCTCTCAGTGGCTCAGGGTGCGAGCCAGGCTGAGGCAGGTTCCTAATCAGGAATCATATTGCCACCACTTTTCCCACATTACTTTTCCAGTCTTCTCCCATGGTCGAAAGTTAATGTTCTCCGCCACAATTGATTGGTTTATAAAAACAAGGTCAACCTGCTGCAACTGATCAAAGTAATATCCGTTTCCGACAATATCAAAAAGCCTTAACCCGAGTGCCTGTAATTTCGAGGCACGCTCAACAAGATTAACAAGAGGCGCTTCGACAATTACAAGGGACGCATTGCTCAGGGTAGAGCGCCCTCCATCAATTATCTTTTCCTCTATACCATCCACATCTATTTTGACCAAATAGGGCTGAGCAAGGCCAACGCCGCCAAACCACTCGTCGAGAGTGACAACAGGCGTTTCTATAACGTCCAAGAGCTGCTTGCCAAATTTCTCAGGCGACTTTGATGGAAGAAGTTGCGAGTGCGTAATACTGCCGCTCAGATCGCTGCTCAACAAATGCTGATACATTACGCCTGACTCATCTGATACCGCGGCGCCAATGAGCTCATACTCGATATGATGCCTATGATAGCCTTCGCGAATCAATCGGTGATGAGGCACAACCGGCTCAAATAGATAGTGCTTCGCCCCTTTATACTCGCTCATCAAGAATGATGTACCTGACAGCACCCCAACATCAATGACGCTCACAATCTGAGATTGATAGCTCTCATTGAATACCTTTAATGCCTCAACTATGGATGGAGTTCTCATGCTCTTACCCTTGATTAAAGTCAGTATCACAAGACAGTACCTGAACAGCAACCCGTCTCACCCTAGCTCGTACCCTGAGTAACTGCGCGACCAACCTGAACTCGCCAAGACACCGAGAGCCCACGATGTCAGGGCATCGCATCTAGTTCCGGCATGGCACGTCGATTTCCGAATTCCTAAGCCTGTTCGGCACCTAGGCGCAGTGTGTCAAGGCGCTCAAGCGCGCGCATCTGTCTGCCCGAGGGCTTTCGCCGCCCTCCCTGCGGCAGTGCGCAACACCAACATCAGATCGCCTCTCATAATTACCACCACAAGTCCTTTCAGCAGCTCGTTGTCAACAAACAATCATTGCTTGATCACGTCTTCCTGATCAACCCCAATGAGGTCGCCAATAATTCTTCGCTCCTTGGCACCATCGGAGTCGTTCCGCCGATTATGGGAAATCGGATTGAACAGGTATCTACCAAAGCTGCGCGGATCAACAACATAACGTTCACCCGCACGGGCACATTGGAGCCAGAACGCCCAATCGGCGCTAGTACCGTATTTCTCCTCATCGAAGAACCCGTGGCGCTGGTGCAATGCGCGACGCCACACCGGCATGCAATGCAGCATGTTTTGGGAATACACCAAGCCATCTGAGTTTCGTCGGAAAAGGTCCTCGTACCCAAACTCGCGCACTTCACCGTCGGCGAACCAAACTTCATTGTCCGCAATGTCGAACCAGCCGCCTGTCTGATCAACTCCGACCACAGTTAAAGCGCCGCAGGCTGCAGCCAGTGTGGGCCGCGATTCGAGTAATGCCACGAGGCGCGCCGTGTGCAGAGGACTGCGGCGATCGTCGAGGTTGGCATTGGTGATGAACTCCGCGTCGGAATGCTCAATCGCCAATTGCCAGCAGGCGTACAGCCCGGGGTCACGCTCGGGGTGCAGGTAGGTCACCCTTGCCGCTGCGTACGCATTTTGGCGAAGGAACTCCCGCACCACGGCGCCGTCGGAATCGTCGGGATTGGCGTCGACGATGACCACCTCGCCATCGGCTCGTGAAGCCGCCGCCACGACGTTCTCGAGATATCCCCAAGTATGGGCGCCTCCGCGGAACATAGACGTGACGAAGGCCACTTGCGGGCGCTTGCGGCCAATCGCTGCTGTGCGCTTATCTGAGACATGGGCCTGGACAGCGCCTAACTCCGGCAGGAAGGGCTCAAGCAGGCGTTTCTCAGGCAGCCAGTTCGCAAGGCTTTGGGCAAAGTCCAGCAGATTCACCCTTTCCGCGAGATCGCGCTGCCACACAGCGATAAGATCAAGAGTCGCTTCGGTATCAAAGGTACATTGGACATTCAAAAAATCAACGCGCTGTGGTGGCACTTCACCCGTACCATCAAAGATCTGTCGAATGCTTTGATTCAGTTCTTTGACGCCGCCGCGGTTTAGGATCGCGCGCACCTCCGCAGCCTGCAGACGGCTGCCGGCGCCCGAATGATGCTCTGAAACCTCGTCAACATCGACGATCAAGGTGCTCAGGCCGAGATGTTGACGCAGGCGTGCGATGAGCGCGCCGTACCTTCCGGTAACTGCGGCGCGTGGACCCCGCAGAAGAACCACCGCATCGAGGTCCGTGGCGAGACCGCCTGCAAAGACGGCCGCCAGTATTAAGCCGCCCAGCGTTGGCCCCACCTTGGACTGGTCGATGCAAATTACTCGCGGTCGCCACTGCACGATTGGAAAGACAATATCCTCTGCTTCGAGCTGCGACAGCGAGCACCAAGGAAGCCCCTTAATCGGACTTGGGTCACCCCACCTCCGACCTTCCGCAATATAGCGATCCTCAAGCTCAAATCGCTGCGCGGATTGCTTTGTCTCCGAAGAGTTGAAACGCAAATCGTGGAAGTGGAACAGATTTACGTCAAGACAAGGATTCAGTGCTTTGTATTGACCCAAGCGTCCTAGTTGGCCGTTAATGAAGGAGTCGCAGTAGAAGGATCCAATGGGGTATTCGAGATCGACTCCGTCGAGCAGAGGAACGCGGGCGATCCACGCGTCGGCGGAATAGATGTTTGGCGCGCCCGAAGGCGTACGGATCAGTTCGGCGCGCGCGCCGCCATCGCGCAGTTCGCGGCGGCCGAGTACGACGAAGTGATTCGCCGTCATCCGCCCGACCAGCCCGGTCAACGTTCCATCGAACGCCACGTCGGCGTTGCCGACGGCAACGAGCGCGTCACCCGCTAATCTCGCCCCGATGCCGAAAAGGGCGCCGATCGTAGGGCGATCCGCGTACGAGACGAACTGCACCCTTTCGGGGCGAAGCTGCAGTCGTGCCAACAGTGCGCCGACGCACTCCATAAACATCCCCGATCTAGACTCGTAGACGAGGACGATGCGATCGAATACCCGCAGGTTCAGTGCGATCGCCGTGAGGTACTCGCAAAGCCGCAGCAGGTTCTTTTCGTCATAGACACTGGTGATGAGCAGCACCTCAGTAAGCGGCACCGCGGGCTCGAGGTACTGACTGCCCAGTGCAGATGCTGTTCGGTCTGCACGCTGGATGGCAGCGTTCGCAAGTGAATCAGCGTCAAAGCGCCACTCCGCAGGCTCAACGCCTTCGCCAGTGAGCATTCTCTCGAGCTCGAAGGGATCTCCGATCGGCGACGCCTTCACCACCTCCGCGATAACAGTTGCCAGACGATGCGACGCGCGCACTCCTGTCGCTACCCGGAAATCGGGCTCCGAATCCGGACAGAAACCGTCATCAGCCACGATTATCAAATTTTCAGCAATTCGATCTTCATTCGAAGCCAGCGCTTCGATGGTGTCAACAGCTGCCTCCCGCCACGCAGTCGATGGCGTTGCAACAACCTGAATTCCACGACCGGAGCGAATCGCCTCCATAAATCTTACGCTCTTTCCAGCCGCATCGGCAAGTCGCAGAAGTCGCGCCCACTCCAGACTCTCACTCAGCGGCCAAGTGGACTGGGGTAGAACTTGCCCAATCCAAGATGCGATACAACGGGCAGCAAGAGTTTCCGCAAGGAGCCGCTGCTCCTTTATGTAATTAGCACGAGCAGTGGTTCTTCGCCCAACCCAGTAGTTAGGCTCAATTTGCCGCAAGAGATAATCCTGAGGAGCATGATGACAGGTCCACTCAGGCAATGATGCCACATAAAATCTGTTTACCTGATTTTCATAATCAGTCGGAGAAAATTTTCCAAAACGGTATCGGCGTAATATATCCTGGTTGGCAATACGCTGCTCGGCCTGCTGATCAAGGTGATGCAATGACCCAATTGATAACAAACGAGCCGACCGCGCCAAACCTGCATTAAGACGGGAATAGAGATCGGAGTCGTCCCACCCGTAGGTTAAGATCCTCTCATCGTAATAACCGATATGCCTCAGGTCAGACTTCCACGCACCGAAGCTACCATTAATGTAGACTTGCTCGTCCTCGCCGGCGTCGAGCGCCATCTTCCAGAACCCACGAATGAACTCCCCCTCTGCAAATGCGTTCGCAGAGAAGAAATTGGGCTCGATCTGGATATCAGCGTCGAGCTTGTAGATTCGACTGTGGCGCGCAAAGCGCAGGCCGGCATTGAACGCATGCGACAGGATCCATCGAGGCTCGTCGTCGATGCGAATCACGTGGACTCTAGGGTCACGGAACGACTTGACCAGTTCCCAAACGGAACAGTCCGAGGACCAGTCGACGATCACGATCTCGTCGACTCCGCTGGCCAGCCATGAGGGTAGAGCCTTCAACAAGTTGCCCTCGCGGTTCATCGACGCGCCAACGATGGACGTACCCGCCAGCGGAGTGTCCCGGTCCAGTTCCAGCAAGGTGGTCTCGACAGCCTTGCCCTGCCTGAGGAGGGCCCTCGCACGGTCCGTCATGCGGGCCACCAGCGCCTTGGCGGACTCGGTCCGCGCGAGCTTCTCAAGCTCCGTGAGGCGTTGCAGCGCGCTGGCAGCATCGCCGGCGACCAGCGCCAATCTGCACTCCTCGAAGGCAAGTGCCAACGGGGTCGCTGTCATCTCGTGAATCTCCAGAAGGGGGCATGCGAAGGGGCCCGGCAGCTGACAGCCGTCGGCGCACGGCGGCGCGGGTTCGGCATAGGACCTGCGCGGAAGGGGGCGGGCTCAAAGCTCATAGCCAAGCCTTCGGCAGAGCTCCCGCGCCCGCTCCGAGTCACGAGCCGCCGCCAGCCACTGTTCGACTTCGGGGCCTCTCGGTCGGGGCGCGATCCGGTCACCTTGCCGACCACTGCTGCCGCTGAGCATGAACAGGTCCTGGTAGTCGGCGAAGTCCTCGCGCAGCGCCAACTGCAGCGCATCGCAGATGCGTGACATTGCCGCCACGGGCTCGGCCACCAAGTCCTCGTAGCGCACGACCGGCACGCCGTGGTGCCGATCGAGGAACGCTACGTAGCGCCGGGCATACTCGTCGATGGTCGAAGGTGCGAAGGCGATCCAGCCGTTGCGCTGCAGCGATACGAAGCTGTCCACCGGGTGCCGGACCGTGACCAGCGAACACACCGGGAGCCCGGCAGACACGATGGCCCGGAGCGTAGGCCGGTCCGGGATTTGGCCAGCTAGGCAGAAGTGGCTGTGCGCGTGGTCCCGCAGCACCAGTCTGCAACCCCGGCGCACGGTGTCGGCGTGCAGCACTTCGAGGGCGGCACGGAACATCTGGGCGAGCAGCGCCTCGTCGACGCCCCGGGTGCTGCGCCTCGCCAGACCGATCACGTCGGTGGGCATGAATGGGTGCGTGGTCCCGCCCAGTGGCATGGTGCTCAGGGGATCGATCTCCGAGAGCAGCTGCACGTTCGGCAGCGCCGCGATGCAGCGCGAGACCAGGGTGCCGCCGGTGCAGGCGAAGTGGTGCACCACGCGGACAGGCTCGATCGCCGCGGCCGCGTGGTCTGCGCACATGTCGAGGCACTGCTGGAGCAGGGAGGGCTCCATGCCCTGCAAGATCTCGCGCCGGTCCTCTAGGCGCACGGCTGTCTCCAGCAGCCCCAGCGCCTCGCCCAGCACATCGGCTAGGCGAGACGCGTCGACCGCTGCGCCGGATCCCTCGATTACTGCACCCACCCCGCTACCCTCCAAGCCGCGCACTCATGGCCGCGCGCGCGGCTGGTACGCCGGCGGGACGCGCTCGCCGGCCGGCCCCGTGTCGGCGACGACCGCCTTCTTGCGCCGCCGCGAAGCGGCCTTAGGCTTCGCGGGTACGTTGGTGTCGGGCAACTCCACCGGGCCAAGTGCATCGACGGGCTCGATCGGCGCGCGTCCCGCCCCATGCGGCACCGCACCATCGGGCAGCGCAAGGCGGCGAAAATAGTCCTGCGCCACCATCAGCCGCTGGGCCAAGCGCGAGAGCAGTTCCCGGGTCTCCTGGTGCTCGCACGAGAGGCGGGCGTAGCGCTCCTGCAGGTCACGCAGGTCGCCCTCGCGCAAGGCGTGGGTGCGCACGGCGATGTCGAACGCCCGCCTCGTACGGGTGAGTTCCTCGGCGATTGTGTGCCGCCCGCCTTCCCCGCTGGCTGCGTCAGCCGCGACACGATCGGCCTGAGCCCGCAAGGACGCGTGCGCCGCCTGCAGGGCTTCGAGTTCCGTCTTCAATCCACGCGCCCACCTGGCATTCTCATGGTGCCACTTCCGTTCCTCGTCGCGCTGGGCTTCCGCCGTCGCCTTCGCCTCGCCCAGCTGCTGCACCTGGGCCTCGAGTTGGGTAGCGCGCCGCTCGGCGGCGATCCTCGCCTCGGCATGCTGCGCCACCTGCGCCTGGAGTTCAGCCGCGCGGCCCTCGGCTGCCGCCTGAAAGGCCTCCAGCTCCGCCTTCAATCCTCGAGCCCACCTGGAGTTCTCGTGATGCCACTTCGTTTCCTCGTCTCGCTGCGCCTCCGCTAGCGCCTTCGCCTCGCACAGCTTCTGCACCTGCGCCCGGAGTTCGGCCGCACGGCTCTCGGCCGCCGCCCTCGCCTGCTCCAGGCTCTCGACCTGCGCCAGCAGCGCCTGCGCCGCACGCTCGGCCTCGGCCCGCGCCTCGGACTGCTGCTGCACCTGCGCCTGCAGTTCAGCCGCACGGCTCTCGGCCGCCGCCCTCGCCTGCTCCAGGCTCTCGACCTGCGCCAGCAGCGCCTGCGCCGCATGCTCAGCCGCGGCCCGCGCCTCCGACTGCTGCTGCACCTGCGCCTTCAGTTCAGCCGCACGGCTCTCGGCCGCCGCCCTCGCCTGCTCCAGGCTCTCGATCTGCGCCAGCAGCGCCTGCGCCGCATGCTCAGCCGCGGCCCGCGCCTCCGACTGCTGCTGCACCTGCGCCTGCAGTTCAGCCGCACGGCTCTCGGCCGTCGCCCTCGCCTGCACCAGGGTCCCGACCTGCGCCTGCAGCGCCTGCGCCGCCTGGTCGGCTGCGGCGCGCGCCTCGACCTGCTGATGCACCTGCGCCTGGAGCTCGGCCGCCCGGTTCGCGGCTGCCTCCCTCGCCTGCTCCACGCTCTCGACCTGCGCTTGTCGAGCCTGCGCCGCCTGCTCGGCCGCAGCCCGCGCCTCCGCCTGCTGCTGCACCTGCGCCTGAAGCTCGGCCGCCCGATCCTCGGCTGCCGCCTTCGCGTGGCCTAGGCTCTCGAGCTGCGCCTGCCGCTCCAGCGCGGCTTGCTCCGCGGCCGCCCGGGCCAACGTGAGCTGCTCCACCTGCAACTGGCGCTCTGCCGCCAAATGCCCGGCCTGAGCCTGCGCGCTCTGCAGCGCGTTGATGCGGTCGCTGGCCTCGCGATGCACACGGAGCAGCTCCTCGTCCAGCTCGCGGATGCGTCGCTCCAGCTTCGACAGGTGCGCTTCACGCCGGTCAAGCCGCGTCACGGCCGCCGACCAGAGCGCCTGCCCCTCGGTCTTCCCGACGCAGGCGTAACCGCGCTCGCGCAGGACTGTCACCAGTACATCGGGCGTCGAATCGCCGCCGTAGCCCGGGTCCGTGCAGCCCTCGAATGCGACGACGTCGAATAGTTCGAGCGTGTCGGCAGGGATGGCCTCCAGCAGGGCGCGCTCCTGGCCGGGAAGGGCCAGGACCAGCAGGTTGCTGCGATCCGCTGCGGCGGGAGTCACCCCTAGCGAAGCGAGCCAGCGACCGACATTCACGGCCTCGACCCGCGTCGTGCCGGCGGCCTTCAGACGGGGGAAGTAGCGCGCAAGTGCCGTCGCATCACGCAGCCCATTGAAGGCGGGCAGGTTGTAGCGATGCCAATCCACGGACCCGACCGTGGGGGCCAGCGTGACGCCGTGCACCTCGGCTCCAGGCCACGCAGCGGCCTGCTCACGCAGCGCCTCTGCCACCAGGGGCTCGCCGTCCGCGAGGACAAGCCGCACAGGCAACAGCGCCGCCAGGCCCAAGGCCGCCCCGGGGCTGCCCACCCCCAGGCAGACGCAGGTACCGATACGCCCCTGCAGGCCGCTGAGACATTCGATCAGTTCATTCATGACGGGTCATGCGTGGCAGCGCAGGGGCGGCTGCGCACTGGGTCACGGGGGGTCACGTCGCGGCCCGCGGGCCCGACGCGGCAGGCTCCATCCTCGACGCCAGGCGGCGCAGGACAGTCCGCGGCGCCAGCACGCCGCTCTCGGCGCGCTGCGCATCGCGCATGGTGGCCTCGATCAGCGCGCGGTCATCGGCCGTGAGGACGTCACCCAGCGCACCGGCCTGCACGGCGCCGTGCGCCGCCTCCAGCAAGGCCAGCAGGAAGGCCCTGTCCTCGGGGGCGACGGCATGCCAGCGTTGCTGCTGCTCGGAAGCGGGGACCCCAGGGCCGTGCGGCAGGGCGAAGCGGCCGGAGTGACCCGCCTCGGCACCGTAGGGCAGCTGCAGGAGCGGCAGACGGCCGCCGACGTCTGCCAGCAGGTGAAGCCCGCGTGCCCCGGGATCGGTGCACAAGGCGAGGGCAACGCGCTCGAACCGGCGCGCTCCGTACACGACGTGGTCGAAGGAAAGGCAGCGCTGGCCCGGGGCGTCGGCCGGTGGCTCGACCAATCGCAGCCCGTCATACCGGAACCTGGCGGGAAACTCGTGCAGCTGTGCCAGAAGGCGCCTGGCCACGTCGCGCCAAGAGACGACAGCGCGCGCATCAGCTGCACCCAGGCGCTGCTCAACCAGCTCCACGAGCGACAGCAATGCCCGCCAGTCCCGCGAGGGCATGCACTGTAGGATGTCGCGGCACGGCGCATCGGTAGGGAGCAGCGCCATGTAGGTCTGCTCCCCTTCGCGTCCGGTCTCGAGCCACGCGCCCAGCCAGTGCCGGTTCCCGGCCGACGAGAAAAGCACGAGCCCGGGGCGGCCAAGGTGTTCCACCAGGCGAACGGCAGATACCGACGACGACCGGTCGCCGAGCTGGACGCCATGGAGCTCGAGTGCCAGGTGCCGGTGCGGGGGCGCATCCTGCTCGGGGCCAAGCGCGATAGACCCCACGACGAGGCAGCCTTCAGCGATACGGGCGTTCTGCAAACGACGCTGCTCCTGCAACTCCACCCGTCGCGCTTCCTTGGCCTGCTCGATCACCTCGAGCCGGCGCGCCGATAGGGCCGACATCGCGTCAAGCCGGCGCTCGAGCCCGCCGACGGCGTCGCGGGCCTGCGTCAACTCGCGCTGCAGATGGCGGGCAACAAGGAACTGCTTCTCGTAGTCTTCTTGCACCTGATGGAGTTCGACCAGCAGCGCCTCGGAAGCCGCGCGCGCCTCGGAAAGCTGCTGTGCGTGCGCCTGCAGCCCGGCCATATCGCCCTCGAGGCGGCGTCGCTCGAAATACTGCTGCTCGAGTTCCTCCTGGGCCTGGTGCAGCTGCGCCAGTAGGAGCTCCTCCTCGTCAGCCGCGCTGAGTGACCTGGCGCTGGCCGCCGCCAGCGCTTGGCGCGCCTCAGCGACCGCGGCTTCGGACGCGTCACGCTGCCGCGCCGCCTCGGCCATGCTGGTTTCCGCGCGCTGCCTTGCGAGCAGCTGCTCAAGTTCTTCTCGGGCCTGCCGCAGCTGAATCTCGAGCGCCTGTGCCCCCTCGGTCAGCCGCTCGCCTTCACGCTCGGCGCGCACCAGGCGATCCTCAAGGGTACCGACCCGCGCCCTGAGCTCCGCCTCAACACGCAAGGCATCCGCCCCTTTCGCGGTCAGCTGGCTCGCCAGGTCGGCGCAGCGCGACTCGGCGGCCGCGGCGCGCTCGGCGAGCCCCGAGCAGCTTTGCTCGGCCAGTCGGCGTTCCTCGGACCACGCGGTCACCACCGCAGCGGCCGAGGCGCGCAATGCTGCAGGCCCGGGCGCGGCGGCGATAACGAAGTCGTCCGACAGCGGCACGCAGCATGACAGCAAGCCCTGCAACGCAGCCTCGACAGCGGCATCGGCGGCGACAGCCAGCTGGGCCAACGCTCGGCTGCTCGGGCCTGGCTCGGCAAGCGGGTGTCCGAAGGGCACGATACCCCCAAACCGCTGGCCGCACAGAGCCGTAAGGGCAGCGGGATGCTCACGCGCCTCGCGCGCGTCGACGAGTGTGATGCGGTCGGGATCGCGGTGTGCCGCACGGGTGAGCGCGCGTGCGCCCTCTAGCCAACGGGCGAGCCAGCCCGAGGGATCGAGCAGGCGTTCAGCCTCCAGCGCAGCGGCAAGCCCTTCCTGGGGTGCCTCGACGAAGACTAGCACTGCTGCCGATTCGGCGGAGTCGGCACACGAAGCCGGGACAGCCGCCTCGACGCCAGAGGGCGCGAGGTCCGAGAGCATGAAGGGCTCCAGTTCGACGAGCGGAGGCGCTTCCATGGCGACGCCAGGCGGGTCAGGCCGCAGCCTAGCGGCCATAGCCAGCAGCACAGTCGCGCCGGGTGTCGCACTCACCACCAAGCGCCGCCCATCAAGGCTGGCGTTCGTCACACCATCATGGGCCGACTCGGGGCCCGAGAGTCCTTGCACCATCGAAAACACGACGATTCGCCGGAAGTGCGGCCGGATCGCTCCGGCTGCAAGGCGTCGTCTCTCCATAGACTGGTTGGGAAAGTATGCGGCTTGCCGGTGTTGGCGCAGCCGACTGAAACCGCACGAGATTATCACTCCAGCGCGCGAGGCCCGTGGATTTGCAGACCGTTGCAGAGCCACCCATGAACGAAAGTTCGGCCATCGTCATGGAGTCCGTCGAGGTCATCCAGCCCGCCGGCATCGCGGCAGGGGCCTGTACAACAGCACGCATGCAATGCGTGGCCTTCCTTGCGCCACGCCTCAAGCACGGCATGCTGATCGCGTTCGACGACTACTTCTGCTGGTCGACGACGCAGGTCTCGGGCGAACGTCAGGCCTTCCTGGAGTTCGAGGCGACCCAGCCGGGGTGGCGCTTCCTGCGCTACCGCGACTACGGCTGGGCCGGTTGCTCGTACCTTGTCGAGAGAATCTGAGCGACCGCACTGCTGGGGGTGACTGCGTTGTACGGCGCGCATTGGGACTTGCACCCAGGCCTGACCGCGATCGATACCGATTGCAGCTTGCCTTGCCACCCGAGCCTCCAGTTCCCCCGCCAACGGACGTGCTGGTCGCGAACATGGGGCAGAGTGCCGTACTCCGACAGCATCGCACCAGTTTCCGCGGCCGCGAGGTAGACATCGAGCGACCTCATCTTGAAGCCTGAAAGCCGGCCGAAGACGTGTCGACGCATCTCTAGAGCCGCGCAACCGCCCTGTCCGCCTCTGAGCTAGCTATCATTCGCCCATTGTGCAGTGCGATACAGGGTGCCGCCGAACGGCCCCGCTAGCATTGCTTGACAGTCCTTAAGAGTAGGCACGAGGAAGGGTCCAAATGAAAGTGCTAGTCCTAGGCGGCGACGGCTTCTGCGGCTGGCCCACGGCCCTGCACCTGTCGAACATCGGCCACGACGTGGTCATCGTCGACAACCTGTCGCGTCGCAAGATCGACCTCGAGCTCGAGGTCGACTCGCTCACGCCCATCGCGCCGATGTCCGCGCGCCTGGCCGCGTGGACCGAGCGCACCGGCAAGACCATCGCGTTCCGCTTCATGGACGTGGCGCACGAGTACCGCGCGCTGCTCGACCTGATCCGCGACGAGAAGGCGGACGCGATCGTCCACTTCGCCGAGCAGCGCGCCGCGCCTTACTCGATGAAGGGCTCGCGCCAGAAGCGCTACACGGTCGACAACAACCTCAACGCCACGCACAACGTGCTGTGCGCCATCGTGGAGTCGGGCCGCGACGTGCACCTGGTGCACCTGGGCACGATGGGCGTCTACGGCTACGGCACCGCGGGCATGAAGATCCCCGAGGGCTACCTGAACGTGCAGGTGACGACCCCCGACGGCCGCGTGGTGGAGCAGGAGATCCTCTACCCCGCCAACCCGGGCAGCATCTACCACATGACGAAGACGCAGGACGCGCTGTTCTTCGCCTACTACAACAAGAACGACGGCACCCGCATCACCGACCTGCACCAGGGCATCGTGTGGGGCACGCACACTGCCGAGACGATGCTCGACGAGCGGCTGATCAACCGCTTCGACTACGACGGCGACTACGGCACGGTGCTGAACCGCTTCCTGATGCAGGCGGCGGTAGGCTACCCGCTCACGGTGCACGGCACCGGCGGCCAGACCCGGGCGTTCATCCACATCCGCGACACGGTGCGCTGCATCGAGCTGGCGCTGGCCAACCCGCCGAAGCACGGCGAGAAGGTCAAGATCTTCAACCAGATGACCGAGACCCACCGGGTGCGCGAGCTGGCGCAGATGATCTCGGGCATGACCGGGGTGCAGATCGCCTACCTGCCCAACCCGCGCAAGGAAGCCGACGAGAACGAACTGCACGTCGAGAACAAGTGCTTCCTCGACCTGGGCCTGAAGCCCACCACGCTGCAGCAGGGCCTGATGCTCGAGGTGACCGAGATCGCGAAGAAGTACGCCCACCGCTGCGACCGCTCGAAGATCCCCTGCCAGTCGTTCTGGAACGACACGCAGCGCGAGAAGAGCGAGGCCGGGAAGGCGGCCTGACGGCATGGCGCGCCTGCTCCTGACGGGCGGCTGCGGATTCATCGGGGCCAACCTGGCCCCGATGCTTCGTTCACGCGGCCACGAGGTGGTGATCCTCGACAACCTCTCGCGCGGCCGGCGCGAGTTCCTCGACGAGCCGTCGTCGTGGGAAGTGGTCGAGGCGGACATCCGCGACGAGGAGGCCGTGCTGGCGGCCCTGGGCGGCTGCGACGCCGTGATCCACCTGGCGGCCTACGGCTCGGTGGTGGAGTCGGTGGCCTCGCCCGCCGAGAACTTCTCGATCAACGCCGAGGGCACCTTCAAGGTGCTGAACGCGGCGCGGCGTGCGGGCGTGAAGCGGTTCGTCTTCGCGTCGACCGGCGGCGCGCTGATCGGCAACGCGCCACCGCCGGTGGACGAGCGTGCGGTGCCGCGGCCGATCTCGCCGTACGGCGCCAGCAAGCTGGCGGGCGAGGGCTACTGCTGCGCCTTCGCCGAGGCCTACGACATGCAGGTCACGGCGCTGCGCTTCGCGAACGTGGTGGGCCCGATCAGCTGGCACAAGAAGGGCGCGGTCACGGCCTTCTTCAAGGCGATCATGAACGGCGAGCCGATCCGCATCTTCGGCGACGGCTCGGCCACGCGCGACTTCCTCGACGTTTCCGACCTGTGCCGTGGCATCGTGGCCGGCTTCGAGGCGGCGCTGCCTCGCTTCAACGTGTTCCACCTCGCCAGCGGCCGAGAGACCTCAGTGCGCGAGCTGGCCGAGACGGCCTGCCGCGTGGCCGGTGTGCCCGCGCACCCCATCGTGCACGAGCTCAGGCGGGCCGGCGAGGTCGAGCGCAACTTCGCCACGTACGACCTCGCGCGCGAGCGTCTGGGCTTCGAGCCCACCATGACGGTCGAGCAGGCGCTGGCCCGCACCTGGCAGTGGATGCAGCGCCAGGCAACCGCCGCTCGCTGATACAAGTTACAAGTCGCTCGGGGCCGCGCCGCCACTGCGCGCGCCGGGCAGCACGCAGCACCCCCAGGACTGGAACCGATGCGCAAGGATCCCCCGCTCGTTCGCGAACTCGACCCGAAGCCGCTGGCAGGGCCGAGGCGGGTGGTCGGCGTGCACCAGCGGGCACCCGATGTCACCGGCCGCCGCATGGCCGAGGGCGGGCTGCGGCTCCAGGGCGTGGAGAAGGCCTCCCGCCCCGGCGAGCCGCTGGTGTCGATCGTCACGATCTGCCTGAACTCGGCGGCCACGCTCGAGCAGGCGATCGAGTCGGTGCGGGCCCAGACCTGGCCGAACATCGACTACGTGGTGGTCGACGGCTGCTCGACCGACGGCACGCTGGACATCATCCGCCGGCACGCCGACACGATCGACTACTTCGTCAGCGAGCCCGACGGCGGCCTGTACCAGGCCATGAACAAGGCGATCTCGCTGGCCCAGGGCGACCATGTGCTGGTGCTGAACTCGGACGACTGGTACGCGCCCGATGCGGTGGAGACGCTGGTGCGCGCCCGCGAATACAGCGGCCGCGACTTCGTCTCGGCGCTGGCACGCTACGTCGACGGCGAAGGCCAGGAGGTCGAGGTGCTGCGCAGCATGCCCTTCGACGCCGGCATCCGCCTGCGCATGCCGCTGCGGCACGAGACGATGCTGCTGTCGGCAGCGCTGTACGAGGAGTTCGGCCCCTACGACGACAGCTACCGGGTGATCGCGGACTTCGAACTCACGATGCGCCTGTTCGACGGCGGCGTGACGCACTACGAAGTGCCGCGGCCGCTGCTGAACTTCCGCACCACCGGGGTCTCGAGCGTCGACACGACGCGGTTGTTCGCCGAGCGCCGGCGCCTGCTCGGCACGCGCTTTCCGGGGCTGTCTGCCGTGGAGCTGGACACGCTGCAGGAGATGGCACGCCTGCGCCCGGAAGACGTCGAGCCGCTGGCCATGGCGCACCTGGGCGACGCCGAACTGCTGGACGCGCTGAAGGCCCACCAGACCGCACAGGCGCGCCGCCACGACGCGCCCGCCTGGCGCAGGCACCCCGTGGACTGGGCGGCGATCGCGGCGCGATCGCCCAGGCCCCTGGTCACGGTGATCCTGCCGATCTACAACGCCCAGGACACGCTCGCCGCCGCCATCGACAGCGTGCTGGCGCAGACGCTCGGGCGCTGGGAGCTGCTGTGCATCCTCGACGCCAGTCCCGACGGCTCGCTGGCCATTGCGCAGGGCTACGCGGCGCGCGACCCGCGCGTGCGCGTGCTGGTCAACGAGCACAACATCGGCCTGGGCGCCACGCGCAACCGTGGCGTGCGCGAGGCCCGGGGCGCATGGGTGTTCCACCTCGACCCCGACGACACGCTGCCGCCGCGCGCGCTGCAGTCGCTGCACGAGGTGGCGGCGCGGCACCGCAACGAGATGGTCAAGGGGGCGTATGTCTCCGCGCAGATGCTGCACGGCCGCCAGGCCGGCCAGCCGGTCCGCAAGAGCCTGGTGAGCGGCGGGGGCCCGGTGCTCGACACCTCGCTCGCGCGCTTCCCGGCCCTGCTGCGCACGACCGAGGGCCACTGGTCGTACCTGTACGACGCCGTCTTCGCGCGGCGCGTGCCCTACCCCGTCGACCTGAAGATGGGGCAGGACAGCATCTTCCTGGCGCACGCGCTGGCGCAGGCGCGGTCGGTCAGCGTGGTGGACGACGTGGTCTACCACTACAGCGTGAACGCCTCCAGCGCGATGAACACCTTCAGCCTGCGCAAGTGCCGCGACGGGCTGGAGTGGCGCCGGCGCGCCTGGCACGTGCTGCGCGACCACGGCCACCGGCCGGTAGGCAACGCCCTGCTGTCGGCCTACTGGAGCGCTGACTTCTTCGCCACGCTGGTGGCGCTGGCCACGCCGCAGCAGCTGGAGGACTTCCTGGACGCGCTGCGCACGGCGTGGCGCGAGGCGGGCCTGTCCGCGCCCACGGCGCCCTGCCCTGCGCTGCTGCCCGCGTTGATGAACGCCGTGCTCGAGGGGCGCGATGCCGACGTGCCGGCGCTGGTGCAACGCCCCGACCTGCGGGTGCGCTGGGAACCCCCGACCGCGCCCGGTGCGGGATCTCCGCAGGACACCGCCCCGGCGGCAGGGTCGGGGCTGAAGGTGGCCACGTTCTGCGCGATGGACCACGGCGGCGCCGGCACCGGCTCGCAGCGCCGCGTGGAGGCATTGCGCAAGCGCGGGCTCGACGCCAAGATCCACGCCCTGATCGCCCGCTCGGGGCGGCCGTGGGTGCACCCGGTGCGGCCGAGCGTCGAGGCGCTGCACGACGCCGACCCGAGCGCGATCTGGCAGGCCGTGCGTGAGCGCACGATGAACCCGGCACGCGAACTGCCGGGCTACCGGGCCTCGGAGGTGTTCTCGCTGCCGGAGTCGGTGGTCGACTTCCGCGACCTTCGCCCGGTGTTCGACGATGCCGACGTGCTGCACTTCCACTGGGTGGTGGGCATGTTCGACTACGAGCACGCCGGCGACGAACTGGCCGACCGCCCGGTGATCTGGACGCTGGCCGACATGAATGCCTTCACGGGCGGCTGCCACTATTCGGAAGGCTGCGAGGAATTCAAGCGCGAATGCCGCCAGTGCCCGCAGCTCGGCGGCGACAGCGACATGGCGCACCAGGCGTGGAAGCGCAAGAAGGCGGCCTACGGGAAGATGCACCGGTTGCACATCGTGTGCCCGTCGAAGTGGATGGCCGAGCGGGTGGCTGCGAGCTCGCTGCTCGGCGACAAGAAGGTGCATGTCATACCCAACGCCTTCCCTGTGGACCGCTTTGCGCCGGCCAACAAGATCGTGGCGCGAACGCAGCTGGGCCTGCCGCTGGACCGCAAGCTGCTGCTCTTCGGCGCCGACAGCCTGGACAACAAGCGCAAGGGTGGCGAGCAACTCCGCGAGGCCATGGAGCTGATCAGCACGCAGCCCTGGGCCGCGAAGGTGGAGGTGGTTCTCTTCGGCCACCGCGGCATCGAACTGCCGCTGCCCGTGCACCCCATGGGACACGTCTCCGACGACGCGCGGCTGGCGCTGATCTACTCGGCGGCTGACGCCTTCGTCTTCCCGTCGCACGAGGACAATGCGCCGCTGACCGTCGGCGAGGCGATGCTGTGCGGCACGCCGGTGGTGGCGTTCCCGGTGGGCAACGTGCCCGACCTGGTGCAGCACGAGCAGACCGGCTACTTGGCCCGCTACCTCGACGTGCCGGACCTCTGCAATGGCATACGATGGGCGCTGGCGGTCGACGGGCGCGCAGCGCTCGAGCGCTCGCTGCGCTGCCGCGTTCGCGCGGCCTCGTTCCACGACCCGGGCGAGGCGGCCGAAAGGCACGTCCAGGTCTACCTGGAGGCGATGAGTCATGCATGACAAGCTCCCTTCTCCAGGCCGACGCATGCGCGCGTGCTTCGCACGCTTCGCAGGCGTGCTGGCCCTGTGGCTGGCCGCGGGCGCGGCGGCGTCGGCATGGGCGGCCACCGCACTGTGGATCGAGCCCCGTTCCAACGCGCTGCTCGACCGCCAGACCGTCGAGATCCTGGCACCTCACGCCGGTCTGGTGGTGCTGCGTGCCCCGTTCGAGCACGAGCTACCAGAATATGCGCTGCCCGCCGTGGTCTCGCGCATCAAGCAGGCGACACCGGCTCCCGTGCTGGCTTACGCCTGGGGAACTCGCCACCGGCGAAACGGGCGCAGCGAGGCCGACATCCTGCGTGGCCTGAACGTGGGCAAGCCCTTGCTGACGGTGCGCGACCGCAATGACAGCACGGTCCAGTTCCTCGACGTGACCGATCCCGACCTGCGGCACCGGGTGGTCAACCGCTTTGTCGAGGCTCGCCGCGCCCTGGGCGTGGACGGGTTCGCGATCGACCTCTCCACCCGCACCCCGCTGCAGCGGCCGGCCGTGCTGGCGCGGATGTGCCAGGCCAAGGCCACCTTCTGTGGCGACTACGCGCAGGGCATGGATGCCCTGTTCGCCGAGCTGCGCCAGCGCCTGGGGCCGCGCAGCACCATCGCCTACAACGGCCTGTTCAACTTCCACCCTGGGCAGCTCGACGACCAGTTGCTGTTGCTGCGCAGTGCCAACGCGGCCGCCATCGAGTACTTCGGCCTGGACCCGAACGAGTCGGCGCACAGCTTCACGCAGCACATCCTGCCTTTCCTGAAGGTCATGCAGCGCGCGCCGCGGGACTCCACGATCCTGGTCTTCGGCCGTGGACCGTGGCGCTACACCGACTACGCCGCCGACTACCTCTGGCAGCGCTACCTGTATGCCTCGTTCCTGCTGGCCGCGCGCCCCCAGGACCTGTTCAAGTACCACGCCTCGTTCCAGGTGCCCGCCCACAATGGCCGCGCGGGCGGCATGGACTTGTATGCCGACGGCGAGCTGCAGCTGGGCGAGCCCGTGGGGGCGGCCACCGAGGAAGACGGCCTGTACAAGCGCTCGTTCGCGCGCGGCATGGTCGTGGTGGCGCCCGACGATGGCCGCGGCGGCCGGCTCACCCTGCCGCGCCCGCTGTACACGCCGGAGGGCGCTGAACTTCGCGGCGAAGTGTCGCTGGCTGCGGGGCAGGCCCTGATCCTGCTGGCGCGCCGCGAAGACCTGCCGGCGCGCCCCGACACACTGGTGATCGACGCGGCGCGCGTGGCTTCGTTCGGCTGGCCGCAGGCGCGCCGCGAGGGGCAGACGGTGCGCCTGGACCGCATCGAGGACCCCGCGTTGCGCGGCATGCACGACGTGCTGCTGGACGCCGTGCGTTCCCCCGCGCCCTGGCAGGTGCTGGAGCTGGACGCCACCCGGCTGGACGCGCGCGCCACGCTGCAGTTGGTGGCCGAGGTCGACGACCCGCGACGCGAGCATGACACCGTCGTCGTCACCATCGGCGGCGCGCCCAGGGCGGCCGGCAGCGCGGTGTTCGTCGAGCCCGTGCTGTACCGGTCCACCAACCCGCGCCGCGCCGAGGCGGCCCTTGCGAAGGAGCGCTGGCCCGAGCTGAGCGTCGATGCTCCGCCGCCAGGGCGGCCGCTCGTCATCGACGGGGCGGAACTGATGGCACGCAACGGCTACCATTTCCGCCGCTGGTCACACCTTCGCATGGAAGGGCCGGTGGCGTTCTCTCGCCTGACGCTGCGCAAGCCGAGGCGCGTGGAAGGGATCTAGCCCGCCCGCTGAGAAGCCGCGCACCGCCTTCCCACCCCCACCCGGACGGGCTGCACACCGCCCACCGCACACCGCACACCGCCAACGCAACACGATGCCCGAGCAGAAGATCATCCTGCACTTCGGCATGGACAAGACGGGAAGCACGTCGATCCGTGCCTCGCTGGCCCGCCATCTCGACGACCCGCGCTTCCACTACGTGACCCCGGGCGGCATGGAGAACGCCAGCCGCTGCCTGGCGGCCGCGTTCAAGAACGACCCGCTGGACTTCCACTTCTTCCGCAACTCGGGCTTCGGGCCGGCAGATCGCCCCCGGCTGCGGCGCACGGCACTGGCCGAACTGATGGCCGAGCTGGAACGGGCCGGTGACCGCACGGCGATCATCTCGGCAGAAGCCGTCTCGCGCTTCACGGCCGAGGAACTGCAGCGCATGCACGAGTTCCTTTCGCGGATCAGCAGCGAGGTGGTCGGGTTTGCCTACATCCGGCGGCCCAAGGAGTACATGGAAAGCAGCCTGCAGCAGCAGATCAAGGCTTTCGGAACGCGCAACCTGAACGTCGACAGCCTCGCCCCCGACTACCGGACCCGCTTCGAGCCGTTCACGCGGATCTTCCCGGCCGGCTCGCTTCACCTGCACCTCTTCGAGCCGGGCAGCTTCGAGGGGGGCGACGTGGTCCTGGACTTCTGCAGCCGCCTGGGCATCCGCTTTCCGGGCGCCAAGGCCATCCGAACCAACGAAGGCATCTCGCGCTGGGCGCTTGCGATGCTGTTCGCCTACCGCAAGTACGCGCCGCCCGCCGAGCCCGGGCGCACCACCCACAGGGACAACGAGGCCCTGGTGCGCAGGATGCGAAAGCTGACCGGGCCCAAGCTGCGCCTGCACTCCGACATCGTGATGCCCGCGCTGGCGCAGCAGCGCGAGTCCATCGACTGGATGGCACGGCAACTCGGTTGCTCGATGGAAGAGGACCTGACCGCACACGACGCCGACGCGGTACGCACCGAGGAGCAACTGCTGGAGTTCCCGCAGCCGGCACTCGACTGGCTGGGCGAACAGTTTCCGCCGCAGCACCCTTCGCGCCAGGCCCGCGCGCCGGGAGAAGCCCGCAAGGTCGGGCGTTGGCTCCACGACTTGCGCGGCCGGCTGGCCGCGCGAGCCGAAAGCGAATCCGCGTAGCGAAGCCTTGTAGCGAGGCAGCCCTGGGGATCGAGCTGCACGAAATCGCCCGCCCCCTTACAGACCCCGACAACGACCCACGACGCAATCACCATGACCCCTCGCAAACGCGCACTCATCACCGGCATCACCGGCCAGGACGGCAGCTACCTGGCCGAGTTCCTGCTAGCCAAGGGCTACGAGGTGCACGGCATCAAGCGCCGCGCGTCGCTGTTCAACACCCAGCGCGTGGACCACATCTACGAGGACCCGCACATCGACAACCGGCACTTCGTGCTGCACTACGGCGACCTGACCGACAGTTCCAACCTCACGCGCATCCTGGCGCAGGTGCAGCCCGACGAGGTCTACAACCTGGGCGCGCAGAGCCACGTGGCAGTGAGCTTCGAGGCGCCGGAGTACACCGCCGACGTCGACGCCATCGGCACGCTGCGGCTGCTGGAGGCCATCCGCTTCCTGGGGCTGGAGAAGAAGACGCGCTTCTACCAGGCCAGCACCAGCGAGCTCTACGGCCTGGTGCAGGAGATCCCGCAGAGGGAGACCACGCCCTTCTACCCCCGCAGCCCGTACGCGGTGGCCAAGCTTTACGCCTACTGGATCACGGTGAACTACCGCGAGGCCTACGGCATCTATGCCTGCAACGGCATCCTGTTCAATCACGAGAGCCCGCGCCGCGGCGAGACCTTCGTGACGCGCAAGATCACGCGCGGGCTGGCCAACATCGCCCAGGGGCTGGAGAAGTGCCTGTTCATGGGCAACCTGGACGCGCTGCGCGACTGGGGCCACGCCAAGGACTACGTGCGCATGCAGTGGATGATGCTGCAGCAGGACCACGCCGAGGACTTCGTGATCGCCACGGGCGTGCAGCACTCGGTGCGCGAGTTCATCCGCTGGTCGGCCGCGGAACTGGGCGTGCTGCTCCGCTTCGAGGGCACGGGGGTGGACGAGAAGGCCTTCGTGGAGCGCGTGGAAGGCGACAAGGCCCCGGCACTGAAGCCCGGCGACTGCATCGTGGCGGTGGACCCGCGCTACTTCCGCCCGGCGGAGGTGGAGACGCTGCTGGGCGACCCGACCAAGGCCAAGGAGAAGCTGGGCTGGGTGCCGGAGATCACCGCGCAGCAGATGTGCGCCGAGATGGTGGCCGAGGATTTGAAGGCCGCGCGGCGCATGGCGCTGCTGCGGGCGCATGGGCATGAGGTGGCGGTGGCGCGGGAGAACGGGCAGTGACGGCCATTCCGGTGCCGAGGAGGCCCGGGCGGCTTCGGGGTCAGATAGACACCAGCAGGGTCTTCGAGCCTCTGCCTGCCGATGAACTCGATGCCTGGCCCCACAAACCGCCCACGAAGACCTGACCCTCGTGACGCGAGACCCGGTGTTCTCGGAGCTTGCGCTTCCGACGACCTGGGAGTCCCTCACATCGGTCTACAAGCTCGCAGGTTTGATGCGGATCTGATTTTGGCTCTATATTAAGAGCCAAATCAACCTGACTCCTTCTCCTCCACGGCTTGGCAGGCGCAACCATGGACACCATCTATGCGGACTACTCCGTCAGCATGTCCGAATTCAAGAAGAATCCTTCGCAGGTTCTGCGTGCGGCCGGCGAGAAGCCGGTCGCAGTGCTGAACCACAACCGCCCAGCCTTCTACATGGTCACGCCGAGACTCTTCGAGGCGCTGGTCGAGGAAATGGCCGATCGGGATCTGGCAGACCTCGTTCGCCAGCGCCTGTCGCGCAAGGAAACCGCCGTCGAAGTAGACATCGACCGGATCTGATCGCCTCACCTGTCGTGCCCTACCGGCTGAAGTTTCTTGCAGAAGCGTTGCAGGAGTGGAACGCGCTGGACGGCAGCGTCAAGACCGTGCTTCGCGGCCTGCTCAAGAAGCGGCTGGAGCAGCCGCGGCTTCCGGGTGCGGAACTGCACGGTTCGCTGAAAGACTGCTACAAGATCAAGCTTCGCAAGCAGGGATATCGGCTGGTCTACCTGGTCGAGGACGATGTTCTTGTCGTGCTGGTGCTCTCGGTCGACAAGCGCGAGGATCTCGCTGCATACCGATCGGCCGTCGAACGGCTGTTGGCACGCGGCTAACTCCTGATGGCGGCATCTGCGACGGGCCGGAGGCCCGGGGTTCATCCCCAGCCTCAATGGCTGACACGGACCTGGGGAGGCGCGGGTTGGTGAGGTCAACGCAGGACTGTTCGCTCCTGCTGGCTCAGGCTCGCCATGATTCTTGGGTGCTAAAGTGCAAGCATGCGTTCCACGATCGAGCTTCCCGACGCACCGTGCCGCCAAATCGAGTCAAGTGCGGCCATGGACGGTTTCCCGGTGAAGGTGCTGATGAGCGACCTGCTGCAATGCGGGCTGGCCACCGAGGCTGCCGCGCCGAACAGCCGCTGCACGCCGCCCACGATCGGGGTGAGCCAGCCCTTCCCGGCAAACTGCACGAGCAACGCCGCTTTGTTCGATCTGCTGGACGAGCCGGGCTTCGCACGCTGAATGCCTTTGCGGGCAGATCTTCCGGGCGCCAGCGCCTGGCTCGCTCTCTCGGATAGACATAAGCCCAACCACGCCAGCGCCTCCGCGTCATGGGGTGTCTCGGTACCGGCAAACATCCGCACATGAACACGAGCAACACCACAGAGGGTCCCATCTACGTCGCCGGCCACCGCGGCATGGTCGGCGCGGCCATCGTGCGCCGGCTGCAGGCCCTCGGCCGCGGCCCGATCGTCACCGCCACGCACGCCGAACTCGACCTCACCGACCAGGCGCGCGTGCGCCAGTTCTTCGGCGACCAGCGCATCGGGCAGGTGGTGCTGGCCGCTGCCAAGGTGGGTGGCATACACGCCAACAACACCTACCCGGCCGAGTTCATCCACGAGAACCTGATGATCCAGGCCAACGTGATCGATGCCGCCCACCGCGCCGGCGTGCAGCGGCTGCTGTTCCTGGGCTCGTCGTGCATCTACCCGCGCATGGCGGCACAGCCCATGCGCGAGGACGCGTTGCTCACCGGCACGCTGGAGGCCACCAACGAGCCCTACGCGATCGCGAAGATCGCCGGCATCAAGCTCTGCGAGAGCTACAACCGCCAGTACGGGCGCGACTACCGCAGCGTGATGCCCACCAACCTCTACGGCCCGGGCGACAACTTCCACCCCGAGAACTCGCACGTGATCCCGGCACTCCTCAGGCGCTTCCACGAGGCGGTGCAGGCGGGCGCCCAGGAAGTGGTGATCTGGGGCAGCGGCACGCCGATGCGCGAGTTCCTGCACGTCGACGACATGGCCGCGGCCAGCGTGCACGTGATGGACCTGCCCGATGACGTGTACCGTGCCCACACGCAGCCGATGCTCAGCCACATCAACGTCGGCACCGGGGTCGACTGCACGATCCGCGAACTGGCCGAGACCATCGCCAGGGTCACCAGCTTCCAGGGCCGCCTGACCTTCGACGCCACCAAGCCCGACGGCACGCCGCGCAAGCTGATGGACGTCTCGCGCCTGGCGGCGTTGGGATGGAAGTCGGGCATCTCGCTCGAGGACGGGCTGCGCGACGCCTACCACTGGTTCCTGCGCAACCAGGACAGCGCACGCCGCTGAAGGCGCGCCGGCCCCCGACACACAGCACGTCACGATGAGCGAACTGATCCTGCACTTCGGCATGCACAAGACAGGGTCGTCGGCGATCCAGCAGGCCCTGCGCTGGCGCGACCTCGGGCCACGGCACGCGAACGCGGCCGTGATCGAGAGCCCGAACCAGAGCGCCGCGGTGATCGCGATGTTCAGCCGCAACGCGCACCGCCACCACAACACCGTCAAGCGCGGGCTCACGCCGGAGCAGGTACTGGCGGCAGGACAGCAGCAGCGCCAGCGCTTCGAGGCCCTGCTGCGCGAGCATCCGGCGCCGCACCTGGTGCTGTCGGCAGAAGACGCAGGTCAGCTCAAGCCCGACGACCTGCGGCACCTGAGGCGCTTCGCCGAGGCGTGCGGGCGCCGGGTGCGCGCCGTGGCCTATGTGCGCACGCCGGCCAGCTACATGGAGAGTGCGCTGCAGCAGCGCATCAAGGGCGGGCTCGGGCACTGGGAGCCGTCCGACTGGTGGCCGATGTACCGCGACCGCTTCGGGAAGTTCGACGACGTGTTCGGGCAGGATGCCGTCTCGTTGTGGAAGTACGAGCCGGCGGCCTTCCCCGATGGCGACGTGGTGACCGACTTCTTCCGGCGCCTGGGCGTGGTGGCAGGCGGCGCCCCCGCCGTTCAGCGCGTCAACGAATCGCTCTCGCTGCCAGCGGTGCGGCTGCTGTACGCGTACCGCAGGTTCGGGCCTGGATACGGCGTGGGCAGCCGGGCCGTGCGCGGGAACGTGATGCTCATCCGCAAGCTGGGCGAGCTGCGCGGGCCGCGGCTGCGGCTGCACCGATCGGTGAGCGGGCCGGTCCTGCAGTCGCACAGGAACGACCTTCGCTGGATCGAGGCCCGCCTGGACACTCCCATGGACGACCTGCCCCAGGGACACGATGGGCTGCGCTCGGAAGGCGACCTGCTGGCCTTCGAGCCGGCCGAGATCGCCTGGCTGCAGGGCGAGGCCGACGTGGCCCCGCAAGCCGCCCATCCGCCCCGGCCAGAGGACGTGGCGCAGTGGATGCACAGGCTGCGTCAGCGCCTGCTGAACCAGGCGCTCCCAGGAAGGCACGCCGACGACGAAGAAGGCACCGGCCAGGCCGAACCAGAGGTTGAATCCGTTATCCTTCCGGTTTCTTCCGCTGCAGCGCAGCATGCTCTAGCGCCGAACGGCGCATCCATAGACCACGGTCTTCAAGACCCGGAGACATCCATGAACCTGAAGCAACTGCTCGCCAAGGCCAAGGGCGATGACGCTGCACTCCAGGCCCTGCCCGAGGAGGCCGCGCGCAAGCTCGTGGCGCGGGCTTTCCGTGAAATCCGCCAACGCGTGGCGCGGCTCGAAGACCGCGAACTCGTGATCGGCGGGCTGGGCACCTTCCGGGCCACCGGCGGGGACAAGGAGGGAGCCGCCGGCTCGCGCCGGGTGGAGTTCCAGGTGCTGCAGCGCGACGCTGCCTCCGAGGAAGGCGCGGCCGACGCTCCTCGGCGTGCCCGCCGCGGCGTCCGGAAAAGCGCCGGGTGAGACGCGGAAACACCCGCGCGCCCCTCTAACCCCCCAGGCACCCAAGGACCCAGGTGCCGCGCACGATGACCTTCGCCAACTGAAGCCTCCCCCGAGCGAGAACACACCATGAACGTGATGCAACTGATTGCCGAAGCCAAGACTCTCGATCCGGCGCTGACCATGCTGCCCGACGACGACTGCCGCGATCTTCTGCTGGTGGCCTTCCGGGTGGTGCGCAAGGCCCTGGCCGCGACCCAGGGCGGCGAGCTGACGGTCGGCGGCCTGGGCACCTTCCAGGTGGGCGCGGCGCCGGCCGACGGCGACGCGGCCGCCGCGCACATCAGCTTCCGCATCGCCCAGCCCCCGGCGAAGAAGGCGGCGCGCAAGGTCGCCGCCAAGAAGGCTGCCGCCCGCAAGGTGGCGCCAGCCCGCGAGTCTGCGCCCGCCAGGAAGGCAGCGGCGGTGAAGACCGCGCGGGGCGCCCACCGGCCGCTGTGACCACGGGTGGGTATCCCGCCCGCCCGCCACGCGGCTGAGGAGGTGGCGCAAGTGCCACCGATCGCTGGCGAGCCCGTCGTCAGCGTGGTGATGCCCACGCTGAACCAGGCGGACTTCATCGCCGAGTCGGTCGAAAGCGTGATGACGCAGGGCGTGGAACGGCTCGAGCTCATCGTCAGCGATGGCGGCTCGAGCGACGGCACGCTGGGCGTGCTGGCTGGCCTCACGGAGAAGTTCGGGGGGCGGCTGCGGTGGTATTCCGCCCCGGACAGCGGGCCGGCCGACGCCGTGAACGCAGCGGTCGCACGGGCGCGGGCGCCCATCATCGGCTGGCTCAACTCGGATGACCTCTATGCACCGGGCGCCGTCCGGCGCGCACTGTCGTACCTCGAGAGCCGGCCGGCCGACGTGATGGTGCATGGCGAGTCCGAACACGTGGACCTTCACGGCCGACGCATAGGCCGCTACCCGTCGCGTGGGCCCGACACGCCCCTGGCCGAGTTCGCCGACGGCTGCCATGTCTGTCAGCCCTCGGCTTTCTTCCGCCGCGAGGCCTTCGACGCGCTGGGCGGGCTCGACACCTCGTTGAAGGCGGCATTCGACTTCGACCTCTGGCTGCGCCTGTTCAAGGCATTCCCGGGGCGCTACGGCTACATCGGCGAAGTGCAGGCCTTTTCGCGACTGCACGCCGGGGCCATCACCTTGCGCATGCGCGAGCGGGTGACGCTGGAAGGCATCGAGGTGGTGGGGCGACACCTGGGGGCGGCGCCGCTGCACTGGCTGCTCACCCACGCCGAGGAACTGGTGGCCGATCACCCCTTCCGCACCCCGGGCGAGGACCTGCCGTCGCACCTGCGAAACCTGCTGCAGCGGGTCAGCCACCGACTGCAGCCGGATGCAGCGGCGCAGCTGGAGCACTTCCTGGCAAACCATCAGGGCCTGGCGCTGATGGCCCCAGGATTCGCGGTCGGGGTGCACGCCGACGGCTGGGCGCCCACCACGCTGGACCTGCGCCTGCGCCAGCCAGGTGCCGGCGGACCGGCACCGGTGGCGCTGGTACGACTGCACTGCCGGCATGCCTCACCGGCTGGCGGGCCCCTGGAGCTTTTCGTGATGACGCCCGGCGAGGGTGGATGCACGCAGGAAGTGCCGCGCCCCGGCCCGTTCCTGCTGGAACTGCCGGTGGAAGACCGCCGGGCGGAGGCCAACCTGGTGTTCCGCATCGTGGCGCAGGGCGGCGCATTCGTGCCCGCGCAGGTGGAACCGGACTCGACCGACGAGCGCAGGCTGGCCTTCCGGGTCGAAGGGGCGGAACTCGTGCGGCAGCCCCACCGCAGCGGCACCCCGTGAGCGAAGGTCCTGCCGAAGCCCCGCGCAGACCGCGGCGCCGGGTGCTGCTGGACGATGCAGACACGTGCATCGAGCTGTACGTGCAGCCGGGGCGCAGCGACACGGTCGTGATCACCTTCGACCCGCTGCAGCAACTGGTCGAGCAAGCGTCCTTCGGCAAGGACTTCCTGCTGCGCCAGGGCGTGGAAGTGCTGGCCGTCAGGCGGCGCCACGAGCATTTCTACCAGGCGCTGGGCCGGGAAGCGTTCATGGAGGCGGTGGCGCCCCGGCTGCGGCGCTACCGCAGGGTGGTGGCCTACGGCTCGAGCCTGGGCGCCTATGCGGCGCTGTACTACTGCCGAGACCTGCGCTGTCAGGTCATCGCGAGCTCGCCTCGGGTGTCGGTGCATCCGGTGTACGGCGTGCCCGCGTGGCAGCAGCAGGTGGAGTTCCGACACGAGCGCTTCGATGCCGCCCGCCGCCCGACGTGCCTGGCCAGGATCTTCTACGACCCCTGCGATCCGATCGACCGCCGCTACATCGAGGGTGAAGTGCTGCCGGCCTTCGCGTCGGCCCGCGTGTACAGGCTGCCCTACTCGGGCCACCCCTCCAACCACTTCCTCTCGGAGATCGGGTACATCGCCCCGTACGTGCGCGCCGTCGTGGCCGGGCAGCCCGCGCCCCGCCTCGAGCGCTGTCGCAAGCGGGACTCCGCCACCTACCTGGCCACGCTGGCGCAGGCCTGCGCGCAGCGCGGCAAGCCGCGCACGGCCGAAGCACTGCTTGCCCGCGCGCTGATCCTGAGGCCGCGTTCTTCGCTGGCGTGGCGGGTACGCGGCCTCAATGCCATCCTGCAGGGTGACGAAGCTGCCGCGCGAGCCGCGCTTGCGCGCGCGCTGGAGCTGTCTCCCGGCGATCAGCTGTCGCGCCACTGGCTCGACACGCTGCCGGCGCAGGTGGCGCGGGCCAGGCGGCCGGGAGGGCCGACGGCGATGACCGACGCCACCTCGCGCCCGCCGCCGCTGCCGGCGCTTTCTCGCCTGGGCATCGCTTTCGAGCGCATCGCGGGGGCGCTGGGCCGGGGGCGCTGATCGAAGCCGCCAGACGCCGTGCCTGACGGCGTGCGTCAGGCGCGGCGTGACCTTTCCGATTCCCCGATGTCCGACGACGCCAGCAGCACGGGACTGGCAAACCCGTGGTGGCTGAACCACGCCACGAGTTCGGCCACGAGGTCGATGCGCAGGGTGTAGTCGCGCCGCTGCGGGCATGCCACCGTGCCGCGGACGACGCGCGACTGCCCTGGCGCCACCGGTCCGTCGGGCAGCGCGATGCGGCCGTGGCCGGCGTTGAGGCGCTGGCCCTGCGCGTCGAGCAGCTGCACGCCAAGCGTGACCCGGCCCGCGAGTCCGTCGGTGCGCCAGAGCGCGGACCCGGTGTTGCGGACCTCGACCTCCAGCTCGACCACCCGCGCCCGGCGCCTTTGCGCCACATGCGCCGAGCGCAGCTCGATCACGGCGCCGAGGCCCTGCCTGCGCCGGCTGTCGAGCACGGGCTCGCCCTTGGCGATCCAGAAGCACTGACCCATCGTGAGCTGATGCCCCAGCGTCTTCCACATCAGCGCGCCCTGCGCCATGGGGATGCCCTTCTCGGCCCAGGCGTTGAACTCGGCCACGTCGACGACGAACGGCCGCTGGAACTGCACCAGCATGCGCGGCGCCTCCAGACCGGCCTCGGCCGCGAAACGCGCCACCTCCACCATCGAGACGTCGTTCTCGATGACTTTGTGGTTGGCCATCTCGGCCTGCGAGGCGGCGGTCTTGGAGTGCTCGGGGCCGGGCTCGATGAAGGCCGCGCGGCCGCCCGGGCGCAGCACACGCGCGAATTCGCGCAGCGTGAGCGCCTGGTCGGGCACGTGGTGGAACGCGTCGTAGCAGACGATGCGGTCGACGCTGGCATCGGGAAACGGCAAGCGCGTCCCGTCGTACAGGCGAAAGCCGGCCTTGCCACCGCGAGGAAACTCACGCTCGCCGCGCACTTCCCGCGCCAACGCCAACGCGGCAGGCGAGATGTCGACGCCGATCGCGTCGCAGCCCATCTGCGCCAGCCCGATGGTGAGCCAGCCCGTGCCGCAGCCGAACTCGATGACACGCGCACCACGGAAGAGATCGGCCGCTTCCAGCACGAGGCCCAGGTGGCGGGTGAGGTGCGGCGCGTGCTCGGGGTTGGAGAAGGGCTTCCAGCACTGCTCGCTGCGCAGCGTCATCCGCGAGAAGTACTCGTCTGCGCTGCGCAGCAGTTCCTCGTGCGAGAGGCTCGCGATGAGCTGCTTGACGTCGATGAGCGGCCCCGCGGGCCCGGCGACCGCGGGCGCGGGCGCGCTGGAGGACGAAACGTCGGGGCCGACCATCCGGCGTATCGAATGCTGGAGTTTCTTGAGCACGAAGTTCAGGCTTGCGGCAGTTGCGCCCATGGTAGCCGAGTCCCCACCAGCACCCCGCGCCGCTGCGCGATACTGCGGCGACGCCCAACGACACCCACGCGCCGTGAAACTTCCTCGCATCTTCACCGGCTGCCTGTTCAGCCTCGCAACATGGCTGCTGGCGGCAGCTTCACTGGCGGGCTGCGGCGGCGGCGGCTCGGCAGCCGGCTCGACCGACACCTGGGTCGTGCTGGGCTCGTCGACCGCGGCCGGCACCGGGGCCAGCCCGGGGCAGGCCTGGGCTGATCGGCTGCGGGCCGAGGCCGTGGCCGCCCGCGCCGGGATCGACAACCGGGCCCGCCCGGGTACCGTCACCTGGCAGGCCATGCCGGCGGGGACCGCCCGCCCGGCCGACCGCCCAGCCACGATCGCGTCGATGGACATCGACGCCGTGCTGGCCACGCGCCCCACGCTGCTGATGCTGGCATTCCCGACCAACGACACGCTGCAGGGCTATGCGGCCGACGAAACGATCGCCAACCTCGTTGCACTGCGCCGGCGCGCGCTTGACGCCGGCACCGCGGTGGTGGTGCTGTCGACCCAACCTCGCAACGACGCCAGCGCCGCGCGGCGGGCCACGCTGCGCACCATCGACACCGCGATGGCGGCCGAGGTGGGCGCCTGCTTCGTTGCCGTGCGTGCGGCGCTCGAAGGCGAATCGGGCGGGCTTTCGGCAACCTTCGACAGCGGCGACGGCGTTCATCCGAACGATGCCGGGCACGCCCTCATCCACGAGCGCCTTCGCGCGGTGGTCACGTCCCACCTGGCCGACGGGCGCTGCGGCGGACGCTGAGCGCGCCGCGGCCGCTGCGCCCCGGGCACGCCTCAGCGCGAGCGCAAGCCGCTCAGGAACTCACGCCACTGCGGCAGGATGCGCTCGGGCAGGTAGCGCGCCGAGACCTCGGCGCCGGCCGCCACCAGCTCGGCGCGCCGTGCGGCGTGGGCCGGGTCGATGGTGCGCACGATGGCCTGCGCGATGTCTGCGGCGGAATACGGGTTGAAGAACTCGCTGGCGTGGTCGTAGATGTCGCGGTGGACGGGGATGTCCGACGCGACGACCGCACCGCCGCAGCGCATGGCCTCGACGCCCGAGAAGTCGAAGCCTTCGCCGAAGCTGGGGCAGACGGTGGCCTGGGCGTGGCGGTAGAGCAGCCGCAGTTCGGCCGAGGGCACGTCCTCGAGCATCTGGACATCGCCGCGCTCGACCCACGGGTGCAGGCGCTTGACGATGGCCTTGTGGTCCCATCCGAGGCTGCCGACGATGACGAGCTTGAGGTTGGGGTAGCTCTCGACGCGCAGCTGCTCCCAGGCCGACAGCAGGGTGACGTGGTTCTTGCGCGGCTCGATCGTCGAGACCATCAGCAGGTACTCGGGCGGCTTGCCAGGCCGCACCACCAGCGGCCCGGCGCCGATCTTCGTGTGGGTGTTCTGCCGCGTGCGGATGATCTCGGGGATGCGCACCGGCGACGAATCCTCGGCGAAGTAATGGTGCGAGACCATGTTCGGGATCGTCACCGCCCGCGGCTCGACCTCCGGGAACACCGAGAGCAGGTCCTTGCGCGTGGCGTCCGACACGCACGCGAACCAGGCGCCGAAGCGCACGTTGCGCTTGAGCGCGTTGTAGTGCGCGGCCTGGTGGAAGCGCTTGTCGGTGATGGTGTGCGGCATCAGCAACGGGATCGCGTCGTGATAGCGCACGACCAGCCTGGTGCGCGGCGAGGGAACCGCCGGGTACGGCGTCTCGGAGATCATCACGTCGAAGTCGCCGGTGTCCAGTCGCGGATAGACGGCGCGACCGAAGCGGCGGGTCAGCAGGCCACCGGCGTGCATCGCCTGGTAAGGGACGCGGGCGACCCGGTAGCCGGCCCGGGTGACGACGTCGAAGTCGTCGAAGGGCAGCGTGCGCGCGAAAAGGTCGCGCCAGACGAAGTCGCGGAAGTGGCCGGGCTCGAAACGGCCTAGCGACTGCCGGCTGCCGAGCAGCGTGCGTGCCAGCATGGCGACGGTCGCGAACGGCACCTTCAGCATGTCGACCGCCGCGCCCACCCGGCTGCCGGGGCTCTGCACCGAGATCACGACCTTGGACAGCAGGTTGATGCGCTCGTCCGGCGTCATGCGCGCCAGCGCCCGGCTGCCTTGCGCAGGCAGGCCCCGCGCCAGCCTGCGGGTGCTGCTCTGCAGGAGCCCCTCGACCGCCAGGCCCTCGAGGGTCGACAGGCCGCGGAACAGCAGCCGCGTCTCCTGGGGAATGCCGGCGTGCCCGTCGAGCGCCGGCCGCATCTCGAGGAGGATCTTCAGGGGCGATGAGGTCATGGCGCGAGAAAGGGGACATGCGCCGCCGGTGCGTCGGCAAGCAGGCGGCGGTAGAGGGCGACGATCGAGTCGATCATAGTCGCCGCGGTGAAGCGCTCGGCCCAGCGCTGGCGCGCTGCAGCGCCCATGCGTGCTCGCGCGGCGTCGTCCGCCAGCAGCGCGTTGATCGCCGCGGCCAGCGCCGCGGCGTCGCCGGCCGGGGCAGTCAGGCCGGTCCGGCCGTGCTCGTTCAGCCAGCCGATGGCCGAGCCCGGAATGTCGCTGGTCACGCACGGCCGCCCGCGCGCCATGGCCTCCAGCACCGCCACGCCGTAGGCCTCGGCGCGCGAGACCGACGGCAGGCAGAACAGCTCGCAGGCGGCGAAGGCGGCCTCGACGTCTTCCGGGGCGAGCCGCCCCGGCAGCACGACGCGATCCTGCAGGCCCGCAGTGCGGGCGTCGGTGCGCAGCGGCTCGAGCCGCTCGCCGCCGCCGCCGATCAGCACGACCACGTTGTCGGGCAGCGCGCGCGCCGCCTGCATCAGCACCTCGAAGCCCTTGTAGTGCGTCATGCGGCCGAGCGCGAAGACGATGCGCCGGCCGCCAACGCTCGCGCGCAGCGCCTCGATGCGGGCAGCTTGTGGCGGTGGCGGCGGCGCACTGATGCCGATCGGGATCACCGCGACCTTGGCGCGATGTCGGCGCAGCGCCGGCGAAGCTTCGGCATACGCGGCACTGGTGGCCACGATGGCATCGGCACGCTCGAGAAGCCAGCGCTCGAGCGGCCCGTAGGCGTGGCGGGCGACGCTCTGGCGCAGCACGTCGCTGTGCCAGTGCAGCACCACGCGTGCGCGCGGCCGCACGCGCCACAACGCCAGCGCGGCCAGCGGGTCGGGCATGTGCACGTGGATCAGGTCGTAGCCGGCATGACGGGCAGCCAGCAGGCGAACCATCTGCGGCGCCACCGAGGTGCGCAGCGCCTGGCCCCACGACGAGGCGCGGGTGACTCGCACGCCATGGGACGAGGTTTCCTCGACGGTGCCGCGCCCGGTGTGGGCGCACAGCACGTCGCTGCCCACTCGCCGCGCAGCCAGCCCCTCGGCGATCTCGCGGGTCACGGCCTCGATGCCGCCTTCGACCGGGGGATAGAACTTGCTGAGCTGCAGGATCCGCATCGCGCCGATCATCGCCGATCGCCCGCCGCAGCCAGCGCCGCCAGCAGCTCGCGGGCCGACGCCTGCCAGGTGCATCCGGCAGCACGGGCAAGGCCGCGCTCGCGCAAGCTGGCGCGCAGCAGCGGTTCGTCGAGCACGCGCCGCAGCGCGTCGGCGATGGCCGCCTCCGACAGCGGGTCCACCATCAGTGCGGCGTCTGCACAGACCTCGGGCAGCGACGCCGCCGTCGAGGCCACGACCGGGCAGCCGCAGCGCATCGCCTCCAGCGGCGGGATGCCGAAGCCTTCGTACAGCGATGGGAACGCCAGCGCCACGGCCCTGCCGTAGAGCGCCTTGAGCTGGGCGTCGCCCAAGGGGCCGGGGCGCAGCACGCCGGGCGGGTCGGGCTCGGCCAGCGCGCCGGCGAACACCTTCGCATTGCGCCCGCCGGCGATCACCAGCGCCAGGTCGCGCCCTGCGGACATCACGCCGAAGGCCCGAACCAGCCGCTCGAGGTTCTTGGTCGGGTTGGCGCTGGCCACCGCGAGCAGGAAGGGGCGCCCTGCGAGCCCCAGCCGGTCGACGAAGGCGTCGTCGGGCACGACGGCGTCGAGGTGGTCACAGCCGTTGGGCACCACGGCCAGCGGCACCTGCGGCGCCAGGCAGGCCTGCAGGCGCGCGCGCGAGAACTCCGAGACCGTGATCAGGCACTGGGCGCTGGCGGCCAGGCGCCGGAACAGCAGGCGATACCAGGCCACGAAGCCGCGCGTGTAGGCCCCGGGGTGGTCCCAGACTGCGGCGTCGTGGATCGTGACCACCTGCCGGCGGCCGAACCAGGGCGCCGAGCCGGCGAGGTTCACGAGTTGCCCGTCGCGCGCCGCCCAGGGCAGCCAGAGCTGCTCCCAGCGGTGCAGGGATCCGGCAGGCCCGCCACACCGCACCTCGATATGGGTCAGCATGGGCAGCTTCGCCCCCGGCGGGCATAGCAGCACCCAGCGCCCGGGGACGGTCTCACCGCGGGCCAGCAGCTCGTCCAGCGCGCCGACGAGACAGGCCGCCGCGCGCTGCACGCCGGTGGTCTGCTGCGCGGTGAACTTGCCGTTGAGGTAGCGGACGGTCATCGCCGCGAGGCTAACCGACCGCGCCGGCAGGCGTCCTTACGAGGGCGATCGGCTCTCCAGCCGCTCGGCCAGCGCGGCGACGATGCGCTCGGCGGCGTGGCCGTCCCACAGGTGCGGCCGGCGGCCGCGCTTGCCGCCTTCGCGCAGCACCTGGCGCGCCAGGGTCACGATGCGCTCGGGGTCGGTGCCCGCCAGCACGTTGCTGCCTTCGTCGACCGTGACCGGGCGCTCGGTGTTCTCGCGCAGGGTCACGCAGGGCACGCCCAAGGCGGTGGTCTCTTCCTGCAGGCCGCCGCTGTCGCTGAGCACCACCACGGCGTCCTTCCACAGGTGCAGGAAGGCGTTGTAGGGCTGCGGCGCCATCAGGTGGACGTTCGGGCCGATGTCGGTCGCGAGCTTCTCGAGGTTCGCCCGCGTGCGCGGATGCACCGGGAACACCAGCGGCAGTTCGTCGGACACGATGCGCAGCGCGCGCGCGATGCCGCCCAGGGTCGGCAGCTCGTCGACGTTCGACGGCCGGTGCAGCGTGACCACGCCATAGCGGACTAGCCGCCGCTTGATCGCGTCGGTCTCGAAGCCCGAGGTGTCGGGCATCGCGTCGAGCTGCGCGGCCTGGTGGACGACGTTGTCGACCATGACGTGGCCGACGTGCAGGATCGAGTCCTCGGCGTGCCCCTCGCGCCGCAGGTGCGCGATGCCGCTGGGCTCGGTGACGAAGAACCAGTCGCTGATCGAGTCGGTGACGATGCGGTTGATCTCCTCGGGCATCGCCATGTCGCCGCTGCGCAGGCCGGCCTCGACGTGGGCCACGGGAATGCCGGCCTTCCTGGCGACGATGGCGCAGGCCAGCGTGGAGTTGACGTCGCCCACCACCACCACCGCGTCGGGCCGGTCGACCGCGCAGTGGGCCTCGAAGGCTTCCATGATGCGGGCCGTCTGCGCCGCGTGCGTGCCGCCGCCGCAATTGAAGTGGACGTCGGGCGCCGGGATGCCCAGCTCCTCGAAGAACACGTCGCTCATGTTGCGGTCGTAGTGCTGGCCGGTGTGCACCAGCTTCCACGCCAGCCGACCGTCGCGACGCAAGGCGCGCACGATGGGCGCGATCTTCATGAAGTTCGGCCGCGCACCGGCGACGAGGTGGATGCAGGGTTTGCCGTCTTGGGGCATGGGTCGGGTCCTGGTGGGCGAAGAGTGGGCTGCGAACGGACTCGCCTCGCTCGTTCCAGGAGGCGGTCGGTCTTGGGAGTCGCCGGTTGCAAGTCGGCCACAGCGGCCACAGCGGCCACAGCGGCCACAGCGGCCACAGCGGCCAATTCTTCACCGGCATCCTGATCCATGGGGAAGCTACGGACCCGCAAATCCGGCAAGAACTGGCCTCGCCGGCGCCACTTCTTGCTATCGAAGCTACAGGATAAATAGTCAAGACTGCGAAATCTATCGTGTGCACTGGCGAGACAGGCTTGGTCCAGCCCCGGCTGGGTTGTCGTTTGATCAGGCCCACACCAGAGGGCAATCAGTGCTGTATTTGCTATATCTTTGAAGCTCAGGATGCTCTGGAATCCTCGCTCACAGCCCATTCAGATGTCACTCTTGCTATATTGGAAGCGTGCCGAAAAGACTAAAGAGCGCTGAAAAATATGTTGTGTGGAGGGTCACATGGCGATCACTTCTCATTGCAAATACAGCATGATCAGAGCCGATGGTACCTTGGTGAAGAAATAGCAAATGAAGCATCAACTCTCCAGTCTGGCTGACCTCGGCCGTGAGGTGGCGCGACTGCGGAAGGCCAAGGGGCTGACGCAAAGGGAGCTGGGCGCTCTGACCGGGATGGGGCAGTCGACGCTGGCCCGATTCGAGACCGGCCAGGTCGCCGAGTTCGGATCGAGGAAGCTCCTTCGTCTTCTGGACGTACTGGGTTACGGCCTGATGGTCACCGACGAGCGCCCCCCATTCACCCTGGACGACGCCTTGCGCGTGCGGCGCAGCGAGGTGAGCCGGAGTGCTTCGGCATCCGCCATGCCTGAGGGCGAGGCGCCGCTTTGAAGCTCTCCGTCTTCGTTCGGAACAAGGTGGTGGCGACGCTGGAGTCGCCTGACAACTTCGAGCATGTGCTCACCTACCACCCTGGGGTCGCCGCCGAGGACTTCATTTCTCTGCTCATGCCTGTGCGCACGAAGTCCTACGTGTACCCCGAGCTGCATCCGATGTTCCGGATGAACCTGCCCGAGGGCTATCTGTTGTCGGTATTGCAGCAACAACTCGGCCCTCACATCGGGGCATCACCACTGAGGCTGCTCTCAGTGGTGGGCCGCAACGCGATTGGCCGGGTCAAGGTGGCCCCCGAGGGCGCGGACCCTGTCGCCCCGGCGCTTGCGTTCGAGCTGCGCGACATCCTTCGCGGCGAAAACTCCGAAGCGGCCTTCGTGGACTTGGTGCATCGCTATGCAGTGAGCGGCGTCTCCGGCGTCGTGCCCAAGTTCTTGGCACCCGGCGCCGAGGGACTCCCCGACGGTCATCCCAAGTCGACCCTGGCCACGGAGCGCCTCATCATCAAGGGCACTACGGAGAAGCTTCCGGGGGTGGCGCTCAACGAGCACTTCTGCATGCGGGTCGCGCAACTCGCCTTCGGGCACGCTGCCGAGACCGAGATCTCCGATGACGGACAGGCCCTGGCGGTACACCGTTTCGACTACGCCGCGGACGGGGTGACAAGGCTGGGCATGGAAGATCTGTGCAGCTTGCTGGCCCTGCGCCCCGAGCAGAAGTATGAGTCGACCTGGGAGAAGGTCGCGAACCGCATCAAGGAAGTCACGCCACCGGCCCATCAAGCACAGGCACTGTCCCATCTGGGCAACCTGCTTCTGCTGACCTATGCAATGCGTAACGCGGACTGCCACACCAAGAACATCGCGCTTCTCTACTCTGGCATGGAAGATGTCAGGCTGGCGCCCGTTTACGACATGCTGAGCATCACGGTCTACGACGACTACTGCAACAACCCGCCGGGCATGTCGGTGCACGGCCGAAGCACCTGGCAGCCGGGCAAAGCACTGGATCTGTACCTGCAAACGCATTGCGGCCTGAAGCCGGCAGACATCGAACAGAGGGTGGAGCGGCTGTGCCAGGCCGTCGTGGAGGTGTCCCCCGAGGTGGTGCGCGCCAGCCGCATGTTCAAGAACTTCGAGCTGGTCGGGCCGCGAATGCTGCACGCATGGAACGATGGTCTCAACAGCCTGCGCCTGCGCAAGACCTGGAGCCTGCCTACCTTGCAGCCACTGCTGCAGGCCGAGGGCCTGGACGAAGTGGCCAAGCCCAGGGAACCGCCCAAGGAAAAGACGGGACGCTCGCCGTTGCAGCTCATGAGCTGATCACGATGCTGCAACTCGGCCCAGGCGCCTGCCCGACCAGGGACGAGCGCACTTCGTCTCAAAGCCTGAGAGTTTTTCCGCCGTGGCAGAAAGGCGCGCCAAGACGCCCCGTATCCAGGCGCAAACCACAGCCATCGCTCGGGCTATGGCGCGGATTTGCAACGACGAGACGGGGTGATGTGCCTGGCCCTCAGCCGTCCCCGCGCAACAGCCGCATCAACTGCGGAAGGCACACCGTCTCGAGGTCGTAGCGCTCGACCACGCTGCGCCGGGCGGCCTCGCGCACGGCACCCAGGCGCTCGCGGGTGGCCAGCACCTCGGTGACGCGCTCGACCCAGCCGGGCACGTCGAAGAAGTCGACCAGCCAGCCGTTCTCGCCGTGCGTGATCACCTCTTCCACCGGCGCGGTGCGGCTGCCCACCACCAGCGCCCCGGCGGCCAGTGCCTCGAGGCAGCTCCAGCTCAGCACGAACGGGTAGGTCAGGTAGACGTGGCAGGCCGAGACCTGCAGCAGGCGCAGGAAGTCGGGGTACGGCACGCGGCCGAGGAAGTGGATGCGCTCCATCGGCAGCTGCGCCCCCACCTCCTGCAGCATGACCTGTCGCCAGCTGCCGCCCTGGCGCGGCCTGGCGCCATAGCTCACGTCGTCGCTGCCGACGATGAGCACGCGGGCGTTCGGGCGCCGGCGCAGGATCTCGGGCAGCGCGCGCATGAAGACGTGGAAGCCTCGGTAGGGCTCGAGGTTGCGGTTGACGAAGGTGATGACCTCGTCACCCGCCGCGATACGCACCCCGGCGCGCGAGAGCTGCACGAAGGCGCTGGCGTCGGGCCGCACGCGCTGGGTGTCGATGCCGTCGAAGATGACCTCGAACTTCGGCCGGTACAGCGCCGGCATCTGGCAGTGCTGCCAGCGCGTGGGCGAATAGCCGGCATCGGCGTCGTTCAGCGCGTGCAGGTGGACGCTGTTCTTCAGGCGCAGCCGGGCGCGCGCCAGCAGCGAGTCGTGCGCGAACTCGGGGTCGAAGTCGTAGTCGCTGCCCTCGGTGTCGTAGAAGAACTCGGCGAAGACGATCACCCGCGCCGCGGGGAACACGTCGCGCACGAAGAGGGCCTCGCCCCAGCCGGGGTGGACGACGATGGTGTCGGGCGCGAAGCCTTCGTCGCGCAGCTTGGCCATGGCATTCATGCAGGCCAGGCCGCGCACGACCTTGACCTCGTGCTCCTGCGCCAGCGTCTTCGACGGGTGCTCGGGCGCCTTGACCTCGTAGCGCAGGCAGCGCACGCCGGGCACCTCGCGGGTGTTGATGCCCAGGGCCACCACCTCGTGCCCCTCCCGCGCCAGGGCGACGCTGGCGTGGCCGAACTGGCCGGGGAAGTTCTGGTGGACGAAGAGGAAGCGGCGCTTCATGCGGTGGCGGGCGGATGGCGCGGTGCGGCGGCAGGGGCGGCCTGCCGCGGACGATACTCCGGCACCACCTCGGCGAGCCATGCCCGGACCTCGGCAGGGTCGCGGTCGGCGCGCTCGCCGAACCAGCGCTCCAGCGCCTCGCCCAGGCCGGGCGGCGGCGCGTCGAGACGGGCGATGCGCAGCTGGGGGATGGGCGTGGGCAACGTGGTGTCGGCGTCGGCCAGAAGTTCCTCGAAGAGCTTCTCGCCCGGGCGCAGGCCCGAGAACACGATGGGGATCTCGTCGGTGGTGTGGCCCGACAGGCGGATGAGGTCACGCGCGAGATCGACGATGCGCACCGGCTCGCCCATCTCCAGCACCAGCACCTGCCCGCTGCCGCCCATGGCCGCGGCCTGCAGCACCAGGCGCGCGGCCTCGGGGATGGTCATGAAGTAGCGGATGATGTCCGGGTGGGTGACGGTGACCGGGCCGCCGCGCGCGATCTGCTCCTTGAACTTGGGAATCACGCTGCCGCTGGAGCCCAGCACGTTGCCGAAGCGCACGGCGATGAAGCGGGTGCGCGGGCACTCGACGGCCAGCCCCGAGATCACCATCTCGGCGGCGCGCTTGGTGGCGCCCATCACGTTGGTCGGGTTGACCGCCTTGTCGGTGCTGACGAGCACGAAACGCTCGACGCCGGCATCGGCCGCGGCGCGCGCCGTGCGCCAGGTGCCCAGCGTGTTGTTGCGCAGCGCCTCGGCGGCGTTGTCGTCGTGCTCCATCAGCGGCACGTGCTTGTAGGCCGCGGCGTGGAACACGACCTGCGGGCGCCACGCGGCCAGGGTACGGCGCAGGTGCGCCGCGTCGCGCACGTCACCGATCAGAGGCACCACCGGCAGGGCCGGGAAGGCCTGGGCCAGCGACTCGCCGACGGTGTAGAGGTTGAACTCGCTGGCCTCGTAGAGCACCAGCCGGGCCGGGCCGTAGCGCGCCACCTGCAGGCACAGCTCGCTGCCGATGCTGCCGCCGGCCCCGGTGATCAGCACCACCTTGCCGGCCAGCGTGCCGACTATGCCGGCCTCGTCGAGCTGCACCGGCTCGCGGCCGAGCAGGTCCTCGGGTTCGACGTCGCGCAGGCGCTCGATGCGGCTGCGGCCCTCGCGCAGCTCGTCGGCGGTGGGCACCGTCAGCACCGGCAGTCCGGTGGAGGCTGCCAGTTCCAGCGCGCGGCGGCGCTGCGGCGGGGTGGCCGAAGGCATGGCGACGATGACGTGCGTGGCCGGGCCGAGCGACGCCTTGTCGGCCACCGCCTGCAGCGGCCCGACCACCGGCACGCCGCCAATGCGCGCGCCGTGCTTGCCGGCGTCGTCGTCGAACAGGCCCAGCACGATCCAGCCCTGGCGGTGGATGCCCGCCAGCAGCAGCCGCGCGGCCTCGCCAGCGCCCATCACGACGGCGCGGCGGATGGGCTGGTCGCGCCCGGCGATGCGCGAGCGGGCGTGCTCGTAGAGCATGCGGTAGAGGATGCGCACGAGGATCACGCCCATCAGCGAGACCACAGGGTGCAGCGCCAGCACCGCGCGCGGCACCTTGGTCAGGCCGGCGCCCAGCACCACCACGGCCGAGACCAGCCCGGCCAGCAGGCAGGCCAGCGTCAGCCGCTTGACCTCGCCGAAGCCCGAGAAGCGCCAGATGCTCTGCGGCACGCGGAACGCGACGAAGGCCGCGAGGTAGGCCGCAACCACGCCGAGCAGCACCCAGGCGTCGTACGAAGGCCGGGCGCTGATCCAGCGCTCGAAGCCCAGGCGGAACAGGTAGGTGGCGTTCCAGCACGCCACCACCACGAGCGCGTCGACCGCCAGCGACATCGGCTCACGCCAGGGGCGCACCCGCGCCAGCGCCAGCTCGAGCCGGTGCCAGACGGTCGGGCGCGGGGCGGGCACCTCGTGGTCGCCGGTCATCGCGCCAGCGCCCCCAGCGTGCGCCACAGCACGCGCAGGTCGGACCACAGCGTGGCCTGCTCGGCGTATTCGGCGGCGGCACGCACCTTCTGCGGCAGGATGACCTCGACGTACTCGCGCTCGGGGTCGGCGGCGCGGGCCAGGCGCTCGGCCTCGTCGATGAACTCGATGGACGACGGGTCGGTGATGCCGGGGCGCACCGCCAGCGCCCGCTCGCGCAGCGCGCTCGGGTACAGCGCCACGTAGCGCGGCACCTCGGGCCGCGGGCCGACCAGGCTCATCGTGCCCTGCAGCACGTCGATGAACTGCGGCAGCTCGTCGATGCGCGTGCGGCGCAGGAAGGCGCCGGCGCGGGTGATGCGCGGGTCGGCGCCCACCGTGATCTGCAGCCCGCGCGCGGGGGCGTCGATGACCATGGTGCGGAACTTGTGGATGCGGACCGGCACGCCGTGGCGCCCCACGCGCTCCTGGCGGAAGAACACCGGCCCGGGCGAGTCGAGCTTGATCCACAGCGCCACGGCCAGCAGCAGCGGCCACAGCAGCAGCAGCGCGACGCTGGCGCCGACGATGTCGAACAGGCGCTTGATCAAGGGGCGCGGGGGTCAGCCGGCCGCCGCGGGCCCGGCCGGCGGCTCGATGCCGTCGAACACGTCGGCGATCGGCAGCGCGATGTCGAGGCACGCGATGCGCACGGCCGCGTCGTCGCTCATGTCGTGGAAGGTCCAGACGTCGCCCTCGCCGCGGCGGAACGACTCGACGCGCCGCGTGTCGGGGTCGACCAGCACGTACTCGCGCAGCGAGGCCAGCCGGCGGTAGAAGGCGAACTTGGCGCTGCGGTCATAGGCCTGGGTCGACGGCGAGAGCACTTCCACCACCACGCTGGGCGCGCGGAACACCTGCTCGGTGGCGAGGTCTGCCTTGTCGCAGGTGACGAAGACGTCGGGGTAGAGGATGGTGTCGTCGGCGACCTGGAGCTTCATGCCCTCGGCAAAGACCTGACAGGGGCCGCCGCGAAGCGCGTTGAAGAACGCCGCGTTCAGATTGGACACCACGCGCCCGTGCGTGCGCCGCGCACCGACCATCGCGAACACCTCGCCGGCGTGGAATTCGTGTCGCCCGCTCTGGGTGTTCTCCCAGGCGAGGAAGGCTTCGAGCGTCAGCGGGTGGTCGAGGACGGCACTCATGGCGGGCTTTCGCTGCGGTGCGAAATCATGCCACGCCGAGTGCCGCGCGCACCGCGGCGATCACGCGCTCGACGTCGGCGTCGGTCATGCGCGTGTAGATCGGCAGGCTGGACATCCGTTCGTAGGCATGCTGGCTGTTCGGGAACGCCGACTCGTCAAGCGCGTAGCGCTCGCGCCAGTAGGGGTGCAGGTGCAGCGGGATGTAGTGCACGCTGCAGCCGATGCCGGCGGCGAAGAGCCGCTCGATGAACTCGTCGCGCCCGACGCCCGCGTCGTCGGCCAGGCGCACGACGTACAGGTGCCAGGCGTGCAGGTCGCCCGCGCGCGGACCCGGCGGCGTGACGAGCGGCAGGCCCGCGAAAGCCTCGTCGTAGCGCGCCGCGATGGCGGCGCGGCGCTGCTGGAAGGCCCGCGCCTTGCGCAGCTGGTGGATGCCCAGCGCCGAGGCGATGTCGGTCAGGTTGTACTTGAAGCCGGGCGCCACCACCTCGTAGTACCAGCTCGGCACCTTGGCGGTGAAGCGGTCGAAGGCGTCGCGGTTCATGCCGTGCAGGCGCATCACGCGGGCGCGCCTGGCCAGCGCCTCGTCGCGCGTGACGAGCATGCCGCCCTCGCCGGTGGTGATGGTCTTGTTGGCGTAGAAGCTGAAGACGGTGGCGTCGCTCTGAAGTGTGCCGACGAGCCGCCCTTCGCAGGTGGTGGGCAGCGCATGTGCGGCGTCTTCCACCACCTTCAGGCCGTGGCGCCGCGCGACGGCCAGCAGCGCCGGCATGTCGGCCGCCAGGCCCGCGTAGTGCACCGGCATGATCGCCTTCGTGCGCGGGCCGATCGCGGCCTCGACCGCGGCCGGGTCGATGTTCAGCGTGGCGGGGTCGATGTCGACCAGCTTCACGTCGGCGCCCAGGTAGCGCACGACCTCCGCGGTGGCGGTGAAGGTGTGGGTGGTGGTGATGACCTCGTCACCGGGGCCGATGCCCAGCGCCTCGAGCGCGAGGTGCAGGCCGGCGGTGGCGGAGTTGACGGCGATGGCGTGCAGACCCGCGCCGCCCAGGAACTCGGCGAAGTCGGCCTCGAAGCGGCGGGTCTTGGGGCCGGTGGTGACCCAGCCGGAACGCAGCGCGTCGACGACCTCGGCGATCTCGTCGTCGCCGATCTCGGGCAGCGCGAAGGGGAGGAAGGGAGGCTGGGTCACTTCGAGGTCCCGATAACGGTGTAGTGGCGTGCGCTCGCGCCCGGCACGGCGGCGAGGTCGATCGAGCGGTCGAAGCTCACGAAGGTACCGCCGCGACGCACGGCCAGCGCCAGCAGGTAGACGTCGGTGACGTGCCGCGGGCCGAGGATGCGGTCCCGGCGCACGGTGCTGCCGTCGAGCAGGCTCAGGTCGTCGGGCCAGAACGCGTGGCTGCGGTCGGCCACGGCGGCGCCCAGCCGCTGCGCCACCCGCGCCGCCGGCTGCACGTTCGGATAGCCCGGCGTCGACATGATGCGCACGCAGCCGTTCTGCGTCAGCGGGCAAGACGCCCAGCCGCTGCGCTGATGCGCGGCCAGCCAGTCGGTGGCCGCGCGGTGGTGCAGGTGCCCGGCGTCGAGCAGGGCGATCAGCACGTTGACGTCGAGCAGCGCCCGCATCGTCATCGCGCGCCCATCTGGCGCGCGGACTCAGACACCCTCGGCCTCGCGCAACGCGTCGATCTGCTCGTTCGTCACGACGGCGCCCGGGCGCGCCGGGAAGGGGCTGAAACCGGCCACCGGCTTCGCCTTGGCCGCGCGCGCCGGCGCCGCCCCGGCGTCGATCCCGGTGAGCGAACGCCTCAGGATGCGCGACACCACGGCGCCGGCACTGATGCCTTCGCGTCGCGCCAGTTCCTTGGCCGCGGCGAGCAGATCGTCGTCGATGTCGAGCGTGGTACGCATCCTGAAGGCCCCTGGACGTGATGCGTTGATGCGATCGCATCATTCTATGTCACGGCCAACCTCGGGATCGCCAGCTCAGCGGCTGTGAAGACATGACCGGCGCCCCGCGCCATCTAAGTCAGGTCGGCACCGCCCAATCCTCCACCCGCAATCCCGAGACCCTCTGGAACTCGCGGGTGTTGTGCGTCACCAGCACCGCGTCCTCGGCCAAGGCGTGGCAGGCGATCCACAGGTCGTTGGCGCCGATGGGCGTGCCTGCATCCTTCAGGCGGGTGAACTGCTCGGCGTAGTGCCGGCAGATGGCGGGACCGCTGGGGTAGATCACGGCAACCTGCCGGGCCAGCGCGTCCAGCCGACGCAGCACCTCCGTCTTGCGCGTGCTGCGCTCGGCCCCCTTCAGCAGTTCCGCCCAGGTGATGAAGGACATGCACAGTTTGTCTTCCGCGGGCAGTGCATCCACCCGCTGGGCGACGGACGGGGGCTGGTTCCTGATCAGGTAGACCAGGATGTTAGTGTCCAGCAGGTGGATCACAGGCTCTCACGCTCCTGCATCGGCAGCGGGCTGGCCCGCTCGGCCTCCAGGGCGGCGACGAAAGCCTCGTCGACCTGCCCTACGGCGCGCAGGGCGTCGAGCAGCGCGGCGCCGCGCTGCGCATACAACGGCCGAATGATCAGTTCGCCGTCTTCGTTGCGCGAGATGCTGACCTGCTCGGCATCGAGCCTGAACTCGGCGGGGATGCGAACCGCCTGGCTGTTGCCGTTGTTGAAGACACGCGTGGTCAGAGTGGTCACGGCATCACCCAATGTGTGTACGTTGAGGTGTGTATTTTAGCCAGCAAGACCAGCGATGCAAGCTCGTCGACCACGTCGCCGTGCACGGTATCCGGTGGGCACTCCCGCCGCGATTGGCTGTCACCGAGGCTTGCGTATCCACGCCAGCCGGTGCGTGCGCAGCCAGGGCACGGCGTTGAGCACCGTATACAGCGACGGATGCACGCGGCAGGCCGCGCGCGCCAGCGGCGGCGCCAGCGTGACGCGATGAACCTCGAGCGCGGCCTCGGGGAACAGCCGGCGCACGCGGGCGACCGGCACGCCGCGCACGTCGGGGTTGCGCGGGTTGTCGAACGCGAAGTCGTACCAGACCACGGCGCCGCCAGGCCGCAGCCAGCGCCACATCGCCTCGGCCAGCCGCTGCTGCACGGCGTCGTCGAGGATCGAGGAGAACACGGTGGCGGCCAGCACCAGGTCCTGGCTGGCGGCTGCGACGGGCGCCTCGGTGGCGTCGCCCAGCCACAGCGGCAGCGCCGCCGGCAGCACCGCGCGGGCGCGCTCGAAGCGCTCGGGCAGCAGTTCCAGCCCCATCAGGTTCGCGGGCTCGAAGCCCAGGCGCAGCAGTTCGAGCAGGTTGCCGCCGGCGCCGCAGCCCACTTCCACCAGCTTCAGCGACGCCAGGTCGGTCACGCCGTGGCGGGCGAACAGGCGCAGCAGCACGCGCTGGCGCTCGTGCAGCGTCTGCCAGACCTCGGGCCGCAAGGGGCTGTAGAGGCCGGCGCCGGTGCGCCGGGCGTAGCGCTCGGCGACGGCCTGCAGTTCGCGCCGCTGGCCCGGGTCGCTCATCGCCGCGCCCCGTCCATGCGCTGGCGGGCCTCGGCCACGGCGTCGAGGAAGCGCGAGGCCAGCACCGGGTAGGTGTGGTTCGCCTGCACGAAGGCGCGGCCGCGCTCGCCCATCGCGCGGCGCCCAGCCGCCGGCAGCGCGGCCAGTCGCAGCAGGCCGTCGGCCACCGCTTGTGGCGACTCGGGCGCCACCGTCAGGCCGCAGCCGCTCTCGCCCACGGGGTCGTTGCCGGCCTCCACCGAGTGCAGCACGGCGCAGCCGGCCATCATGTAGTCCATCAGCTTGTTCGGCGCGATGCCGAAGCGGTAGATCGGCACGCGCTGCCAGCCGATGTAGGCGATGTCCACCGCCGCCAGCAGCGCCGGCACCTGCGCCTTGGGGATCGGCGGCAGCCAGCTGACGTTTGCCAGCCCCTCGTCGGCGATGCGGCGCACGAGCCGCTCGCGCTCGTGGCCGTCACCGACCAGCACGAACTGCAGCGGGGCGTCGCGCAGGCGCGCCGCGGCATCCAGCAGGGTGTCCAGCGCGTTCGGCAGGCCCATCGAGCCGGCGTGGCCCACCACCGTGCGTCCCCGCGCGCGCGCGGCGGCCAGCAGCGCGGCCACGTCGGCGCGCAGCGGCTCGGGTGGGCGCTGCCACTCCGCCGGGTCGATGCCGTTGGGCACGATGGCCAGCCGCCTCAGGTCCAGCCCGCGCGAGCGCAGGTGCTCGTGCACCTTCGGCAGCATCGAGACGACGAGGTCGGCGTCGCGGCAGGCCGCGTCCTCGGCGGCCTGGCACAGCACGATGAACGGGTGGCGACGCGACATGCCCGAGAGCTCGATGGGGGACAGCGGCCAGAGGTCGTGCACCTCGTGCACGAGCACGGCGTTGCAGCGCCGCGCGATGCGGCGCGCCACCCAGATGTCCATCGGGTAGGTGCTCGACGCGATGACGACGTCGGGGCGCAACTCGCGCACCAGGCGCGGCGTGTCGCGCCACACGGCAGCGAGGAAGGCCGCGATGTTGCGCACGCGGCCGACGCCGTTGCCCTGGTAGGGCGGGGTGGCGTACCAGCGGTAGGCGATGCCGTCGACCGCCTCGCTGCCCGCCGCGGGCTGGCGCGCGCGCACGTGCGAGAAGTCGGCCGCCAGCACCTGCACGCGGTGGCCGGCGCGCACCCACTCGCGCGCCAGGTAGTACGGGCGGTACTCCATGCCCAGCGCGGGCGTGCCGGCGTAGTGGTTGACGTAGAGGATGTTCATCGCGCGGCGCCCGTGCCTGGCGGCCCGACGAGGCGATCGTAGAGCGCGAGCAGCTCGCGCTCGGCCACCGGCCAGCGGTAGGTCGAGAGCACCGCGGCTCGGCCGGCCTCTCCCATCGCCTGCGCGCGCGCCGGGTCGTCGAGCAGGGCCTCGATGGCCGCCGCGATCGCCGCCGGGTCGGCCGGGTCGACCACCACGCCGCAGCCGTGGCGCTCGACGATGCCGCGCCACAGCGGGAAGTCCGACGCCACCACCGGCAGCCCGGCCGACATGTACTCGAACATCTTGATCGGCAGCGCGTCGAGGTAGCTGGGCATCGGCAACAGCGTGACGAGGCCGGCGCTGGCGCGCGCCATCACGTCGCGCACTTCGTCGCGGCCCACCTGCCCCCGCCAGTCGACCTGCGCCCAGCCGGGCTCGGCGCGCATCTCGGCCTCGAGCGCGGCGTCCTCGAAGCGGCCGCACAGCACCAGGCGCAGCCCGGGCACGAGCGCCACGGCCCGCACCATCTGCAGCAGGCCGCGGGTGCGCATCAGCCCGCCGACGTAGCAGACCATGCGCTCTCGTGGCCGGGCGCCGGCGGGCGGCGCGAGTTCGGCCTCGAAGGGGTAGTTGCCGACGTTCACCGCCAGCCGCGCCACCTTCGCGAAGCGCTGGGCGATGTGCGGCGTGGCCGCGCTCACCGCCGCCAGCCGCCGCACCTGCCGGTTCTCGTAGACCTCGAAGGCGCGCGAGACCCACGGCCGAAGCAGCGCCGGGATCCACTGCTTGGTGAGGATCTGGCGCGGCACGTCCTCATGGGCGTCGTAGACCACGGGCACGCCGTCGCGGGCCAGCGCCGCGCCCAGCGGCAGCAGCTCGGGGTCGTGCAGGTGCACCAGCGCCGGCCGCTCACGACGCACCGCGGCCAGCGCCGCGGCGGGCTGGCGGCGCATGCGCGCCAGGCGGCCCGCCGGTCGCGCGCCGATGTCGACGATGCGCACCCCGTCGATCACCGCGTCGCCCAGCCCGTCGCCGACGACCTGCACCACCTCGTAGCCGGCACGCGCCAGCGACACGCACTCCTTGCGGAAGATGCGGATGTCGTCGCGCGGATGCACGGTGGTGACGTGGACGACGCGCATCACGGCCCCTCCTGGCCCAGCGGCATCGCGCGGCCCAGCCCCCGGCCGGGACGCCCCGGCTCCTCGAAGAAGAGTCGGTGCCAGGTCGCGAGGTTGAGCAGGCGCAGGCGCTGCGCAAGCGGTGCTGCCGACGGGTCGACGCCGGCCAGGCGCGCCACGTCGGTGGCGAAGGCGCTGGACGCCAGCCTGCCGGCGAGCCAGGGCCGCAGCGGGCCTTCGAACCACGCCGGCTCGGGGATCGCCCAGCCCATCTTGTCGCGTCGCCAGACCACCTCGTCGGGCAGCTGCCCGGCCATCGCCCGGCGGCCCAGCCACTTCGTCCAGCCGGCGTGGATCTTGAAGGCCGGCGGCACGGCCGCGAGGAACTGCACGAGCCGGTAGTCCATGAAGGGCATGCGCGACTCGACCGACCACGCCATCGCCGTCTTGTCGGCGTACAGCAGCAGGTTCTGCAGGTGGGTCTCGAAGTCGGCCGACAGCGCCTCGGCCAGCGTCGGCGAGGGGTCGGCGCCCATGCGAAGCCGCTGCGCCAGCGCGTGCACAGCAGAGCGCCCGGCCAGCCGCCGCAGCAGCGCGCCGCCCAGGCCGATGCCCACCGCCGCGCCGAAGCCCTGCATCGCGCCGAGCAGCGCGCGCGACTCGGCCAGCGCGGCCCGCAGCGGCGCGTGCACCAGCAAGTTCCGCACGTAGCGCGAGTAGCCGGCCAGCTGCTCGTCGGCGCCCTGCCCGTCGAGCGTGACGACCACGCCGCGCCGCGCCACCAGCGCGAAGGTGTGCCAGCTCGACATCAGCGTGTTGGCCGGCGGCGTGTCCAGCGCCCACACCATGCGCTCGTGGGCCGCGGGCACGTCGTCGGCTCGCGGTTCGATGGTGTTGCTGCGCACCTCCAGCCGCTCGGCGACCCGTGCGATGAATGCACTCTCGTCGGCCGCGCGAACGCCTTCGCCGCGGTAGACGCTCGAGAACACCTCCTGGCGGGCGTCACGGCCGTCGCGGCGCAGCGAGCGGTTGACGAGCTGCGCGATGCTGGAGCTGTCCAGGCCGCCCGACAGCGCCGTGCCCACGCGCACGTCGGCGCGCAGGCGAAGGCGCACCGCGTCGTCGAGCAGTTCCACGTAACGGCCGGCGAGCTGGTCGGCCCGGCGGGCGTCGAAGGGTTCGGCGGGGTCGGCCGCCTCGGGCCGGTGCCAGAACGGTTGCGGACGCAGCGGCGCGGGCGCATCGAGCGACAGCTCGGCCCAGTGGCCGGCGGGAAAGCGCGTGATGCCCTCGAACTCGGTGGCGGCGTCCCAGGCGCGCGGGCCTTCGCGCAGGAAGGCCACGCAACGCTCGGTGGAGGCGGCAGCCCGCACCTTCGGGTGCACCAGCAGCGCCTTGACCTCCGAGGCCAGCAGCAGCGAGCCGTCGCCGCCCTGCCACACGTACAGCGGCTTGACCCCGAAGCGGTCACGCGCGACCAGCAGCGTGCGCCGCTCGGTGTCGAGCACGGCGAAGGCCCACATGCCGTTGCAGCGCGCCAGCGCCTGCGGGCCCCACTGGGCCAGCGCGGCGAGCAGCACCTCGGTGTCGCTGTGCGTGAGGAAAGCGTGCCCGAGCGACTCGAGTTCGGCACGCAACTCGACGTGGTTGTAGATCTCGCCGTTGTAGACGACGTGCCATCGGCCGTCGCGCGACATCGGCTGGTGGCCCCAGGGCGAGAGGTCGACGATGGCCAGGCGCCGGTGCCCCATCACCAGGGACGCGGAGCGGCCCGGCTCGTCGGCCACGCGGCCCTGCGGCTGCCAGGGCGTCGCGGCCTCGGCCACGGCGCCCGGGGTGTCGTCGCCGGCCAGCAGGCGCGGCGGGCTAGCTCCGTCGAAGAGCAGGAAGCCCTCGTCGTCCGGGCCGCGATGCCGCAGCGCACGCGCCATCGCGGCCACGGTGGCGACGGCCGTGGGCTCGCGCGGGGTGAAGGCCAGGACGATGCCGCACATGGTCAGCCCGCCGGTGCCGGCGTCGGCCGCAGCGCCGAAGGCCTGAGCAGCCCGAAGGCCACGCACAGCGCTGCCAGCCCGGCCAGCAACGCCAGCTTCAGCGCCCAGGCCAGCGGCCACGCGAGCGCGGTGTCGAGGACCGGCCCGGCCGCCCCCAACGGCAGGGCGGCGATGGTGCACGCCGCAAGCGGTCGCCAGCGCAGCGGCAGCGGGTACAGGCGCTGCCCGGCCGCGATCCAGGCCGAGAGGAACAGGGCCGCCGACGCGACGCTGGCCATGGCGGCCCCGCGCGCGCCGGCCAGCGGCACCAGCAGCAGGCCCAGCAGCACCGCCGCCGCCGCGGCCGCCACCGTGATGGCGAGCTGCCAGCCGGTGCGCTGCGCGATCGGGATGCCGGGGGCGAAGATGTACATCTGGCCAAGCAGCGCCGCCACCGCCAGCCACGCGATCAGTGGCGCGGCCGCCGCGTACTGCGGCCCCGCCAGCAGGCCGAGCAGCTCCCGGGCGAACAGCGCCATCGCGCCGCAGGCCAGCAGCGCCAGGCACCAGAAGCCCTCGGCCAGCCGGGCCAGCGTGGCCGGCGTGGCGGCGTCGCGGTGGTGCGCGTAGACCAGCGGCGTGATGGCCGTCTGCACGCCGATCAGCACCAGCGTGACCGCGCCGCCGAGGCGCGCCGCCACCCCGAACAGGCCCACGTCGTCGAGGGTGCCGAGCGCGCCGAGCACCCAGCGGTGCAGGTAGGTGGCGGCGAAGACCGCCACCCCGGCCGGCACGAGCGGCAGCGCGTAGCGCAGCATCGCGCGCAGCTCGCCGGCGTCGAGGCCCCAGGCCAGGCTGCCGCGCAGGCGCAGCCGCGCGCCCGCCGCCACGAACAGCGATGCCGCGGCGTGCGCCCACAGCACGTCGGCGGCGTCTGCCGTGCCACGCCAGGCCAGCAGCGCGAGCAGCAGCAACACACCGGCGCCGTAGGCGATGCTGACGACGGCGTAGGCGAGCGCCCGCCTCTCCCAGCGGAACTGCGACTGCAGCAGCAGCATCACGCCATTGGCCCCGATGAACACGGCCCCGGCCTGCCAGGCCTCGACGTGGGCCGCGCCGAACACGCGGGGCGCGAGCCAGGGGGCTGCCGCCCACGCCAGCGCCACGAAGCCGCCGTAGCCCAGCACGGCGAAGGTCCAAGCTGTGCCCGCCAGGCGCTTCTGCGCTGCGCCGGCCTCGCGCTCGTTCCAGAAGCGCGCCAGCGCCTGCGGGGTTTCCAGCGGCACGACGAGGTTCACCAGCACGCCGGCCGTGACGACGAGGTCGAACACGCCGTAGTCGGCCGGTGCCAGCAGCCGCGTGACCAGCGGCATGAGCAGCAGCGCGAGGCCGCGCGAGACGATGGTGCCCGCCGCGTACACCGCACCGTCGCGCCAGAGCTCGCGGATCACGACCCGTCCCCCCGCCCGAACGCGACGAAGGCGTCGCGCAGCACGGGCTTGTCGTCGAGCTGCAGCGCGCCCGCGCCGCAGCGCTCGACGAGCGCGCGCACGCGCTCGCGGGCGACGGACTCGGGCAAGCCGCAACCGTGCAGGTACGAGACCTCGGCCGGGTCGACCCACCAGGCATCGGGCACGCCGCCCTCGATCATGCGCAGCAGCCGAGAGGCCACGGCCGCGGGCGTCCAGTGGGCCGCGACGAACGCCCGGCCCGCGTCACCGAGCCGCTGGCGCTCGCCGGCGTCCGCCACCAGGCGCGCCAGCGTGGGCTCGAAGTCGTCGGGCTCGACGAATGCGGTCGGCGGCAGCGACAGGCCGTGGCGCGCGGCCTCGGCCGCGATGCCGCGTGCCGCGTGGCCGCCCACCAGCACCGCCCGGCCGAGGCTTGCGCCCTCGGTCGCGAAGGCGGCCATCGGGGTGTCGCTGTAGAGCTGGTCGAGCACGAGATCGCTGTCAGCCAGCGCGGCCAGCACCTCGGCGTTGGGCCGGCCCTCGACGGTGGCGAGCTCGACCGGCATGCCCCGCTCGGCCAGTGCACGCACCGCCTCGCGGATGCGCGCCGTGCCCTTGAGCACCGGGTGCGACGGGCCGTGCAGCGCGCGCAGCAGGTCGCCAGGCGCGTGCTGCACGGGCGCGGGCGGCACGTTCCGCGGGATGCCCAGCGCCAGCCAGTGCACGAAGCGGCGGGCGTGGAAGTGACCGGTGGCCGGCGCATTGACGCACACGCTCGCGCCACGCTCGACGCGCCGCACCCTGGCCCGCTGACGACGCGCGGCGCGGGCCGCGGCCTTCTCGTCGAACGGACGGTCGGCGGGGAACCAGCCGCCGTCGACGTAGGGCGGCCGGCTGTCCGAGCCGACGAACACCACGACCGTTCGCTTGCCCAGCCTGCGCAGCAGCCAGAGCTCCAGCGCGGTGTTGGTGATGGTCTCGCCGTAGAGAAAGACGAAGGCGTCGTAGCGTCGCGCCGCCCACGCCAGCACCGCCCAGCCCAGCAGGTGCTGCAGCGCGAACGCGAGGGCCTTGCGCACCGGCTGGCTGCGCGGCAGCGCCTGGCGCCAGCGGCCGGCGCGCGCCCACCAGCCGGCCACGCCACCGTGATCGCGCGCCCCGCCGTAGGCGAAGCGGTGGGCGTAGGCGAAGACGAGGTGGGCCTCGTGGCCCAGCACGCGCAAGCCCTGCGCCAGTCCGGCGGCGATGCCCGCCACCTCCAGCGGGCCGATGAACACGCGCACGCGGCGCTCCTCAGGGCCGCGCCGCGCGCTGCGCCTGCAGCTCGGCACGCAGCCGCTCGACGAAGGCCTCGTCGACCTGCGACTTCACCTCGGCCGGCGCACCGGCCACCACCACGCCCGGCGGCACGTCCTTCGTGACCACCGACATCGGCAGCACCAGCGCGCCGTCGCCGATGGTCACGCCGGGGTTGATGACCGACGGGCCGACGATGTAGCAGCGCTGGCCGATCTTCACCGGGCGGCGGATGACGTGCGCGCCGCCGGGCTCGTTGGCGGCCAGCAGGTTGGCCAGCACGCTGGTGTGCGTCCAGACGAACACGCCCACGCCGATGGTCGCGTGGTCGCCGATCTCCAGCCCGCCCGACGCGTCGAGGTAGGCGTTTTCGCCGACCCACACGTGCTCGCCGCAGCGCAGCTTCTCGGGCATCAGCACCTTGGTGTTCTCGCGCACGCGGCAGCTCGCGGGCAGGCCCAGCAGCTTCGCGCGCTCGTCGTCGGTCAGAAGCTGCGCGAGGAAGCGGCGCACGATCTCGTCGCGCAGGCCACGGTTGCGCTCGCTGTCGATGCGCGCGCCCAGCACGTCCTCGAGCTGGCGCTGCCAGCCGGGAGCCAGGCCGTCGAGCAGGCGGTCGAGGTCGGACATGCGGGTCAGCCGAGCGCGGCGGCCAGGGCCTGCGCGACGCGTCCCACCTCGGCCTGGCCGTACTGCTCGCAGAACGGCAGCGCAAGGCCCTGTCGATAGAGGCGCGCCGCCACCGGCCCGCCGCCGCAGCCCTCGAAGGGCGGCAGCACCGACAGGCACTGGGCCCCCAGGTTGGCCTCGATGCCCTGCGCCGACAGCGCCCGGATCACGGCGGAGCGGTCCACGCCGTCGGCCAGCACGGTCATGAAGGTCTGCCAGCTGTGGCCCTCGGCATCGGCCGGCAGCGCGAGCCGGCCGGCGGCCACCAGGGGCGCCAGCGCCGTGCGGTAGGCCTGCGCCAGGGCACGCCGCGCGGTAATCCAGCCATCGAGCTTCGGCAGCTGGGCGCGGCCGAGCGCCGACTGGATGTCGGTCAGGCGCAGGTTGTAGCCGGCCTCGACGAAGTGCATGCCGGAGGCGTCGCGCTCGATGCCGTGGCTGCGCAGCCTGCGCAGACGGCGCGCCAGGCCGTCGTCGTCGGTGGTGAGCACGCCGCCTTCGCCGGTGGTCAGCGTCTTGCGCGGGTGCAGCGAGAAGCAGCCGATGTCGCCCACGGTGCCAAGCTTGCGCCCGCCCGCCGTGGCGCCGATGGCGCAGGCCGCGTCCTCCACCACCGCCAGGCCGAAGCGAGCGGCCAGCGCGACGATGGCCTCGATGGCCGCGGGCTGGCCGAACTCGTGAACGGGCATCACGGCGCGCAGTCGCTCGGGGCCGCGGAAGGCGGCGATCGCGGCTTGCAGACCCTGCGGCGTGACGCAGTAGGTGGCGGGATCGACGTCGACCAGCACAGGCCGCGCGCCGACCAGCCGCACCACGTTGCCGGTGGCCGGGAAGGTGAAGTCGGGCACCAGCACGGCGTCACCCGGCCCGACGCCCAGCGCCACCAGCGCCAGGTGCAGCGCCGCCGTGCCCGACGACACCACGACCGCGTGGCGCGCGCCGAGGTAGGCGGCGAGCTCGGTCTCGAAGGCCGTGCCTTCTGCGCCGTGCACCAGTTGCCCGCTGCGCAGCACCGCCACCGCCGCGGCGATGGCGTCGTCGTCGACGTGGGGCAGCGACAGGCGCAGCATCTCGATGTTCGTCGACTTCAGCTGCGGAAGATCGGCGCCAGCGCGGGCAGCTCGGACTCGTGGCGCGCGATCCACTCGGCCGTGCGGCGCAGGCCCTCCTCCAGATCGACCTGCGCGGCGAAGCCGATCAGCTCGCGTGCCTTGTCGACGTTGGGGATGCGCAGCTCGATGTCGGCCGACAGGGCCTGCCGGAACTGGATGCGCGCCGTGCTGCCCGTGACGCGCAGCACCGCCTCGGCGAGACCGTAGATCGTGGTCACGGCGCGGGCATTGCCGATGTTGAACGACTGGCCCACCGCGTTGGGGTGCTCCAGGCAGGCCATCACGCCCTCGACCATGTCGTCGACGAAGCACCACGCGCGGATCTGCGTGCCGTCGCCGAAGATCAGCAGGTCCTCGTTGCGCAGCGCCTTGCGGATGAAGATCGACAGCGCGCCCTCGCCGGTCTGGCCGGGGCCGTAGACGTTGAACGGGCGCACGGTGACCGTGGGCAGCCCGTGCTGCTTGAAGTAGGCGTGCGCCAGGTGCTCGCCGGCGAGCTTGCTCACGGCGTACGTCCAGCGCGCCTCGCCCACCGCACCCGTGACCGTCTGCGCGGCCTCGTCGACCTTGAAGGCCTGCGAGCCGAAGACCTCGGAGGTCGAGAACTCGACCAAGCGCTCGACGCCGCCGACCTGATGCGCCGCTTCCAGCGCGTTGGCGGTGCCGATCATGTTCACGCGCATGGTCGTCACCGGGTTCTTCACGGTGCTGTCGATCCCGGCGATGGCCGCGGCGTGGACGACGATGTCGGCACCCGCCATGTGCGCCTTCAGGCGCTCGAAGTCGAGCACGTCGCCCTGCACCTGCGTGACGTTGGGGTGCCGGTCGTAAGGCGTGCCCTTGAGCGTGTTGCGGGTGTAGTTGTCGTAGACGACGATGCGGTTGCGCTCGGCCAGGCGCGCGATCAGCGTGCTGGCGATGAACCCGGCGCCGCCGGTGATGAACAGGGTCTTGCCTTCGATCATGCGGTCTCCGGGGTGCGGGCGGCGGCGGCCACGGCCTCGCGCAGCGCCGCGACGACTTCGTCCTGCTGCGCCTCGGTGAGGTCGGCGCTCATCGGCAGGCTCATCACGTGCTGGCTGGCGTGCACGCTGGCCGGGCAGCAGTCGGCGCAGCACAGCGCCTCGTAGGCCGGCTGCAGGTGCAGGGGCCGCGGGTAGTGCACGGCGGTGGGAATGCCGCGCGCCTGCAGTGCCTGCTGCACGGAAGCCCGGTTCTCGACGAACACCGTGTACTGCGCCCAGACGCAGTCGCGGTCGTCGCGCACCGCCAGCAGGCCGACGCCGGGCACGCCCTGCAGCAGCGCGTGGTAGCGCGCGCCGAGCGCGCGGCGGCGCTCGAGCTCCCACTCGAAGCGATCCAGCTTGGCCAGCACGATGGCGCACTGCAGCGTGTCCATGCGCCCGCCGACGCCCACGCGGGTGTGGAAGTAGCGCTTGCTCTGGCCGTGCACGCGGATCTCGCGGCAGGCCTGCGCGAGGTGGTCGTCGCTGGTGAAGATGGCGCCGCCGTCGCCATAGCAGCCCAGGGGCTTGCTGGGGAAGAAGCTCGTGCAGCCGAAGGTACTGAGTGCGCCGCTGCGGCGCCCGCGGTAGGTGGCACCGAAGCTCTGCGCGGCGTCCTCGATCACCGGCAGGCCGTGGCGCGTGGCTACTTCCTGGATGGCGTCCATGTCGGCCACCTGCCCGTACAGGCTCACCGGCATGATGGCGCGGGTGCGCGAGGTGATCTTCGCCTCGAGCTTCGTGGCGTCGATGTTGCAGGTGTCGGGCTCGATGTCGGCGAACACCGGCACGCCGCCCAGCAGCACGATCACCTCCGCGGTGGCGATGAAGGTGAAGGGGCTGGTGATCACCTCGTCGCCGGGCTTCAGGCCCAGCGCCATCAGCGAGATGAGCAGCGCCTCGGTGCCGCTGGCCACCGTGATGCAGTGCTTCGCGCCGCTGAACGCGGCCAGCCGCTGCTCGAGCTCGGCGACCTCGGGGCCCATGATGTACTGGCCGTGGTCGAGCACGCGCTGGATGCGCGCGTCGATCTCGGGCTTGAGGGCCGCGTACTGCGACTTCAGGTCGATGAATTGCATGGGCTAGAGCAGGGTCAGGGCCTGGCCTTCGAGGCGGTAGCGTTCGCCGGTGGCCGGACACGCGGCTTCGACGGGAACGGGCGAGGACAGCGGCAGCGCCAGCCGCTCGCCGTGCCGGCTCATCCAGCCGACCTGCCGCGCCGGAACGCCCACCACCACAGCGTATGGCGGCACGTTCCGGTTGACCACCGCCCCCGCACCGACGAACGCATGCTCGCCGATCGTGACGCCGCAGACGATGGTGCAGTTGGCTCCCAGCGAGGCACCACGACGCACCAGCGTGCGCCGGTACTCGCTCTTGCGCTGCACCGCCGAGCGAGGGTTGTAGACGTTGGTGAACACCATGCTCGGGCCGCAGAAGACGTCGTCCTCGAGCGTCACCGCGTCGTAGACCGAGACGTTGTTCTGGATGCGCACGCCGTCGCCGATGACGACGTCGTTGCCGACGAAGACGCCCTGCCCCAGCGCGCAGTTCGCGCCGATGCGCGCACCACCCGACACGTGCACGAAGTGCCAGACCTTCGTGCCGGCGCCCAGCGTGGCGCCGTCGTCGACGATGGCGCTGGGGTGGGCCCAGGCGGCGTTTCGGGGATCTTTCATCGGCTCTTCCTGGCGGGGCGCGCGGGCGTCGCGCCTGCGCCGCCAAAGGGGTTGCGAACGACGAGTCGCGCGCCGAAGCGCTTGCCGTCCTGCAGGTCTTCGCTCCACAGCGTGCGGCAGCCGGCTTCCAGCGCCGACGCCACGATCAACGCGTCGTAAAAGGACAGACTGTGGCGGCCGACCAGTTCCAGGGCGCGCTCGTGCGTCTCGACGGTGAGCGAGCGCACGGCGCACAGCCCGCGCGCCACCGACAGCACGTCGCGGATCTCGCCCCAGGCCAAGCCCAGCTTGCGCGAAGCCACCGAGGCGAACTCGTCGAGCACCTGCACGCTGATCGTGCCGCCGGCCGCCAGCAGCGACTCGGCACGGTCGGCCTTCGCGGCATCGGCCGACAGCAGGTACAGCAGCACGTTGCTGTCGAAGAAGGCGTCGGCGTGGGTGGTCACCGCGCGGCCCCGCGTGAAGCAAGCGCCGCGACGAACACCCCGCAACGACCTGGCGCGCTCATCGCCCGCCGCGCTCGTGCGCCTGCTCGCGGTCGAAGCGGAAATCGGCGGGCAAACGGCCACGCAGGCGACGCAGCGACTCCAGCCGCTCGCGTGCGCCCGGCTGCACGCGGACCGTGAAGCCGTGCTCGCCCGAAGCCACGACCTCGCACTCCACGCCGGGCTTGAGGTCGAGCGCCTTCACCAGGCCCGCCGGAAGGCGCAGCCCTAGGCTGTTTCCCCACTTCGAGATCTGCATGGATCGTACCTAAAGTAGTCGCGGGCTTTGATATACACGCGCGGTGATTGTATATCCGCCGCCCGAGACGCCCGCCGCCGTTCAGAACACCAGCGGCAGCCCGACCCGCACGCCGTCGCGGGCGCTGCGGTAGCCGGCGATGATCACCTCCAGCGAGCGCAGGCCCTCGTAGCCGTCGACCTGGGCCTGCGCCTCGCCGCGCAGCGTGTCGATCACGTTGGCGTAGTACAGCGGGTGGCCGAAGCCGTAGACCGAGGGCGTGGCGTAGCTGGCGTCGGCGACCTTGTCGTCGTCGGGGTGCGGGGTGTCGAACTGCCAGGTCTGGATCTGGTTGACCGCCACGCCGCCGATGCGAACCGTGCCGCGCTCGCCGAGGATGGTGATGCTGCCCTCGTAGTTCTTGCCGTGGGTGAGCATGGTGACGTTGATGGACGCCAGGCCGTTGCGCCGCAGCCGCATCGACATCACGCCGGTGTCCTCGGCCTCGATGTCGCGCGCCAGCGTGGCGGTGTAGGCGTGCACGTTGTCGACCGGGCCGACCAGCCAGTCGACCATGTCGACGTAGTGGCTGGCCTGGTTCAGGTACGCGCCGCCGTCCATGTCCCAGCGGCCGCGCCAGGGGGCGTCGTCGTAGTAGCTCTGCGGGCGCGTCCAGAACACATTGACGGTGGTCATGTAGATCTGCCCGAAGCGGCCGGCCTCGATCGCGCGCTTGAGCAACTGCATCGTCGGGTTGAGCCGGTTCTGCTTGACGACGAACAGCTTGACGCCGGCCTCGCGGCAGGCGCGCACCATCTCCATGCCCTCGTCCCACTTGGTGGCCATGGGCTTTTCCGTCAGCACGTGGCGGCCGGCCTGCGCGGCGCGAACGGCCTGCCGCGGGTGCAGGCCACTGGGCGTGGACAGCACGACGATGTCGCAGTCGCTGCCGGCGAGCAGCGCGTCGAGCGAGGCGAAACCCTGGACACCGGTCTTCGCGACAGCGGCCTCGAGCGCCGCAGGGCGGTTGTCGCAGACGGCGACCAGTTCGGCGCGCCCGGCGTGCTGGCGCAGCGCCTCGACGTGGTTGGCCGAGATGCGGCCGCAGCCGACGATGGCGAAGCGCACCGGTCGGTCGGTGATGGGGAAGTTGACGGCCACGGCGGGATGACAATGGGAAAAACGCGAATTGTAGGGCGGCGGGTACAGGCCCCGGCCTAAAATCGCAGCAGATTCAACGAGTTGACGATGACCCAGCACAACGCCCCGCACGCCGCCGCCGCCGACGACAACCAGCTGATCGCCGAGCGGCGCGAGAAGCTCAAGGCGCTGCGCGAGGCCGGCGTGGCCTTCCCGAACGACTTCAAGCCGCGCCACCAGGCGGCCGACCTGCACCACCGGTTCGGCCAGGTGCCCAACGAGGAGCTCGAGCCGCAGGGCGTGAAGGTCGTGGTGGCGGGCCGCATGATGCTCAAGCGCGTGATGGGCAAGGCCTGCTTCGCCACGCTGCAGGACGCCTCGGGCCGCATCCAGCTCTACGTCACCCAGGACGCGGTCGGCGCCGAGGTGCTGGCCGCCTTCAAGCACTGGGACCTGGGCGACATCGTCGGCTGCGAGGGCACCCTGTTCCGCACCAAGACGGGGGAGCTGTCGGTCAAGGCGGCGTCCATCCGGCTGCTGGTCAAGAGTCTGCGCCCGCTGCCGGACAAGTTCCACGGCATGACCGACCAGGAGCAGAAGTACCGGCAGCGCTACGTCGACCTGATGACCGATGGCGACGCCCGCACGCGCTTCGTCGCGCGCAGCAAGGCGGTGTCGTCGATCCGCGGCTTCATGGTCGAGCACGGCTTCCTGGAGGTCGAGACGCCGATGCTGCACCCCATCCCGGGCGGCGCCAACGCCAAGCCCTTCGTCACCCACCACAACGCGCTCGACCAGGAGATGTTCCTGCGCATCGCGCCCGAGCTCTACCTCAAGCGCCTGCTGGTGGGCGGCTTCGAGCGCGTGTTCGAGATCAACCGCAACTTCCGCAACGAGGGGATCAGCGTCCGCCACAACCCCGAGTTCACGATGATGGAGTTCTACGCGGCGTACTGGACCCACCACGACCTGATGGACTTCACCGAGCAGCTGCTGCGCCACGCCGCCCGACAGGCCACGGGCTCGGCCACGCTGACCTACGCGGGGCGCACAGTCGACCTGGAGCCCGCCTTCGCGCGCCTGACGGTGCGCCAGGCGCTGGTGGTGCACGCCGGCCTCACGCACGACGAGGCTGGCGACGCAGCGGTGCTGCACGCCAAGCTCAAGGCGCTGGGCGAAGAGCCGCCGGCGCACTGGACGCTGCCCGAGCTGCAGTTCGGCCTGTTCGAGGCCGCGGTGGAGGACAAGCTCTGGCAGCCGACCTTCATCATCGACTATCCGGTCGAGGTTTCGCCGCTCGCGCGCGCCTCGGACAGCGACCCGAGCGTGACCGAACGCTTCGAACTGTTCGTGACGGGCCGCGAGTTGGCCAACGGCTTCTCGGAGCTCAACGACCCCGAGGACCAGGCCGCGCGCTTCGCCGCGCAGGTGGCCGCGAAGGACGCCGGCGACGAGGAGGCGATGTACTTCGACGCCGACTACATCCGCGCGCTGGAGTACGGCATGCCGCCAGCCGGTGGCTGCGGCGTGGGCATCGACCGTCTCGTGATGCTGCTGACCGACAGCCCGAGCATCCGCGACGTGATACTGTTCCCGGCGCTGCGGCGAGAGAGCTGAAGGCCCCGGCGGCGCCGGCCAACCCGGGCAGACGAGGGGCGCCATGTCCGCCACCGTACGCATAGTCGACCTGCACGCGCTCGACGCGGCGATCTGGCACGAGCTGGACAGGGCGGTGCACCAGCGCGGCCACGAGTGGCGCGTCGGCGTGCTGGCCACCGTGGACGACGGCGCCGCCGATGCACGCTGCATCGTGCTGCGCGACCTTCGGGCCGACGAGCGGGCGCTGGTCTTCTACACCGACGAGCGCTCGGCCAAGGTGCGCCAGATCGACGCCCGGCCCGAGGGCACGCTGGTGCTGTGGTCGCGCACCCTGGGCTGGCAACTGCGGCTGCGCGTGGCCCTGGCGATGGAGACCAGCGGGCTCGACGTGTCGTCCCGATGGGCACGGATGCGCATGACACCCGCGGCGCAGGACTACCTCTCCCCACTGCCGCCCGGCAGCCCCGTGGCCCACCCGGCACCCGAGCGCGGCACCCGCGAGTACTTCGCCGTGGTCACCGCCCGGGTGCACACCGTCGACTGGCTGGAACTGCACGCCCAGGGGCACCGCCGCGCCCGCTTCGACGAACACGGGGCGCGCTGGCTGGTGCCGTGAGAACCTGCGATCGAACCGGCCACGCCCGCGCGGCGCGCCGCGCGGGTCAATCGACGAAGAAGTCGGGGATGAAGTGCTTGGTTCCCGGCACCACCGAGTAGCGGTCGAGGTCGTGCACGCCGTGGCTCTGCAGCACCTCGTCGTCGATGAAGAAGCGGCCGGTGGTGGCCCGGGCGTCGCTGGTGAGGATCCACCACGCGGCGTCGGCCAGGATCTCGGGCTTGCGGCACAGCTTCGTGTCGACGCCGGGGATCATCTGCAGCGCCGCGGTGTCGATCGCGGTGCGCGGCCACAGGCTGTTGACCGCGATGCCATGCGGGCGGAACTCGCCGGCATGGCCGAGCGTGCACTCGCTCATGCCGTACTTGGCCATGGTGTAGGCCACGTGCGGGCGGAACCAGTGCTCGCGCATCGACAGCGGCGGGCTCATGTTGAGCACGTGCGGGTTGCGGCCGGCCTTGGCACTCTCGATCAGCGCCGGCAGGCAGGCCTGCGTGCAGGCGTAGGTGCCGCGAACGTTGACGCCGAACATCAGGTCGAAGCGCTTCATCGGCGTCATCGGCGTAGGGGTCAGGCTGATGGCGCTGGCGTTGTTGACGAGGATGTCGATGCCGCCGAAGCGCGCCAGCGCCGCCTGCACCGCGGCGGCCACGGCGTTCTCGTCGCGGATGTCGGTCGGCACCGGCAGCGCCTGCCCGCCCGCGGCCTCGACCTCGGCCGCCGCGGTGTAGAGCGTGCCTGGCAGCTTGGGGTTGGGCTCGGTGGTCTTGGCCAGCAGCACCACGTTGGCGCCGTCGCGCGCCGCTCGGGTGGCGATGGCCAGGCCGATGCCGCGGCTGGCCCCGGTGATGAAGAGCGTCTTGCCTTGGAGGCTGCGGGTCATGGGGACTCCCTGGAAGGATGGGGTCGGAGCGAGGGGCGAACGCGGCGCGCGATGTGCAGCGCGATGGCGTCGCCGCAGGCCTGGTAGGCCGGGGCGCCGGGGTGGAAGCCGTCGCTGGCCATGGCCGAGGCGTCCAGCGGCAAGTCCATCTCGGCCACCGAGACGTCGGCGCGCGTGGCGGCCCAGCGCTGCAGCGCGGCGTTGTGGCGGCGGGCGTCGCTGCCGGCCACCCAGCGCAGCGGCTGCGGCAGGCCCGGGAAACGGTGCACGGGCGGCAGCGGCGCGAAGACGACGTGGTGCACGCCACGGGCATTGCGCAGCCAGTTCGCCAGGGCGTCACGCGCGGCCACGGCGCGGTGCGAGGCCACCTGCTCGACGACGTCGTTGACGCCGGTGACGACCACGGCCAGGTCGGCCTGATGGAAGGACTCGCTCTCCAGCAGACGGTGCGTCTGCTCGGTGTTGAGCCCCGATCGGGCGACGAGCCGCCACTCGACCGTCGCCGCGCACTGGCGCGCCAGGGCGCGCGTGAGATGGCCGGCCAGCGCGTCTCGCTGTTGCACCACGCCCACGCCCGCCGCCGACGAGTCGCCGGCGATCAGCAGCCGCAGCAGCGGGCCGCGCCCGACCCGGCCGTGGCGGTCGCCGGCCGCTTCGGGCAGGCGGGGCATGCGCCCGCGCGTGCGCAGGGCCTGCGCCACGAGCACGGGCGTGAGGGCGAGCTTGACGGCCAGCGACATGGGCGGGTCAGCTGAACTTGCTGAAGTCGGGCTTGCGCTTCTGGAAGAAGGCCTGGAAGGCCTCCATCGCCTCGGGGCTGCGCAGGCGGCGCGAGAAGATCTCGCCCTCGCGACGGATGGTCTCCAGCACCTGCTGGCGCTGCGGCCCGTTCATCAGTTGCTTGGACTCCCTCACCGCGCCCGGCGGCAGCGCATTGAAGCGCTCGGCCACGCGCCGGGCGTGGCTCACCACTTCGGCCGCCGGCAGCACGCCGTTGGCGATGCCGCACTCCACCGCCTGATCGGGCGTGAAAGGGTCGCCCAGCAGCAGCTTCTCGGCCGCGCGGGCGCGCCCCATCAGCTGCGGCACCAGCAGGCTCGACGCGTACTCCGGCACGAGGCCGAGGGTGACGAAGGGCATCGCCAGCCGCGCCTCGTCGCTGACGTAGACGAAGTCGCAGTGCAGCAGCATGGTGGTGCCGATGCCGATGGCCGCACCGGTGACGGCGGCCACCACCGGCTTGTCGCACTCGAGCAGCGCGCGCATGAACTGGAACACCGGCGAGTCGGCCCCGTCGCTGCCCTGGCCGGGCGGCCGCGCCATGAAGTCCTCGATGTCGTTGCCCGAGGTGAAGATGCCGGGCTGCCCGGTGATCAGCACCGCCCGCACCGCGCCGTCCGTCGCCGCCGCACGCAGCGCATCAGCCATCGCCTGGTACATCGCCACGGTCAGCGCGTTCTTCTTCTCCGGCCGCGCGATCTCGATCGTCAGCACGCCATGGAGCGTCGCCGTCTTGATGGTCATCGAAAGTTCTCCTTCAACCTTGCAGTCTGCCGCATCCGTGCCTCATCAAGCGATCGCCGCGGAACCGGCTTCGCCGGGCCGCTGGCGATGCCCCCCTGGGGGGGGAGCGGCGCGAGCCGCTCCGGGGGGGAGCCCAATCTCAAGCGATCGCCGCGGAACCGGCTCTGCCGGGCCGCCGGCGATGCCCCCCTGGGGGGAGCGGCGCGAGCCGCTCCGGGGGGGGGAGCCCGATCCCAAGCGATCGCCGCGGAACCGGCTCTGCCGGGCCGCTGGCGATGCCCCCCTGGGGGGGGAGCGGCGTGAGCCGCTCCGGGGGGGGGTCATACCCTCTCGAAGATCCCCGCCGCGCCCTGCCCCATGCCCACGCACATCGTCACCATGCCGTACTTCAGGTTGCGACGGTGCAGCGCATGAACCACCGTGGCCGAGCGGATCGCACCCGTGGCGCCCAGCGGGTGGCCCAGCGCGATGGCGCCGCCCATCGGGTTGACGCGCGCCGGGTCCAGGCCGACCGTGTTCATCACCGCCAGCGACTGCGCGGCGAAGGCCTCGTTGAGCTCGATCCAGCCGATGTCGTCGAGCTGCAGCCCGGCGTGCTTCAGCGCCGCGGGGATGGCCTCGATCGGGCCGATGCCCATGATCTCGGGCGGCACGCCGCGAATCGCGAAACTGACGAAGCGCGCCAGCGGCTTCAGGCCGAACTGCTTGACAGCGCGCTCGGACGCGAGGATCAGCGCACCGGCGCCGTCACTGGTCTGGCTGCTGTTGCCGGCCGTGACCGAGCCCTTGGCGGCGAACACGGGCTTGAGCTTCGCCAGCCCTTCCAGCGAGGTGTCGGGCCGGGCGCCTTCGTCCAGGTTCACGGTGCGCCGGCTTTCCTTGACGGCGCCGGTGGCGAGGTCGGGGGTGCGCGTGACCACCTCGAAGGGCGTCATCTCGTCGGCGAACTCGCCGGCGGCCATCGCGGCCAGCGCGCGCTGGTGCGACTGCAGCGCGAAGGCGTCCTGCGCCTCGCGCGTGACTTTCCACTGCTGCGCCACCTTCTCGGCCGTCAGGCCCATGCCGTAGGCGATGCCGACGTTCTCGTCACGGGCGAACACCTCGGGGTTGAAGCTGGGCTTGTTGCCGCCCATCGGCACCATGCTCATGCTCTCGGCGCCGCCGGCGATCATCACGTCGGCCTCGCCGACGCGGATGCGGTCGGCCGCCATCTGCACCGCGGTGATGCCCGAGGCGCAGAAGCGGTTGATCGTCACGCCGCCCACGGTGTGCGGCAGCCCGGCGATGACCATCGCCGCGCGCGCCATGTTGATCCCCTGCTCGGCCTCGGGGAAGCTGCAGCCGACGATCGCATCCTCGATCGCCTTCGGGTCCAGCGTCGGCACCTGCGCCAGCGCGTTGCGCACGGCCGCGACCAGCAGGTCGTCCGGCCGCGTGTTGCGGAAATAGCCGCGCCCCGACTTCCCGATCGGCGTGCGCGTCGCGGCCACGATGTAGGCGTCCTGTACTTGCTTCATCCAGATCTCCCGCGCCGCCAGACGACGCATGGTAGTGATCGACAACGTCCCCAAAAAAACAGCGAGCCCCACCCAGATCCAGCGATCGCCGTGGATCCGGCTTTGCCGGTCCACAGGCGATGCTCCCCTCGAGGGGGGAGCGGCGTGAGCCGCTCCGGGGGGGGAGCTAGTTCCTCACAGGCTTGCCCGTGGACAGCATCCCCATGATCCGCTCCTGCGTCTTCGGGTTGGCCAGCAGCTCGGCGAAGCGCCGGCTCTCCAGCTTCATCAGGTACTCCTCGCTGACCATCGAGCCGGCATCGACGTCGCCGCCGCAGACCACCTGGGCGATCTGGGTGGCGATGTGGAAGTCGTACGCGCTGATGAAGCCGCCGTCGCGCATGTTGACGAGCTGGCCCTGGATGGTGGCCACGGCGCTGCGGCCGGCCACCGGGAAGAGCTTCCTCGCCGGGGCGCGCCAGCCGCTGTCGGACATCGCGCGCACCTGGGTCAGCGCCACGTGCAGCAGCTCGTCCTTATGGGCGACGATCACGTCGTCTTCCAGCAGGTAGCCCAGCTTGCGCGACTCCAGCGCGCTGGTGCCCACCTTGGCCATCGCGGCGCTGGTGAAGCCGTCGGTCAGGAATTTCAGCAGGTCGGCGTTCGCATTGCCCGCCGCCGCCATCTCGGCGGCGCGCCGCGCGATGCAGGTCAGGCCGCCACCGGCGGGCAGCAGGCCCACGCCCACTTCCACCAGGCCGATGTACGACTCCATCGCCGCCACCCGCTTCGAGCAGTAGGCCGCGAGTTCGCAGCCGCCGCCCAGCGCCAGCCCGCGCACCGCCGCCACCACCGGCACCATCGCGTAGCGGATGCGCAGCATCAGCTGCTGCAGGCCGCCGGCCGCTTCTGCCACGGCCGGCACGCCGCCCTTCATGAAGATGGGCATCACCTCCTCGAGGTTGGCGCCGGCCGAGAACACGTCGTCGGGTGACCAGATCACCAGGCCCCGATAGCCGCCCTCGGCCAGCTCCAGGGCCTTGGCCAGCCCTTCGCCCACCGTCGGGCCGATGAGGTGCATCTTCGACGTGATGCTGGCGATCAGCACCTCGCCATCGAGCGTCCAGACGCGCACGTGGTCGTTCTTCCAGACCTCGGTGCCGCTGGCCAGCGCCGGCTTGGCGCCCGAGCCCAGCACGTCTTCCGGGAAGTACTGGCGGCAGTAGACCGGCAGGTCACGCTTGGGCACGTAGGCACCCTTGGACGGGCTCCAGGAGCCCTCGGGCGTGTGCACGCCGCTGCGGCCGTCGAACACCCAGGCCGGCAGCGGCGCAGCGGACAGCGCCTTGCCGGCGTCGATGTCGGCCTTCACCCACTCGGCCACCTGCTGCCAGCCGGCCTCCTGCCAGAGCTCGAACGGGCCCTGCTTCATGCCGAAGCCCCAGCGCATCGCGAAGTCGACATCGCGCGCGGTGTCGGCGACAGCCTCCAGGTGCACCGCCGCGTAGTGGAAGGCGTCGCGCAGGATCGCCCAGAGGAACTGCGCCTGCGGGTTGCTGCTCTCGCGCAGCAGCTTGAGCCGCTCGGCCGCAGGCTTCTTCAGGATGCGCTCGACGATCGGCTCGGCCTTGCCGCCCGCCGGCACGTAGTCGGCCTTCGCGGGGTCCAGACGCATGATCTCCTTGCCGACCTTGCGGTAGAAGCCCGCGCCGGTCTTCTGGCCCAGCGCGCCCTTGGCGATCAGCGCCTCCAGCACCTTCGGTGTGGCGTAGCTCGGGTAGAACGGGTCCTCGGCCAGGTTGTCCTGCAGCGTGCGGATGACGTGCGCCATCGTGTCCAGGCCCACCACGTCGGCCGTGCGGAAGGTGCCCGACGACGCGCGGCCGAGCTTCTTGCCCGTCAGGTCGTCGACCACGTCGTACGACAGGCCGTAAGTCTCGGCTTCCTTGATGGTGGCCAGCATGCCGGCGATGCCGACCCGGTTGGCGATGAAGTTGGGGGTGTCCTTCGCGCGCACCACGCCCTTGCCCAGCGTGGTGGTGACGAAGGTCTCGAGGTCGTCGAGGATCGCCGAACGCGTGGCCGGCGTGGCGATCAGCTCGACGAGCTGCATGTAGCGCGGCGGGTTGAAGAAGTGGATGCCGCAGAAGCGCTCGCGCAGCGCGTCGGGCAGCGCCTCGGAGAGCTTCGTGATCGACAGGCCCGAGGTGTTGCTGGCGACGATGGCGTGCGGCGCGATCGCCGGCGCCACCTTGCGGTAGAGGTCGAGCTTCCAGTCCATGCGCTCGGCGATGGCCTCGATGACGAGGTCGCACTCGCCCAGCAGCGCCAGGTGCTCGTCGTAGTTCGCGGCCTGGATCAACACCGCGTCGTCGGCCACGCCCAGCGGCGCGGGCTTGAGCTTCTTCAGCTGGTCGACGGCCCGGGTGACGATGCCGTTCTTCGGGCCTTCCCTGGCGGGCAGGTCGAACAGCACCACCGGCACCTTGACGTTGACGAGGTGGGCGGCGATCTGCGCGCCCATCACGCCGGCGCCGAGCACGGCGACCTTGCGTACGTTGAACTTGTTCATGCGAATCCTCTGGGTGGGGCCCGCGCGCCGCATCCGGCCTGCGGGTGTCGTGCAAGTCGCTACTCGACGCGGATCCAGGTCTGCGTGCGTCCGAGCAGCGGCGCGCCGATGTAGCCGCGCACGTCGAGCTTTCGGCCGCCGTCGGCCGGCGTCAGGCGCACCTTGTAGACCTTGCCTTCCTCGGGGTCGAGGATGTGGCCGCCGTCCCAGAGCCCTTCCGAGTCGGCCTTCTTCACGCCGCGGATGATCTCCAGCCCGTCCATGGGCCTGCCCTTGCGGTCGTCGCTGCACTTGTCGCAGGCGGCGTCGGGCCGGGCCTCGGGATCGAGCCGCTTCTCGATGCGGCCGACCAGCACGCCGCCGGCCGCCTCGACGATGCGCACCAGCGAGCGTTCCTTCTTCGTCTTGTCGTCGATCGTCTTCCACAGCCCGACCGGGCTGGACTGGGCGTACGCGGCACCGGTGGCGGCCAGCAGCACGGCGGCGGCGAGCAGGGTCTTCATCGCGGTCTCCTTGGTCGTTGCGGCAATCAGAACAGGGCTTCGTCCATCGCCATCAGCGGCGCCAGGCCGCTGCGACAGCTGCGGATGAGGCCCGCGGTCTCCGGCAGCAGCTTGGCGAAGTAGAAGCGCGCAGTGTGCAGCTTGGCGGTGTAGAACGGGTCACCCGAGTCCTTCTTCTCCAGGGCGATCTTGGCCATGCGCGCCCAGAAGTAGGCGAACACCAGGTGGCCGCACACGCGCAGGTAGTCCACCGCGGCGGCGCCCACCTCGTCGGGGTTGCCCATGGCCTTCATGCCCAGCTCGGTGGTCAGCTTCGTCACCTTGTCGCCGAGGTCGGCCAGCGGGTTGACGAACTCCTGCATCTCCTCGCGCACGCCCTCTTCCTCGACGAAGGCCTGCACCAGCTTGCCGAACTTCTTGAGCTTGCGGCCGCCGTCGCCCAGCACCTTGCGGCCCAGCAGGTCGAGCGACTGGATGGTGTTCGTGCCCTCGTAGATCATGTTGATCCGGGCGTCGCGCACGAACTGCTCCATCCCCCACTC
>JBILNT010000303.1:0-2682 GCA_044374875.1 Rubrivivax sp.
AACGTGCGGGCGGGCGACGAGGACGCCCTCTCCAAGATCGTCGAGCGGATCGCGGTGCAGCCGGTCGAGATGTGGTGGCCGACCTGGGAGCGGGTGTTCGTGCAGCGCGGGGACGACCCGTCGCTCGCGCTGCGCGCAATGTTCGTGGACCCAGTCGACGGCTCGCGCAACACCGGTATCCAGTATCTGATGCTGATGATCCTGGGCGAGACGCGCACGCAGGAGATCGTGGTGCAGCAGGGCATGCAGTTTGCCGGGGGCTACCCCGAGGTGCTGTTCGAGGTGTTCGGCCCGGGCCTGGGCTGGGTGGTGCTCGCCGGCGCGTCGCTGCTGTACGGGCTGGCGCTGCGCCGGATCGCCGACGCGGTGCTCGACGGGCACGTGCTGACCGCGCTGCTCGGCACCTACGTGCTCTTCACCGCCGCGCTGCTGTTCATCGGCGGGATGATGAACTGGATCGTGGCCTGGACCTTCTGGGTGAAGCTCGCGGCGTTCCTCGGCGCTTCCGCCTTCGAGAGCGCATGGCACGCGCGGCGCGGCGTGCCCCCGGTGCCCTGGACCTTCAAGCGGCGGGCGCTCGCCGCCGAGCTGCGATGAACTCCGCCCCCATCTCCATCGTCACGCCGGCCTGGAAGGCTGCGCGCTTCGTCACCGACACGATCCGCTCGGTCCAGGCGCAGACCTGGACCGACTGGGAGCTGTGGGTGGTCGACGACTGCTCCCCCGATGACACGGCCGCAACCGTGGAGCGCGCCGCAGCCGGCGATCCGCGCGTGAAGCTGATCCGCCAGCCCCGTAACGGTGGCCCCGCGGCCGCTCGCAACGCGGCGCTTGAGGCAGCGCGCGGACGCTGGATCGCGTTCCTCGACAGCGACGACCTGTGGCTGCCCGACAAGCTGCAGGCGCAGCTCGACTTTCATCGCGCGGCCGGCTGCCGGATCAGCTTCACCGAGTTCCGCCGAATTACCGAGGACGGCGCATCGACGGGACGGCTGATCGAGGTCCCCGACCGGCTCGACTATGCTGCCCTGCTGTGCAACACGGCGATCGCCACCTCGACGGTGATCGTAGACCGCGAGGCGACCGGTCCGTTCCGGATGAAGAAGACCTACTACGACGACTTCGCGTGCTGGCTCGAGCTGCTGCGCCCCGGCGGCATCGCGCTTGGCCTGCACCGCGACCTGATGCGCTACCGCGTGGTCGGCCAGTCGGTGTCGCGCAACAAGCGTAACTCGTCGATGATGGTCTGGAAAACCTACCGCGAGGTCGAGGGCCTCGGTCCGCTGCGTTCGGCCTGGTGCTTCGCGAACTACGCGGCGCGCGGCTGGCTCAAGTACCGCCGCTTCTGACCACGCGCATCGTGAGCGATCCGACCTTTAACCCTCCGACCGCGAGCACCCCGCCCGTCATCGATCCGTCCGCCGGCCTGCCGTCCGTTCTGGTCACCGGCGCTGCGGGCTTCGTCGGCGCCGCCACCTGCGCGTACCTCGCTGCGCGCGGCCTGCGCGTGCGCGCCGCGTCGCGTGCCGGGCTCGGCCCCCGCGCGCCGAAGGGCGTCGCGGATGTCGCCGTCGGCGAAGTCGGCCCCGGCACCGACTGGCGCGCCGCCCTGGAGGGCGCATCCGCAGTCGTACATCTCGCAGGGCTCGCGCACCGCGGCGGCGCGGCGGCCGCCGACCGCGCCGCCTTCGACCACACGAACGTCGAGGGCACGCTGCGGCTCGCGCACGCCGCGCTGGAGGCCGGCGTACGCCGCTTCGTCTTCGTGTCATCGATCGGCGTGCACGGCCACCGCAGCGACCGGCCGCTGACCGAGGCCGATGCGCCCGCCCCGGTCGAGCCGTATGCGCACTCCAAGCTTGAGGCCGAGCGCCGGCTCGCCGCGCTGTGTGAGGGCGCGCCGATGCGGCCGGTGGTGCTGCGCCCCGCGCTCGTCTATGGTCCAGGCTGCCCCGGCAACCTGCAGCGGCTGATGCGGCTGGTCGCGACCGGACTGCCGCTGCCCTTCGGCTCGGTGACCACGCGCCGGGCGATGGTCGGCATCGACCCGCTCGTCGCGCTGATCGAGGCCTGCGTGCACGACCCGCGCGCTGAGGGCGAGACCTTCGTCGCGGCCGACGTCGAGGCTCCGACGCTGCGCGAACTGATCGTGACGCTGGCGGAGGGCATGGGCCGTCGCGCCCGCCTGCTGCCGGTGCCGCCGGGGCTGCTGCGCACGCTGGCCGGGCTCGTTGGCCGCGCCGCCGACATCGACCGGCTTACCGCCCCGCTGCGGGTCGACGCGTGCAAGGCGCGCCGGCTGCTCGGCTGGGCCTCGCCGATCGCGCAGCGCGAGGGCCTGCTGCGTACCGCTGCCGCCTACGCCGCTGGGACCTCGCGATGAGCGGCGGCTCGCTGGGGATCCTGCTCGCGGCGGTGTTCGCCGCCTCTTGCGCGATGGCCTGGGGCATCCGTCTGTACGGGCTGAAGCACCTGATGGACGTGCCGAACGAGCGCAGCTCGCACACCGTACCGGTGCCGCGCGGCGGTGGAATGGCGATCGTGGCCGCCTCGATCGGCGGCTGCACCGCGCTCTGGGGGATCGGGGCGATGCCCTGGTCGCTGTACGCCACACTGGCTGGCGGCGGCACGCTGGTGGCCGCGATCGGCTTCGTCGACGACCATAAGTCACTGCCGGTACAC
>JBILNT010000287.1:0-2655 GCA_044374875.1 Rubrivivax sp.
GCCGGGGCGGTCAGCCCCCCGCCCTGCTTGTTGATGCCCTTGTTGTTCGAGAGCTCGCCGCCCATCTTCACGACGGTGTGCACCTGCTCGCCGCGCACCGCGTCGACCGTCAGCACGATCAGGCCGTCGTTGAGCAGCAGCAGGTCGCCGGGCTTCACGTCGCGCGGCAGCTCCTTGTAGTCCAGCCCGACCGCGTTCACGTCGCCCGGCTCGGTGCGCTGCGCATCGAGCACGAAGCGCGCCCCGGGCTCCAGCATCACCTTGCCCTCGGCGAACTTGCCGACGCGTATCTTCGGCCCCTGGAGGTCGGCCATCAGCGCCACCGGCTTGCCCACCTTCTCGGCCACCGAGCGCACCAGCTGCGCCCGCGCGATGTGGTCCTCCGCCTTGCCGTGGCTGAAGTTCAGGCGCACGACATCGACGCCAGCACGCAGCAGCCGCTCGAGGACCTCCGGGTCACTCGACGCAGGGCCGAGGGTGGCGACGATCTTGGTGGCACGGGTCATGCAAACTCCGGGGGTCAGGTCTCGTTCCTTGCACGGGGTCAGGTCTCGTTTGTTGCACGGCATGCGCTCCCTGTGCAAGGAACGAGACCTGACCCCGTGGCTTTGCAGGATTATCCGTACCGTCCTCGACGGGCCGGTTACCGGCGGGTTACGGCGCGCTGGTGGCGATGTCGGCTGCGTCGGCCACGGCCAGGGCGGTCATGTTGACGACGCGGCGCACCGTCGCCGAGGGGGTCAGGATGTGCGCCGGCCTGGCCGCGCCGAGCAGGATCGGCCCGACGGTGACGCCCTGGCTGCCGGTCATCTTCAGCACGTTGAAGAGGATGTTGGCGGCGTCCAGGTTCGGCAGCACGAGCAGGTTGGCGCTGCCCGTGAGCGTGGTCTCGGGCAGGTAGCCGCGGCGCACGGGCTCGGAGAGCGCCGCGTCGCCGTGCATCTCGCCGTCGCACTCGACGTCGGGGGCGCGCTGCACGAAGAGGTCGCGCGCGGCACGCATGCGCCGCGCCGAGGCACGGGCCGACGAGCCGAAGACCGAGTGCGAGAGGAACGCCACCTTGGGCGGCAGGCCGAAACGCCGCACCTCGGCTGCGGCCATCAGCGCGATGTCGGCCAGTTGCTCGGCCGTCGGCTCCTCGTTGACGAAGGTGTCGGCGATGAAGAGCGTGTGCTGGTCGAGCATCAGCGCGTTCATTGCCGCGGGCGTCTGCACGCCAGGCTTCAGGCCGATGACGGTGCGCACGTGCTCGAGGTGCTGGTCGTAGCGGCCGACCAGCCCGCACAGCATCGCGTGAGCCTCGCCCCGACGCACCATCAGCGCCGAGATCAGCGTGTTCGAGCGCCGCACCGCAGCCTTGGCCGACTCCGGCGTGACGCCGTCGCGGCCCATGAGCTGGTGGTAGAGCTCCCAGTAGCCGCGAAAGCGCGGGTCGTTCTCGGGGTCGACGAGCTCGAAGTCGCGCCCGGGCTCCAGCCGCAGGCCGGCGCGCTCGATGCGCATCTTCACCACCTCGGGTCGCCCCACGAGGATGGGCTGCGCCAGCCCTTCGTCGAGCACCACCTGCACCGCGCGCAGCGTACGCTCGTCCTCGCCCTCGGCGTACACCACGCGCGCCGGGTTCGCGGCGTGGTGGCGGCGCGCGGCGGCGAAGACCGGGCGCATGATCATCCCGGTCTGGTAGACGAGACGCGAGAGCTGCTGCGCGTAGGCCTCCATGTCGGTGATGGGCCGCATCGCCACGCCCGACTCGGCGGCCGCCCTGGCCACCGCCGGGGCGATGCGCAGGATCAGCCGCACGTCGAACGGCTTGGGGATCAGGTAATCGGGGCCGAAGCGCAGCTCCTGGCCGGCATAGGCCGCGGCCACCTCGTCGCTGGTCTCGGCCTTGGCGAGCTCGGCGATCTCGCGCACGCAGGCCAGCTTCATCGCCTCGGTGATCTTGGTGGCGCCGCAGTCCAGGGCACCACGGAAGATGTAGGGGAAGCACAGGACGTTGTTGACCTGGTTCGGGTAGTCCGAACGCCCGGTGGCGATGATGCAGTCGGGCCGCACGGCCTTGGCCAGCTCGGGCCGGATCTCGGGCTCGGGGTTGGCCAGCGCCAGGATGATGGGCTGGCGCGCCATCGTCGCCACCATCTCGGGCGTCAGCACGCCGGCGGCCGAGCAGCCGAGGAACACGTCGGCGTCCTTCACCACGTCGGCCAGCGTGGTGGCGTCGGTGCGCTGGCAGTAGCGCTGCTTCGACTCGTCCAGCCGGTCGCCGCGGCCTTCACGGATCACGCCCTTGCTGTCGCAGACGAAGATGTTCTCGCGCTTCACGCCCAGGCCGACCATCACGTCCAGGCAGGCGATGGCTGCCGCGCCGGCGCCCGAGACGGCTACCTTGACCGCATCGATGGGCTTGCCCACCAGTTCGAGGCCGTTGAGCAGCGCCGCCGCGGAGATGATCGCCGTGCCGTGCTGGTCGTCGTGGAAGACGGGGATGTTCAGGCGCTCGCGCAGCTTCCTCTCGATGTAGAAGCACTCGGGCGCCTTGATGTCCTCGAGGTTGATGCCGCCCAGCGTGGGCTCGAGCGCTGCGATGATCTCGACGAGCTTGTCGGGGTCCTTCTCGGCAAGCTCGATGTCGAAGACGTCGATGCCGGCGAACTT
>JBILNT010000288.1:0-2642 GCA_044374875.1 Rubrivivax sp.
TGCTGGGGTTCGCTCATGGTCAAAGATTAGCCAGTTGCATGCCAATTACCAAGATGGCGAGAAAAACTCTCAGGCTCTCAGCCCAGGCGCGCGGTCACGGCAGCGATTCGCTGCCCGAAGGCCTTGGCCGTGGCGATGTCGCCCGGCACCATCTCGTCGGCCGAGGCGTCCGAGGGCGTGGCCGTGATCAGCCCGGCGAAGCCGCCCAGGTTGTTCAGGTCGTCGCGGGTGTGGCGCTTGGCGTTCGGGCCCTGCATCCCGGTCCCCACCCACAGCATGCCGTGCTGCTGCGACAGCGTGAACAGGTACTGCACCGTGGTCGCCTTGTCGCCGTTGAGCGTGGCGCTGTTGGTGAAGCCGGCGGCCAGCTTGTCCTTCCACTGCATCGTGAACCAGGCCTTGCTGGAGGCGTCGGCCACCTTCTTGAACTGCCAGCTCGGGCCGCCCATGTAGGTCGGGGTGCCGAAGACGATGGTCTTCGCGGCGGCCAGCTTCTCCCAGCCGCCCTCGGGCAGGTTGCCCTCGGCGTCGATGGCCAGCAGTTCGCCGCCGCTGGTCTCGCCAACGGCCTCGGCGATCTTGCGGGTGTGGCCGTAGCCGCTGTGGAAGAGGATGACGATGTCGGACATGGTGTTCTCCGGGTTCCGTGAAGTGGGTGGGGGCTGAAGGGACGAGGCGCTCAAGGGGCGAGGTCGAAGACGAGGATCTCGGCGCCCTCGCCGCCCTCGACGACGAGGCGCTCCTCGCGTGCGAGCGCCAGCGCGTCGCCCTGGCCGAGGCCGCGGTCGTTGACCCGCACCTGGCCGCGGGCGACGAACACGTAGGCGATGCGCGACGGATCGAGGGCCAGCTCGGCGCGCTCGGCACCGTCGAACAGGCCGGCGCGGATCGAGGCGTCGGCGTGGATGGTCACCGAGCCGTCGCGGCCGTCGGGCGAGGCCACCAGCGCCAGGCGGCCGCGCTTGGCGGCAGCGTCGAAGTGCTTCTGCTCGTAGCCGGGCGCGATGCCGCGCCGCGACGGCAGGATCCAGATCTGCAGGAAGTGCGTGGCCTGGTCGCGCGAGTGGTTGAACTCGCTGTGCAGCACGCCGGTGCCGGCACTCATGCGCTGCACGTCGCCCGGCCGGATCACGCCGCTGTTGGCCGCGCCGGCCTCGCCGTTGCCCATGCTGTCCTTGTGCGCCAGCGCGCCGTCGAGCACGTAGCTGACGATCTCCATGTCGCGGTGGCCGTGGGTGCCGAAGCCCGTGCCCGGCGCGATCCGGTCCTCGTTGATCACCCGCAGGTTGCCCACGCCCATGTGGGCCGGGTCGTGGTAGTCGGCGAACGAGAAGCTGTGGAAGCTGCGCAGCCAGCCGTGGTCGGCATAGCCGCGTTCCGAGGACTTGCGAAGCGCGAGCATCGGGGAGGTCTCCTGTCTGTGAGGCTGGACTCTAGGCACGCGCGCCTCGCCGCAGGGGCGTGGGGGTTGATGCCATCGTTCAAATAAGATGAAGCCCCCAGCACGGAGCCCACGATGCCGCAACGCCACCTCGCTCTGACGCCCGAGGCGCTGCAGATGATGGACACCATTGCCCGCACCGGCAGCTTCGCCGCGGCTGCGCGCGAACTCGGCAAGGTCCCCTCGGCGCTGACCTACAGCGTGCGTCAGCTCGAGGAGGCTCTCGACGTGCTGCTGTTCGACCGCAGTTCGCGCCAGGCCCAGCTTACCGCCGCGGGCACCGAGCTGCTCGAGGAAGGTCGGCGGCTGCTGCACGAGATCAGCGCCGTGGCCAACCGGGTGCGCCGCGTGGCCTGCGGCTGGGAGACGCAGCTGTCGATCAGCGTCGAGGACATCGTCTCGGTGCCGACGATGTTCGAGCTGGTCGACGACTTCTACGCCATGCGCGACGATTCCCGCGAGGCCGGCACCACCGACAGCGAGGCCGCGCCGGCGACGCGCCTGAAGCTGCGCACCGACGTGCTGGCCGGCACCTGGGAGGCCCTGGTCTCGGGGCAGGTCGACCTGGCCATCGGCGTGACCGCCCGCGACGGCAAGCCCGGTGGCGTCGAGCTGCGATCGCTCGGCGAGGTCACCTTCGTCTACTGCGTGGCACCGCACCACCCGCTGGCCGCGGCCGATGCCCCGCTCGAGGACGCGCAGCTGGTGCACCACCGCGCGGTGGCCGTGGCCGACACGGCGCAGCGCCTCGCGCCGATGACGGTCAACCTGCTGCCCGGGCAGGATGTGCTCACCGTCCCCAGCATGCGCGCCAAGCTCGAGGCACTGCTGCGCGGACTGGGCTGCGGCTACGTGCCCGAGCCGCTCGCGCGGCCGCACCTGGAGGCCGGGCACCTCGTGCGCAAGACCACCGCGCGCGGCGACCACCTGGCGGCCATGTTCTACGCCTGGCGTGCGGAACGCGGCAGCCTGGGCCTCGGGCGCGCGCTGCAGTGGTGGCTGCAGCGGCTGGAGAGCCCGCACACGCAGCGTGCGCTGATCGAGCGCCACGCCGGACCGCTGGACGAGCAGTGAAGTGATCCTAAATCCGGCAGTTGCCGCTGCGAGATGACCTGGATCTGCAGTGTTGTTGCGGACTTGCGCGGTGTTGGCACACTCACCCGATGGGTGAAGCAAGACGCAAGGCGCTGGCGGCGCGACG
>JBILNT010000154.1:0-8772 GCA_044374875.1 Rubrivivax sp.
AGCTGGCGCCGGGCTCGGTGCTGCGGGGCAGGGGCGTCGACCCGGCCACGGCGCTGGGTGTCGACCTCACGCCCGCCGCCGAGTTCGCGTTCCCGGTCGGCACGCGGGCACTGCGCGCGCCGCCGCACTGGTCCCCCGGCGCGTTCCAGTCCTGACCGCACGCCGGCGGCGATTGACCCGCGGAAGAAACTTCGGCATCATCTTTCGTGTAATCAAGTTACACGTGGCGGCCGCATCGGCGGTGCCCGGAGTCCATGTCCTTCGACCTCGTCCTCTTCGGCGGCACCGGTGACCTCGCCTGGCGCAAGCTGATGCCCGCCCTGTTCCAGGCCTTCCGTCACGGCAAGCTGCCGCCGGGCGGCCGCATCCTCGCGGTGGCGCGCGACGAGCGCAGCGACGAGCAGTACCGGGCCTTCATCCGCGAGCGCTTCGGCGAGGTGGATTCGTACAAGCGCCCGAGCGAGGAGGAGTTCGCGCGCTTCGCCGAGATGCTTCACTACCGGCGCATGGACCTGTCCCGGCCCGAGCACTACCAGGGTCTGCGCGAGTGGGTGCAGGCGCGCGGTGCCGAGACGGTGGTGATGTACCTCGCCACCAGCCCGTACCTGTTCCCCGTGATCTGCGAGCAGCTCGGTGCCGCCGGCCTCGATGCGCCGCACGTGCGGGTGGTGCTGGAAAAGCCGCTGGGCCACGACCTGAAGAGCGCGCAGGAGATCAATCGCGTCGTCGGCTCGGTGTTCCAGGAGCGCCAGGCCTTCCGCATCGACCACTACCTGGGCAAGCCCGCCGTGCAGAACCTGATGGCGCTGCGCTTCGGCAACGCGCTGTTCGAGCCGCTGTGGCGGCGCGAGAGCGTGGCCAACATCCAGATCACGCTGGCCGAGAACCTGGGCGTGGGCACGCGCGGCGACTACTACGACACCACCGGCGCGCTGCGCGACATGGTGCAGAACCACGCGCTGCAGCTGCTGACGATGATCGCGATGGAGCCGCCCTCGACGGCCGACGCCGACGCGATCCGCGACGAGAAGCTCAAGGTGCTGAAGTCGCTGCGGCCGTTCACGCCCGAGTCGGTGGCGCGAGACGTGGTGCGCGGCCAGTACCGTGCCGGCACGGTCGACGGCAGGGCCGTGCCCGGCTACCTCGAGGAAGTGAAGGTACCTGCCGGCAGCCACTGCGAGACCTTCGTCGCGCTGCGCACCGAGGTGCAGAACTGGCGCTGGGCCGGCGTGCCGTTCTACCTGCGCACGGGCAAGCGCCTGGCCGCGCGCGATGCGCAGATCGTGGTCAACTTCCGCGAGGTGCCGCACCCGATCTTCCCTGGCGCCAGCCGCGCCAACAAGCTGGTGATCAAGCTGCAGCCCGAGGACGGGCTCGAGCTGCACCTGCTGGCCGTCAAGGGCGGCGGCACCAACGAGATGCTCTCACCGGTGTTCCTGGACCTCGACTTCGACAAGGCCTTCCCCAGCGAGCGTGTCGGCGCCTACGAACGCCTGCTGCTCGACGCCATTGCCGGCCGGCTGAACCTGTTCGTGCGCAGCGACGAGCAGGAGCAGGCCTGGCGCTGGGTCGAGCCCGTGCTCGACGCCTGGGCGCGCGACCCTGCCGGCCCGCGGCCCTACGCGGCGGGCTGCTGGGGTCCGCCCGCGGCCAGCGCGCTCATCGCTCGCGACGGCTGCGCCTGGGCCGAGGAACTCTAGACGGGCGACGATGACGGCCATGCTCGACCGCATCCGTGCCTCGATCCCGGCGCTGCCGCCGGCCGAGCAGCGCGTCGCGAAGCTGCTGCTCGCCGACCCGCGCAGCTTCGCGGTGCTACCGGTGGGCGAACTCGCCGACCGTGCGCACGTCAGCAAGCCCACCGTGGTGCGTTTCTGCCGCAGCGTGGGCTACGACGGGCTGGCCGACTTCAAGCTCAAGCTCGCGGGCACGGTCAACGAGGGCGTGCCCTTCGTGCACCGCGCGGTCGACGAGGACGACAAGCCGGCCGACATCGCGGTCAAGGTGATCGACAACGCGGTGGCGGCGATGCTGCGCTACCGTGGGGCACTGGCCCCGCAGTCGATAGAACGCGCGATCGACGCGCTGGCGAGGGCCTGCCGCGAAAGGCACCGCATCGAGTTCTACGGCGTGGGCAATTCGGGCATCGTGGCCCAGGACGCCCAGCACAAGTTCTTCCGCCTCGGCGTCAACGCCGCGGCGCCGGCCGACGGTCACGTGCAACTGATGAGCGCGACGATGCTCAGGCCCGGCGACTGTGCCGTCATCATCAGCAACTCCGGCCGCAGCCGCGACCTGCTGGACGTCGCCGACATCGCCCGCCGCAAGGGCGCGACCATCGTCGTCGTCACCGCCAGCGGCTCGCCGCTGGCGATGGAGGCCATGGCGGGCAGCCAGCACGTGCTGCTGGCCGCAGACCACCCCGAGGACGCCGACCGCTACAGCCCGATGGTCTCGCGGCTGCTGCACCTGCTGATCGTGGACATCCTGACCACGGGCGTGGCGCTGCGCCTTGGATCGGGGACGCTGCGCCCGATGCTGCAGGAGATCAAGCGCAACCTGCGCGCGCGGCGCTACGTGGAGCCGGGTCGCGTCGCCGACGGCTCGAGCGGCAGCAGCGAATCGACGCCGTAGAGCGCCGCCAGCGAGAACAGCTTCGCCGGGGCCCGCACCACCTGCACCGCCGCCCCCCTTGCCTTCGCGCTGCGCAGGGCCTGCAGCAGCACCGCGATCAGCGAGGTGTCGAAGGCCTGCAGCGTGGCGGCGTCGATCTCGAGGCTGCCGCCCGCGGCCGGCATCGCGGCCTCGACGCTGCGCAGCACGGCGCTGGCCTCGTGCATCGTGACGCTGGCGGGCAGCGCGACCGATGCCGTCATCGTGCTCAGCTCCTGGCCGCCGACGCGGCCTTGTTGCGCTCGGCCAGCTTGGCGATCAGGCCGTCGATGCCACCGCTGGCCAGCTCGGGCGCGAACTGCGAACGGTAGCTGGTCACCAGCCAGATGCCACCGACGTTGACGTCGATGATCTTCCAGGCCTCGCCGGCCTTGTCGAAGCGGTAGTCGAGCTTGATCGGCTCGCCCTTGCCGCGCACCTCGCTCTGCACGATCTGCTGCGTGCTGCCCTGCACCGGCAGCGTCTTGGTGATCTCGACCGTGCGGTCGGCCACCTGCGTCAGCGCGCCGGCGTAGACGCGCACGAGCAGCTGCTTGAACTCGGCCTGCAGCTTCGTGCGCTGGTCGGCGGTGGCGTTGCGCCACTGCGGCCCCACCGCCGATCGCGTCATGGCCTCGAAGTTGACGTGCGGCATCACCTTGGCGTCGACCAGCGCGATCACCTTGGCCATGTCGCCGGCCTGGATGGCCTTGTCGCTCTTCGCGGCGTCGATGACTTCGACGGACAGCTGGCGCACGAGCGCGTCGGGCGCGGTCTGCGCGTGGGCTGCCGCGGCGCCTAGCAGCGCTGCAGCCAGTGTCAGTGCGCGGAGTAGCTTGTTCAGCACGTGGAGGTTCCTTTCCTGGTGCCGCCGTCGTCGCGGCGCAGCGTGGGCGGCACCTCTTCAACGCACGGGTGGTCGATGTGGTTCACCTGGGCGGTGCGGGGGCTGGCTTCGACGCCGGGAACGGCGGCTCGTCGACGAAGTCCTCCAGCGGCGGTGCGCCGTCCCAGACGAGGTCGCGACGGCGGGCGAAGTAGCCGTCGCGCACGAAGCTGTAGCGGTCGAGCGCGACGTCCTCGATCATGCTCGTCGTCGACAGCAGCCGTGCGCGCGTGTCCACGACGTTGAGCGCCGTGCCGAGGAAGCGCTTGCCGTCGCTGCGGGTCAGCAGCGAGGGCGAGAGCCAGCGGTCCGCCGGCAGCGCGATGCCGTCGCGCAGCGACGACGGCCCCAGCAGCGGCAGCATCAGGAACGGGCCGGGGCGAACGCCCCAGACACCCAGCGTCTGGCCCAGGTCCTCGGCGCGCTTCTCGAGCTTCATCTCGGAGGCCGGGTCCAGCACGCCGCCAAGACCGAAGGTCGTGTTGACGACGACCCGGAAGCCCATCTCCAGCCCGCTGTGGATCTTGCCCTGCAGCACGTGGTTGACGGAAGACCAGGCGTCGTCGAAGTTGCCGAAGAAGTTGGCCACGCCGGTGCGCACGAACTGCGGCACGACGTCACGCCACGCCGTGGCCACGGGGCTGATCACGGCGTCGTCGACGGCCTCGTTGAAGGCGAACAACTTGCGGTTGATCGGTTCCCAGGGGTCGCTGCGCGACGGCGGCCTGGCCTCGCCGTCGCGCGGCGGCATCTGCACCGTGGCACAGCCCGTGGTCATCGCGACGGCGATCGCGGCACCCAGGGCCGCGGCCGTACCCGTTCGCAGAGACCAGGAGGTCGTCACTTGGGGACTCCCGTCTCGCCGCCCGCCTCGGCAGCCCTGCCGGTCAGGAACTGGCCGATCAGGTTCTCCAGCACCACGGCGGACTGGGTCTGCGCGATCGTCTCGCCGGCGCCGATGGTCTTGTCCTCGCCCCCGGGCTCCATGCCGATGTACTGGTCGCCCAGCAGGCCGGAGGTCAGGATCTTGGCCGACGAGTCCTTCGGGAACTGCACCGCGCGATCGATCTCCATCGTGACCACGCCCTGGTAGCTCTTCGGGTCGAGCTGGATCGAGGTGACGCGGCCGACGGTGACGCCCGCGCTGCGCACCGCGGCGCGTGGCTTGAGGCCGCCGACGTTGTCGAAGCGGGCGTACACGGTGTAGGTGTCACGGCCGTTGGAGAAGCTGCCCAGGTTGGCGGCCTGCAGCGCGAGGAACACGAGACCGGCCAGGCCCAGGAGCACGAAGCCCCCGACCAGCGTCTCGATGCCTTTCTTGCCCATCGTTCTTGGCTCCGGAACCGGCGCCCCGTCAGGGCGTCGAGAACATCAGGGCGGTGAGGACGAAGTCCATCCCCAGCACCCACAGCGAGGAGATCACCACGGTGCGCGTGGTGGCATAGGCCACGCCCTCCGGCGTGGCCTCGGTCTCGAACCCCTGGTAGAGGGCCACCAGCGTGCAGATCACGCCGAAGACGAAGCTCTTGACGATGCCGTTGCCGACATCGCGCCAGACATCCACCTGAGTCTGCATGATCGACCAGAAGTTCCCGGCGTCGACCCCGATCAGCAGCACGGCGACGATCCAGGCGCCGAGGATGCCGATGGCCGAGAACAGCACCGCGAGGATGGGCATGGCGACGATGCCGCCGATGAAGCGTGGCGCCAGCACCCGCTGCCTCGGGTCGACCGCCATCAGCTCCATCGCGGCGATCTGCTCGCCGGCCTTCATCAGGCCGATCTCCGCCGTCAGCGAGGTGCCGGCGCGTCCGGCGAAGAGCAGGGCCGTGACGACGGGGCCGAGCTCGCGCACCAGCGACAGGTTGACGACCAGCCCCAGGCTCTCGGCAGCGCCGTAGGTGACCAGCGCGTAATACATCTGCAGCGCCAGCACGAAGCCCACCGCCAGTCCGGAGGCCAGGATGATGACCAGCGAGCGGTTGCCGATGGCGTGGATCTGTGCGACGACGAGCCAGAAGCGGCGCAGCGACGCCGGCGTGGCGCGCAGCAGGTCCAGCGTGAAGAACGCCGCGTGGCCCCAGCCGCGCAGGTTCTCCAGCGTGCGGGCGCCAAGTTCAGCAAGCAGCCTCATCGCCCGGCCTCCGCGCCGACGCCGAAGTCGGTGCCGATCTCGGGCGCGGGGTAGTGGAACTTGACCGGGCCGTCGGGTTCGCCGCGCACGAACTGCCGCACCTCGGGGTCGGTCGAGGCCATCAGCTCGGCCGGCGTGCCCTGCGCCACCAGGCGTCCGCCGGCGGCCATCAGCACCACCCAGTCGCTGATGGCCATGCACTCGGGCACGTCGTGGCTGACCACCAGCGAGGTCGAGCCGGTGACGTCGTTGAGCGTGCGGATGAGCTTGGCCGCCACGCCCATCGAGATCAGGTCCAGGCCCGCGAAGGGCTCGTCGTACATGATGAGCTCGGGGTCGAGCGCGATCGCGCGCGCCAGCGCGATGCGCCGCGCCATGCCGCCCGACACCTCGCTGATGCGCAGCCCGGCGGCGCCGCGCAAGCCCACCGCATTGAGCTTCATCAGCACGATGTCGCGGACCAGCGGCTCGGGCAGGTCGGTGTGCTCGCGCAGCGGGAAGGCGACGTTGTCGAACACCGTCAGGTCGGTGAAGAGGGCGCCGAACTGGAACAGCATGCCCAGGCGGCGGCGCAGGCGGTAGAGCTGCGCCTTGTCGCGCACGTCGATGGTCTCGCCGTCGAACACCACGCGCCCGCTGCTGGCCGCGTGAACGCCCCCGATCAGGCGCAGCAGGGTCGTCTTGCCGCAACCCGAGCCGCCCAGGATGGCGGTGACCTTGCCACGCTCGAAGTTCAGCGAGATGTCGCTGAGGATCATCCGGCTGCTGTCGTAGCCGAACGAGACGTGGTCGATCTGGATGAGTGCGTCGGAGTTCAAGCGGCGGCGGGGCCGGCAAGGCGGCCAGGTCGTCGTTCCTGGGGCGGCGGGTGCGGGCGCCGGTACGGCGAGGCGCGGCAAGGTTCGACGCGACACCGCGCGTCGTGGGGCGATTCTCGCACGCGAGGCGCATGGGTGCGGGTGAACCCGGATATCCATGCGCCAGGGGACGTGATCAACCGCGCCGGGCGCGGCCCTCGTCACGCTGCGGCCGGCTCACCGGACCGGCCGCAGGCTGCGCTCAGCGCGGCAGGGTCGAGCCGCCCATCAGGTACTCGTCGACCGCGCGCGCGGCCTGCCGGCCTTCGCGGATCGCCCAGACCACCAGCGACTGGCCGCGGCGCATGTCGCCGGCGGCGAAGACCTTGTCGACGTTCGTGCGGTAGCCGACGGCGGCGTCGGTCGTGGCCCGGGCGTTGCCGCGCGCGTCCTTGTCCACGCCGAAGGCCTCGAGCACCGAACCCACCGGCGCGACGAAGCCCATGGCCAGCAGCACGAGGTCGGCCTTCCACTCCTTCTCGGTGCCGGGCACCTCGACCATCTTGCCGCTCTGCCACTGCACGTGCACCGTCTTCAGGCCGACGACCCGCCCCTTGTCCTTGCCGGTGCCGGCGACGAACTCCTTGGTGGCGACCGCGAACTCTCGCTCGCAGCCTTCCTCGTGGCTGGAACTGGTGCGCAGCTTGTAGGGCCAGTACGGCCAGGTCAGCGCCTTGTCCTCCTGCTCGGGGGGCATGGGCATGAGCTCGAACTGGGTCACGCTGGCCGCGCCGTGGCGGTTGCTGGTGCCGACGCAGTCGCTGCCAGTGTCGCCGCCGCCGATCACGATGACGTGCTTGCCGTCGGCCCGGATCTGACCCTTGACCTTGTCGCCGGCCACCACCTTGTTCTGCTGCGGCAGGAACTCCATCGCGAAGTGCACGCCGTCGAGCCCGCGGCCCGGCACCGGCAGGTCGCGCGAGGTCTCGGCGCCACCGGCCAGCAGCACGGCGTCGAACCCGGCCCTGAGCTGTTCTGCGCTGACCACTTCCCTGGCGTCGTTGGTGACCTTGCTGGTCTCGGGCAGGCCGCCCACGAGCACGCCCGTGCGGAACACCACGCCCTCGGCCTTCATCTGCTCGACGCGGCGGTCGATGTGCGACTTCTCCATCTTGAAGTCGGGGATGCCGTAGCGCAGCAGGCCGCCGATACGGCTGTTCTTCTCGAACACCGTCACGTCGTGGCCGGCGCGCGCGAGCTGCTGCGCAGCAGCCAGACCTGCGGGCCCCGACCCGACGACGGCCACCTTCTTGCCGGTCTTCGCCTTCGCCGGCTGCGGCGGCACCCAGCCTTCGGCCCAGGCGCGGTCGATGATCGCGTGCTCGATCGACTTGATGCCCACCGGGTCGTCGTTGACGTTGAGCGTGCAGGCCGCCTCGCAGGGTGCGGGGCAGACGCGCCCGGTGAACTCGGGGAAGTTGTTCGTCGAGTGCAGCACCTCGATCGCGTTCTTCCAGTCACCCTGGAAGACCAGGTCGTTGAAGTCCGGGATGATGTTGTTGACCGGACAGCCGCTGTTGCAGAAGGGCGTGCCGCAGTCCATGCAGCGCGCACCCTGCACCTTGGCCTGTTCCGACGACAGGCCGATCACGAACTCCTTCCAGGTCTTCAGGCGCTGGGGGATGGGCTCGTAGCCCTCTTCGAGCCGTTCGTACTCGAGGAAGCCGGTGACTTTTCCCATGATCTGTCGATCCTTGTCTCGATCCTGACGGAGGTTTACTTGGCGGTGGCCGCGGCCGACGAGGCGATGGCCTTGCCGGTGGCGGCGTCGGCCTTGGCGGCACGGCCGGCGAGCACGCGCTTGTACTCGTGCGGGAACACCTTGACGAACTTCTCGCGCGCGGTGGCCCAGTTGTCGAGCACCTCGCGGGCGCGCAGCGAGCCGGTCCACTTGTGGTGGTCCTCGATCAGCTTGCGCAGCAGCGTCTCGTCGGCGCTCTCGCGGTGCCAGCCGACGGCCGGGCCGGCCTGCTCGGCGGCGGGCAGCACCTTCTCCAGCGCCACCATGCTGGTGTTGCAGCGGCGCGCGAACTGGCCGTCCTCGTCGTGGACGTAGGCCACGCCGCCCGACATGCCGGCGGCGAAGTTGCGCCCGGTGCGGCCCAGCACGACGACGGTGCCGCCGGTCATGTACTCGCAGCCGTGGTCGCCGGTGCCCTCGACCACCGTGGTGGCGCCCGACAGGCGCACGGCGAAACGTTCGCCGGCCACGCCGCGGAAGAAGGCCTCGCCGCTGGTGGCGC
>JBILNT010000021.1:0-30798 GCA_044374875.1 Rubrivivax sp.
CCGTGACGAGGAGATGCAGAAGGTCGTCGACGAGGCGCGCGGCAAGGGGGCGCAGCTCGTCGTCTTGCTGTCGCACAACGGCATGGACGTGGACCTGAAGATGGCCGGCCGCGTGCGCGGCATCGACGCCATCTTCGGCGGCCACACGCACGACGGCGTGCCGGTGGCCATCCCGGTCGACAACCCGGGCGGCAAGACGCTGGTCACGAACGCCGGCAGCAACGGCAAGTTCCTCGGCGTGATGGACTTCGAGGTCAAGGGCGGCAAGGTGGCGAACTTCCGCTACCGGCTGCTGCCGGTGTTCTCGAACATGCTCCGGCCCGACCCGGAGATGGACGCGCTGATCACGAAGATCCGCGCCCCCTACGAGGGCAAGCTCGCCGAGAGGCTCGCCGTCACCGACGGCCTGCTGTACCGCCGCGGCAACTTCAACGGCAGCTGGGACCAGCTGCTGTGCGACGCGCTGATCGAGGTGCAGGGCGCGCAGATCGCCTTCAGCCCGGGCTTCCGCTGGGGCACCTCGCTGCTGCCCGGCGACGTCATCACGCGCGAGCTGATGATGGACCAGGTGGCGATCACCTACCCGTACGCCACCGTCACCGACATGTCCGGCGAGATGATCAAGACCGTGCTCGAGGACGTGGCCGACAACCTCTTCAACCCCGACCCCTACTACCAGCAGGGCGGCGACATGGTGCGCGTGGGCGGGCTCGAGTACACGATGACGCCGGGCGAGAAGATGGGCTCGCGCATCTCCGACATGCGCCTGGGCGGCAAGCCGATCGAGCCCGCGAAGACCTACAAGGTGGCGGGCTGGGCACCGGTCGCCGAGGAAGCAGCCAGGGCGGGCAACAAGCCGGTGTGGGAAGTCGTCGAGACCTGGCTGAAGTCGCGGCCGGGCGGCCGCGTCACGCCTCGCCGGGTCAACACGCCGAAGCTCGTGGGCACCCAGGGCAACCCGGGGATCGCCTGAGCCGCCGTGGGGCCGACTGTCCATACCGCTTTCGACGCACGATCGAGGAGACGATGATGACGCCACGCACCCTGGCTGCCGCCGCAATCGTGTCGGCCTGCGCCCTGACGGCGCCCCAGTCCTGGGCCCAGGACAAGGTGGTCTACCACGTCGACGACACGGCAGCCCAGGGGCTCAAGGGACTGCGCAACATCCGCAACCACCTCGACGTCGACCCGGCAGCCCGCATCACCGTGGTCACGCATGCGAACGGGGTCGACATCCTGATCGACGGCGAGAAGCACCCCAGCGGCACCGAGTACGCGCCGCTGGTCTCGGCGCTGCGCGCGCGCGGCGTGCGCTTCGAGGTCTGCGAGATCACGCTGCGCAACCGCACCCTGAAGAAGGAGCAGTTCATCCAGGAGGCCGAGTTCACGCCTTCCGGGGTGGTGCGCATCGCGAAGCTGCAGAAGGAAGGAGCGGCCTACATCAAGCCGTGAACGTGCCTGAGGTTCCCGGGCGCGGCACGGGGTGATCGCCCCCGCTTCCCCTGCAGCGCCCGCCCGGCCTCGACCCCATCGCCGACAACTGCCGCAGAGACCGACAGAATCACGCCATGCGCACGTTCACGACCGCCATCGCCGCCCTCGCCGTCGGGGCCGCCACGATGCCCGCGCTCGCCGCCGATCTCGCACGCGCCGAGGAGATCGTCCAGGGCAAGTGCTTCATCTGCCATGGCGCCGACGGCGAGAGCTCGAGCCCGGTGTTCCCGCGCCTGGCGGGCCAGCACGCCGGCTACATCGCGCAGCAGCTGGCCAACTACAAGAGCGGCAAGCGCAAGAGCACGGCAATGCAGCCGATGGTCGAGGACCTGAACGAGGCCGACTTCAAGGCGCTGGGCGCATGGTTCGAGTCGCGCCCGACGCGCATCCACAAGGTCGACGATCCGGAGCTTGCCCAGATGGGCCGCCTCGTCTTCACGCGCGGCAACCCGCACTCGGGCGTGGCCGCATGCGCGAGCTGTCACGGCCCCCAGGGCCACGGCACCGAGGTGCTCCCGCGGCTGGCCGGGCAGCACGCCCAGTACACCGAGAACCAGCTCAAGGCTTTCGCGAGCCGCCAGCGCGACAACGCGATCATGCACACCATCGCCTCCAGGCTCACCGAGCTCGAGGCCAAGGCCGTCGCCAGCTACATCTCCGGGCTGCAATGAACGAAGGGCGCGACTCGCGCCGCGCCCTTCATCACCCACCCCCGGGCCCGGCGGTGGCCGGGCCCTCGCAGGCGGTTCAGACCGCCAGCATGTCGGCCCAGATGTTGTCGGCCCAGGACAGCGCGTAGCGCCCCTCGACCTGATTGGCCGCCGCCGAGACGCCGCCCGAGCCGGGCACGGTCTTGAAGGTCTTGTCGGTGGCGTCGTACTGGTGGACCGAGGCGACGTGGATCACGTCGCGCTGGGTGACGAAGCTGTAGCAGGTGTTCATCACCACTGGCGTCGCGCTGACGGCCTCGCCCTTGAGCAGCTGGATGATGGCCGCGGCCGCCACCTTGGCGTGCTGGTTGGCCATGTGGCCCGACTTGGGCATCGCCGGCGCCGGGAAGGTCGCGTCGCCGAGCACGTGCACGCCCGGCATCGCGGTCGACTCCATCGTCAGCCAGTTCACGCCCGCCCAGCGGTTGTTGACGTTGATCAGCCCCGCCGTGCGCGCCAGGTCGCCCGCGCGCTGCGGCGGGATGACGTTCAGCACGTCGGCCTTGACGTCCTCGAACTCCAGCTTGGCGACGTTGCCCGAGACCTCCTTGAGTTCGGCGTTCGGCCGGTACTCGATGATGCCCTTGTAGTGCTGGTCGAAGGCGCGCTCGAACAGCGCCTTCTTGGACTGGATCTCGGGGTTGCCGTCGAGCACCAGCACCTTGGACTTCGGCTTGGCGGTCTTCAGGTAGCTGGCCACCATGCAGGCCCGCTCGTAGGGCCCCGGCGGGCAGCGGTACGGCACCTTCGGGATAGCCATCGCGAACACGCCGCCATCGGGCATGGACTCGATCTGGCGGCGCAGCGCCACGGTCTGCGGGCCCGCCTTCCAGCTGTGCGTGACGCGGCCGCTGTCGAGCGCGGCCTGCAGGCCGCCCACCTGCTCGAGCATGAAATCGATGCCCGGAGAGACGACGAGCCGGTCGTAGGCCAGTTCGCCGCCGCCGGCCAGGCGCACCTTCCTCGCCGCGGCATCGATGGCGGTGACCTCGCCCTGGACGACCTTGACGCCCAGGGCCTTGAGGCCGTCGTAGCCGCGGGTGATGTCGCCGATCTGTCGATAGCCGCCGACGACCAGGTTCGAGATCGGGCAGGAGACGAAGCTCGCGTTGCGCTCGACGAGGGTGACGTCGATGTTGCCGCCCCACATCTTCAGGTAGCGGGCGGCGGTGGCGCCGCCGAAGCCGCCGCCGACGACCACGACGCGGCCGATGGACGGCCCGGAGGCGGTGGTGGCGCAGCCGGCCAGCGCCAGGCCGCCGAGAGCGACGCCAGCGCCGAGCAGGCGGCGACGGGAAGCGGAGATGCCGCGTTCGATGTCGTGCAGGTGGGTCATGACGGGCCTCCTCACTTCGCGGGCTTCTGGGCGGCGAAATAGCCGGCGATCAGCTTGAGCTGCTCGTCGGTGTAGCCCTTGACGATCTGGTGCATGATGGTCGCGGGCTGGGCGCCGCTACGGTAGTCGGCCAGCTGCGCGAGCAGCTTCTCGGCCGCCACGCCGGCCAGCGGCTTCATGTCGCCGCGGGCATTGCCGTTGGTGCCGTGGCAGTTCGCACAGGTGGCAGCCAGGTTGCGGGCGAGGTTGACGTCCTGGGCGATGGCCCAGGGAGAGGCCGCGATCATCGTCGCGGCAAAGGTGGCAACGGCCACGGATCGGGTCAGGGACATCCTTGCTCCTCAGCATCATCGGGGGGCTGCCGAATTCTGCGTGAAATGCGCCGGTTCGCCCTCCCCGGATCTATACGGTTGCGTCAGATCGATAGTCCGGGTTCTAATATCAATACATGCGAATGTATGGCTGGAGCTCCGCAGCGCACCGCTGGCCTCGCCCGCTGGCGATGCTTTGGCTGGGCCTCGCGCTGGTGACCGGCGTGGCCCGGGCCCAGGCGCCTGCGGCGCGACCGGTCGAACCGGTCGAGGTGGCTCCCGGTGTCTGGATGGTGCAGGGAGCCTCGGCGCTGGGCACCCCCGCCAACCGCAACTTCATCTCCAATGCCGGCTTCGTGGTCACCGACGACGGCGTGGTGGCGATCGACGGCCTCGGTTCGCCGGCCTTGGCCGACGAACTGCTCGCGGCGATCGCGCGCATCACGCCGCGGCCCGTGCGCCACGTCATCGTCACGCACTACCACGCCGACCACGTCTACGGCCTGCAGAGCTTCAAGGAACGCGGCGCGAACATCATCGCGCACCGCGACGGGCGCGAGTACCTCGCCTCCGAGACCGCGCAGCTGCGCCTGCAGGCCAGCCGCAGCGAGCTGGCACCGTGGATCGACGAACGCACGCGGCTGGTGCCGGCCGACCGCTGGATCGACGCCGCAGTGACGCTCGAAGTCGGTGGGACGAAGTTCGTGCTTCAGCCAGCCGGCCCCGCGCACACGCCCGAGGACTTGGTGGTGCACCTGCCGCAGCGTGGCGTGCTCTTCGCAGGCGACCTGGTGTTCCGAGGCCGCATCCCGTTCGTGGGCCAGGCCGACAGCGCGCGCTGGATCGAGTCGCTTGACCGGCTGCTGGCCTTCGACGCCCGGCTGATCATCCCCGGGCACGGGCCGGCCTCGACCAGCGCCCGCGCCGACCTGCAGCTCACGCGCGACTACCTCGTGCACCTGCGCCAGACCATGGGCGAGGCGGCGCGCAATCTGGAGCCCTTCGACGAGGCCTACGCCAAGGCCGACTGGACAGGATTCGAGCACCTGCCGCTGTTCCGCGTGGCCAACCGGATGAACGCCTACAACACCTACCTGCTGCTGGAGAAGGGTTCACCATGAGGCGCCGCACTGCGCTGGCTGCGGTGGCCGCGGCGGGCATCGGGCCGCTGCAGGCGCCGATGCACGCCTCCGCGGCACCCGCCACGCCCGGCCAGGAGGTGACGTGGCCCGAGGTCACGCTGCTCGACGGCTCGCGCCTGGACCGGGCCGCCCTGGGCACACGCCCGGTCGTGGCCGTGTTCTGGTCGACCACCTGCCCGTTCTGCCGGCGCCACAACCAGCACGTGGAGAAGCTGCACCGCGCCGCAGCCGGACGCGGGCTGCTGGTGCTGGGCATCGCGCGCGACCGCGACGCCGAGAAGGTGCGCTCCTACGCCCGCGCCCAGGGCTACACTTTCCCGATCACGATGGATCACGCGCCGCTTGCGGCGGCGCTGTCTTCGCGCAACGTGATCCCGCTGACCGTCACCGTCGACCGGCAGGGGCGCCTGCGACAGGTGATCCCCGGCGAGATGTTCGAGGAAGACGTGCTGGAGCTGGCCCGCCTGGCCGGCTGATCCACCTGCCACCCGGGAACAGGCCTGCGATGAACTGCCGAATCACCCCCGCACGCATGCTGCTCGCGCTGTGTCTGGCCGCTGCGGCGGGCCTCGTCACGGCTCAGCCGGCAGGGCGGCTGCATGCCTGGCCCGACGCCGACATCGCCCTCGGCGAGCGCCTGGTCAAGGAGCACCGCTGCGCCGACTGCCACGTCCGCAAGGTCGGCGGCGACGGCTCTGCGATCTACCGTCCGCTCGGGCGCATCAACAACCCCGGGGCGCTGCGCGGCATGGTCGACTACTGCAGCACCGAACTGAACCTCGGGCTGTTCCCCGAGGAGGTCACCGCGGTGGCTGCCGTCCTGCAGCGCGACCACTACCGCTTCCCGGCGGCGGCCCCGTCGAAGTGAGACGGCTCCACTCCACTTCCACCCGAGGCCGCAAGTGAACGCCCCGAACGAACCCCTGGAGCCGCTGGCCGGCGCGAGTGCGGATGACGAGTCCGACGAGGTCTTCCAGTCGGCCGCCGAGCTTTTCCGCCTGCTGGCCACGCCGATCCGGGTGAAGATCATCAGCGCGCTGTGCGGCCACGAGAAGAACGTCTCGCAACTGCTGGCCGAGATCGAGACCACCCAGCCGAACATGAGCCAGCACCTGGCCACGCTGTATCGCGCCGGCGTGCTCTCGCGGCGGCGCGACGCCACGCAGATCTACTACCGCATCGGCAGCGAGCGCGCGGCGTCGCTGTGCCGCGCGGTATGCACGCAGATCGCCCTCGAGATGGACCCACAGGCCGAGATCGAGGAAGCCGACCGCCTGGTGCCGCATCCGACCCGCGGCTGACCGGACAGGGTCACAGCCTGCCCGCCGTCCCGAACCCGAACAGTCGGGTCAGCAGCCGCGTGGGGAACTGGCGCGCGGCCGCGTTGTAGCTGGCCACGGCGTCGTTGTGGAGCTGCCGTGCGAAGGCCAGCCGCGGCTCGATCTCGCGCAGCACCGCAACGTGCGGCGCAGCCCGCGTGGGGTCGTCACGTGCGTCGGGGTGCTGGTCGAGCAGCGCGAGCGTGCGCGCCAGCGATGCCGCCAGCGACACCTCGGCAGCCGTCACGGCCGCTGCCAGCGGGCCCATGACGGGGCGCTGGCGCAAGGCCTCGATGGCAGCGCTTTGCTGGGCGTCGGCCGCGAGCAGCGCGTCCAGCGTGCCCTGCTCGGCACGAAGCGTGTCGCGCAGCGCCTGCGCCAGCGCCGACAGGGTCGCCGAGCGCCGTTGCAGCAGTTCGGCCACCTGCGCCAGCGCGCTGCCGATGGCGCTGCGGTGGGCCACCAGCCGGTTGTAGGCACCCACCATCCAGAAGACCAGGATCGCCGCGGCAGCGATCACGACGAGCTGTTCTGCGCTCATGGTGCAGGCAGCCCGTCAGCGGCGGATCTCGCCGTTGCCCAGCACGATCCACTTCATCGAGGTCAGGCCCTCCAGCCCGACGGGGCCGCGGGCGTGGAACTTGTCGGTCGAGATGCCGATCTCGGCGCCCAGGCCGTACTCGAAGCCATCGGCGAAGCGCGTGCTGGCGTTGACCATCACGCTGGCCGAGTCGACCTCGCGCAGGAAGCGCATGGCGTTCGGGTGGTTGGTCGTCAGGATGGCGTCGGTGTGGTGCGAGCCCCAGCGGTTGACGTGGGCGATCGCCTCGTCGAGGCTGGCGACCACCTTCACGCTGATGACGGGCGCCAGGTACTCCTCGGCCCAGTCGGACTCGGCCGCCTCGACGACGCGGGCGCCGGGCATGGCCGCGAGGATGGCCTGGCTGGCCGGGCAGCAGCGCATCTCGACGCCCTTGGCCGCGAAGACGGCGCCGATGCGCGGCAGGAAGGCCGCCGCCTGGCGCTCGTGCACGAGCAGGGACTCGGTCGCGTTGCAGGGGCTGTACTTCTGCGTCTTGGCGTTGTCGGTCACGCGCAGCGCCAGATCGAGGTCGACCTCGGCGTCGACGTAGGTGTGGCAGTTGCCGTCGAGGTGCTTGATGACGGGCACCTTCGCCTCGGCGCTGATGCGCTCGATCAGCCCCTTGCCGCCGCGGGGGATGATGACGTCGACGTACTCCGGCATCGCGATCAGCCGGCCGACCGCGGCGCGGTCGGTGGTCTCGACGAGCTGCACCGCGTCAGACGGCAGCCCGGCCTCGACCAGCGCCGCCTGCACGCAGCGCCACAGCGCGAGGTTGGAGTGCAGTGCCTCGGAGCCGCCGCGCAGGATGCAGGCGTTGCCGCTCTTGATCGCCAGCGACGCGGCCTCGATCGTGACGTTCGGACGGCTCTCGTAGATCATGCCGAAGACGCCCAGCGGCACGCGCATCTGGCCGACGCTGATGCCGCTGGGGCGGCGGCGCACGCCGGTGATCTCGCCTATCGGGTCGGGCATCGCGGCAATCTGCTCGCAGCCCTCGGCGACGGTCTCGACGACCTTCGACGTCAGGCGCAGGCGGTCGAGCATCGGGCCGGCCAGGCCGGCCGCCTCGCCGGCGGCGAGGTCCTTCGCGTTCGCCTCGGCCAGGGCCGGCGCCTCGGCACGCAGGCGCCGCGCCAGCGCACGCAGCGCGGCATCCTTGGCGGCGGTGGGCGCGGCGGCCATCGCGGTGGCCGCAGCGCGGGCAGCGACGCCCACGTGGGCCATGTAGGCAGGGATGTCGGACGGGGTCATGATGTTGCGGATTGTCCCAAATCGACGCTCCGGCGTCGCGCAACGTCTCCCAGGGACACGGCTCAGGGTGCGATCCAGCCCAGCACCGCCAGCCACAGCGGCACGGTGGCGATGAAGGTCACCGTGGTCAGCACGATCGCGGCCGAAGCCTCGCCGGCGCGGGTGTCGTAGCGCTGGGCGAAGATCAGCGCGTTGCTGCCGCTGGGCAGGCCGGCCATCAGCACCAGCACCGCCAGCGGCAGCCCCGCCAGGCCGAAGCCCCAGTGCGCCACCCCCAGCACCACGGCCGGCAGCGCCAGCAGCTTGAGCGCGCCCATGGCCAGCGCCCCGCGGGTGTGGCCGCGCACGCCGTACTGCGCCAGCGTCAGCCCGATCAGCACCAGGCACACGGGCACCACGGCCGTGCCCAGGGTGCCCAGCGTCTCGTCGACGGCCGGGTGCAGGCCCAGGCCGGTCAGGTTCCAGGCCAGGCCCGCCAGGATGGGCAGCACGACCGGATGGATGATGGCATTGCGCGCCGTCGTGACCACGGTGCTGCGCAGCGTGGCGCCCGGGTCGGCACGCGCGAGGTCCAGCTCCGCCAGCACCGTCAGCGCGGTCAGCATCACCAGCCCGTGCAGGCTGACCAGCGCGAGGTGGATGGCCAGGCCGGGCGCGCCGAACAGCGCCGCCGCCATCGGGATGCCCAACTGCACCGCGTTGCCGTAGGTCGCGGTGACGGCCCGCGCTGCCGGCCCGGCCGGCCCGAGCCCGGCGATGCGGCGGCGCTGCCAGGCGTAGACGATCACCGCGAAGGCCAGCGCCGGCACGAAGTAGGCCGCCAGCGTGCGACCGGGCAGGCTGGCGATCTCCAGCCGCGCCATGGTGCGGAACAGCAGCGCCGGGACGAACAGGTAGAAGGTGACGTTGGACAGCGTCCGCGCGGCGTCGCCGGTGTCCACGCCGAGCCAGCGCCGGCGACCGGCCAGCCATCCCATGGCCACGATGGCGTAGATCGCCAGCAGCTTGGCGGCTATCGCGGCGGTCACCGGTGGGCCTCGTCGATGCGCTCGCCACCCGGAGCGCCTGCGCCGGGCAGCCCGTTCAGCCCCTGCACGGGTCAGCCGGCCTTCTTCGCGGCCGCCTTCTTCGCCGCCGGCCGGGCCGCGCGCGGCTCGAACTCGAAGACCACCTTGCCTTCCTTTCGGTCGTAGGACAGGAAGGCCTTGAACTTGCGCCGCGTCTTGTTGGAGACGAAGCCGTCGAGCAGGTCGGTCTTGCCGGTGGCCAGCAGCCTGCCCATCTGCTCGCGCGCCACCGGCTGCTGCAGGATCACCTTGCCGCTCTTGAAGTCACAGGTCTGCGGCGTGCCGACCGCGTGCTCGCAGACGTAGTTGCCGCCGTGCTCGTAGACGTGTCCCTTGCACTTCGGGCAGGCGCCCAGGCTTTCCTGGCCCCCGAAGTCGACCGGCTCGCCGTCGCCTTCGCCCTGCTTCGCGTCGTCGCCGAAGTCGAACTCGAGCTTCCAGTTGGCGATCTCGTCGTCGCGCACCAGGCGCAGTTCGGCGGTGAAGGGCCAGCCGGCCTTGGAGCGGAAGCCCTCGAGCGGGCCGATCTTCCGATCGCGCACGAAGGCCTCGGCCTCGGCGATCTCGAAGGCGCGGCCGGCGGGGATCTTGGTGATGCTGAAGCCGCAGCCCTCGGAGGCACCGTCGGCGCCGGTACAGGTGAAGCGGCGGTAGTTCTCCTTGACCACGCCGCCGCAGTTCGGGCAAGGCGTGGCCAGCGTGGCGTAGTCGCCCGGGATGGTGTCGCGGTCGTACTCCTTGGCCTTGCGCACGATGCGCTCGGCCATCTTCGCGATCTCGGCCATGAACTGCTCGCGCCGCAGCCGGCCGTGCTCCATCTCGGCGAGCTGGTGCTCCCAGTTGCCTGTGAGCTCAGGCTTGGTCAGGTCCTCGACCCCGAGGCCGCGCAGCAGCGTCATCAGCTGGAAGGCCTTGGCCGTGGGCACCAGCTCGCGGCCCTCGCGCAGCAGGTACTTCTCGAGGATCAGCCCTTCGATGATCGCCGCCCGCGTGGCCGGCGTGCCGAGGCCCTTCTCGGCCATCGCGGCGCGCAGTTCGTCGTCGTCGACGAGCTTGCCCGCGCCTTCCATCGCCGACAGCAGCGTGGCCTCGGTGTAGCGCGCCGGCGGCCGCGTCTGCAGCGCCTTGACGTCGATGCTCTCGGTGCGCGCGACCTCGCCGGCCTTGACCGGCACCAGGTTGGCGTCGTCCTCCTGCGCCTCGCGGCCATAGACCGCCAGCCAGCCGGGGTTGACCAGCACCTTGCCGTTGGTCTGGAAGTGATGCACCTCGCCCAGGCCTTGCACCGGCGCGCGCACCTTCGAGATGCGGGTGGTGACCATGAACTCGGCCGACGGGTAGAACACCGCCAGGAAGCGCTTGACCACCATGTCGTAGAGCTTGGCCTCGATCTCGGTCAGGCTCTTGGGCGGCTGCATCGTCGGGATGATCGCGAAGTGGTCGGAGACCTTGGCGTTGTCGAAGACGCGCTTGGTCGGCTTGACGTAGCCCTCGTTGAGCGCCTTGCGGGCGTGCATCGAGAGCTCGCGCAGCGGGCCCGGCAAGTCCTCGTCGGCCAGCATGCCGACGGTGCTCTTGACCGTGGCCAGGTAGTCCTCGGGCAGCGCGCGCGAATCGGTCCGCGGGTAGGTCAGCACCTTGTGCTTCTCGTACAGGGCCTGCGCCAGCGACAGCGTCGTCTTGGCCGAGAAGCCGAAGCGCGAGTTCGCCTCGCGCTGCAGCGTCGTCAGGTCGTAGAGCAGCGGGCTGGCCTGGGTGCTGGGCTTGGACTCCTCGCTGACCTCGGCGGGCTCGCCGCGGCAGGCCGCCGCGATGGCCTCGGCGTCGGCGGGGCTCCACAGGCGGTCGGCGCGCATCTCGGCGTCGTCACCCTTCTTCCACTTCGGGTCGAACCACTTGCCCTCGTAGGTGCCCGCTTCGACGTCGAAGGTGGCGCGCAGTTCCCAGTAGTCGCGCGCCACGTGGCGGCGGATCCTCTCCTCGCGCTCGACGACGATGGACAGCGTCGGCGTCTGCACGCGGCCCACCGGCGTGAGGAAGAAGCCGCCGTCGCGCGAGTTGAACGCGGTCATCGCCCGCGTGCCGTTGATGCCCACCAGCCAGTCGGCCTCGCTGCGGCTGCGCGCAGCATCGGCCAGGCCCTGCATCGCGGCGTCGGATCGCAGCTTCCCAAAGCCGTCGCGGATGGCCTGCGGCGTCATGCTCTGCAGCCACAGGCGCTGTACCGGCTTGGCCAGCTTGCCCTTGCCGCCGTCGGCGTACTGCAGGATCAGGCGGAAGATCAGCTCGCCCTCGCGCCCGGCATCGCAGGCATTGATGATGGCGTCGACGTCCTTGCGCTTGACGAGCTTGACGACGGCGTTGAGCCGCCCCTTGGACTTGTCGATCGGCACGAGGTCGAAGTGCGGCGGCACCACCGGCAGGTGGGCGAAGCTCCACTTGCCGCGCTTGACGTCGTAGGCCTCGGGGGCCTGGATCTCCACCAGATGGCCGACGGCCGAGGTGACGACGTAGCGCTCGTTCTCGAAGTGGTCGGCTTCCTTGTCGAACTTGCCGGCCACGGGCGTGAGCGCGCGGACGATGTCCTGCGCCACGCTCGGCTTCTCGGCAATGATCAGAGTCTTTCCCATGCGTGTCCTGCCAGCCCGCCCCGCCATCGCGGGGCCCGGGACCGTGCCTACAATCGGTTGCACTCGCGCGCACGCACATGCACACACATGCACGCGCGCGCCCCACACTCAATGTACCGAATGAGCCGTCCCGCGCAACCCACCGCCACCGCCGCCCCTTCGCCGCGCAGCCCCGGCCGGCGCATCCAGGTGCGCCGCAGCGGCGTTCACGGCAAGGGTGTGTTCGCTCTGCAGGCGATCGCCGCGGGCGCGACGATCATCGAGTACACGGGCGAGGTCATCAGCTGGAAGGAGGCGCTGCGCCGCCACCCGCACGACCCGAAGGACCCGAACCACACCTTCTACTTCCACATCGACGACGGCCACGTCATCGACGCCAAGCAGGGTGGCAACGCCTCGCGCTGGATCAACCACTCCTGCGAGCCCAACTGCGAGGCCGACGAGGAGGACGGGCGCGTGTTCATCAAGGCGCTGCGCGACCTCTCGCCCGGAGAAGAGCTGTTCTACGACTATGGCCTCGTGATCGACGAACGCTACACGGCGAAGCTCAAGAAGGAATACGCGTGCCGCTGCGGCAGTGCCGCCTGCCGCGGCACGATGCTGGCCCCCAAGCGCGGCCGCGCAGCGCCGGGCAAGGCCGCGCGCTGATCGCCCTCCGGCCGATGGAGCAGTCACCGCACCGACACATGAGCTGGGGCGTCGAGGCGCTGTGGCAGCGCCTGGAGCCGCTGCTGCCTGGCCTGTCGGTCGAGGTGCTTGCATCCACCGACTCGACGAACACCCGCCTGCTCGAGCGCGCCCGCGGCGGTGACGCCCGACGCGACGCCCGCGTCAGCGGCTTCGGTTCCCTCGGCGAGGCGTCCGTCGGGCAGCCAGGTCGCCGCGCCGCCGACGTGCAGCCCTGCCTGCTGGTTGCCGAGGAGCAGACCGACGGCCGGGGCCGCCAGGGACGGCCCTGGCAGTCCGCGCCCGGGGCCTCGCTGACATTCTCGCTGGGCCTGCCGCTGGCGCCCGCGGACTGGTCGGGCCTGTCGCTGGCCGTCGGCGTGGCACTCGCGGACGCGCTCGATCCGCAGGGCATCGAGGGGCCGCCCCGGATCGGGCTCAAGTGGCCCAACGACCTCTGGCTCCTCGACGCGCCGGGCCGCGGCCGCAAGCTGGGCGGCGTGCTGATCGAGACGGTGGCCGTGGGCGCGCGGCGGCTGGCCGTCATCGGCGTCGGCCTCAACGTGTTGCAGGCCGCCGACAGCGGCGACGGCTTCTCGACCGGCTTCGCCTGGCTGGGCGAACTCGACCGCGAGGCCTCGGCGCCGGGCATCCTGGCTCGTGTGGCCGAACCGCTGACGCACGACGTGCTCTCGTTCGAGCGCGAAGGCTTCGCGCCTTTCGCCGCCCGCTTCGCCCATCGCGACCTGCTGCGGGGCCGGCCGGTGACGACGACGCTGGCGGCGCTGCCCGAGGGCATTGCCGAAGGCGTGGACAGCCGCGGCGTTCTTCAGGTGCGTGCGGCGGGCGTGCTGCACGGCGTGTCGAGCGGCGAGGTGAGCGTGCGGCCCCTGGCTGACACCCCGCCGGGCGCAGCGGAGATCGGCCCGTGCTGAGGGTCGTCGTGGCGCTGCTGCTGCTGGCGAACCTGGCGTTCTTCGCCTGGACTCGCGGCTGGCTCGACCCGACCTTCCCGGCCCCCACCCACGGCCAGCGCGAGCCCGAACGGCTCGCAGCCCAGGTGCGGTCCGAAACGGTGACCGTGCTCGCGCCAAGCGCCGCCAGCGAGGCACTGGCTGCCGCCGCGGCGGCCAGCGCTGCCGCCAAGCGGGTCTGTCTGGTGGCCGGCCCGTTCGCCGACGCCGAGATCGCGGCTGCGGAGGCGGCGATGTCGGCGGCGTCGCTGCCGGCCGGAAGCTGGTCGCGCGAGCAGGCGCAGGCGGCCGGTCCCGGCTGGGCCGTCTACATCGGCCGCTTCCCGGACCGGGAACTGATGCGCGCGCGGGCGGACGAACTCCGGCGCCTGGGCTTTCGCGTCGAGGAGGCTGCCGGCGCCGGCCTCGTGCCGGGTCTGGTCCTGGGACGCCACGATGCGCGCGAGGCCGCGGATGCCGCACTCGCCGAGGCCCAGGCCAAGGGCCTTCGCACGGCACGTGTCATCGAGCTGCCGCCACCGCCCGCGCGCCACTACCTGCGCGCCTCGGCCGCCGACCCCGAGCTGCAGGCGCAGCTCGCCGGGCTCAAGGGCGGCGCGATCCGCGACGGCTTCGGCCCCTGCCCCACACCTTGATCACGCCCGCCGAGCGCACCGTTCGGGGGAGCGCAGGACGCCGTCGATGGCGAAGCCCGCCGGAGGGCAGGCTTCGAGGCGGGGGCGGGAGGGGAAAATGCTTCGGGCCTCAGGCCTCAGGCCGCAGGCGAACGACCGACCGGCCATCGCCGGCCGGCCGGCATGCGTCCGGTCAGCGCCCGATCACGCGCGCCATCTCCAGCACCTTGCAGGAGTAGCCCCACTCGTTGTCGTACCAGGCGACGACCTTGACGAAGGTGGGGTCGAGCATGATGCCGGCGTCGGCGTCGAACACCGAGGTGCAGCTCTCGCCGCGGAAGTCGGTGGCCACGACCTTGTCCTCGGTGTAGCCGAGGATGCCCTTCAGCGCGCCCTGGCTGGCGTCCTTCATGGCCGCGCAGATCGCCTCGTAGGTGGTTTCCTTCGCGAGCTCGACGGTCAGGTCGACGACCGAGACGTCGCTGGTGGGCACGCGGAACGACATGCCGGTGAGCTTCTTGTTGAGCTCGGGGATGACCTTGCCGACGGCCTTGGCGGCGCCGGTGCTGCTGGGGATGATGTTCTCGAGGATGCCGCGGCCGCCGCGCCAGTCCTTGTTGCTCGGGCCGTCGACGGTCTTCTGCGTCGCGGTGGCGGCGTGCACGGTGGTCATCAGGCCGCGCTTGATGCCGAAGCTGTCGTTCAGCACCTTGGCCACGGGGGCCAGGCAGTTCGTGGTGCAGCTGGCGTTGGAGATGATCGCCTCGCCGGCGTACTTCGTGTGGTTCACGCCGTAGACGAACATCGGCGTGTCGTCCTTCGACGGCGCCGACTGGATGACCTTCTTCGCACCGGCGTCGAGGTGCTTCTGGCAGGTGTCCTGGGTCAGGAACAGGCCGGTCGACTCGACGACGATGTCGGCACCGACGTCGCCCCACGCCAGCTGCGCGGGGTCCTTCACCGCGGTCAGGCGGATCCTGCGGCCGTTGACGATCAGGTTCGAGCCGTCGACGGCGATGTCGCCCTTGAAGCGGCCGTGCACCGAGTCGTACTGCAGCATGTAGGCCAGGTAGTCGGGCTCGAGCAGGTCGTTGATGGCGACGATCTCGATGTCGTCGGCGAAGTGCTTCGCGGCGGCGCGGAACACCATGCGGCCGATGCGGCCGAAGCCGTTGATGCCGATGCGGATGGTCATGGGATCACTCCTCGTTGGGCTTACTTGGACAGAACCTTGCGCACCGTGTCGACCACGTTCTGCGCGGTGAAGTGGAAGTGCTTGAACAGCACCCCGGCCGGGGCGCTCTCGCCGTAGCGGTCGATGCCGATCACGGCGGCGCAGCCGTACTTCCACCAGAAGTCGGTGACCCCGGCCTCGACCGCGATGCGCGGCACGCCGGCGGGCAGCACGGAGGACTTGTACTTGACGTCCTGGCGGTCGAAGACGGTGGTGCTGGGCATGCTGACCACGCGCACGGCGATGCCGAGCTTGCCGAGTTCGGCCTGCGCGTGCAGCGCCAGGCTCACCTCGCTGCCGCTGGCGATGATCACGGCCTGGGCCTTCTTCCTCAGCCCCACCTCGCTGGGCTCGGCCAGCACGTAGGCGCCCTTGCCGATGTCGTCGAGCGCCGCCTTGGGCAGGTAGGGCAGGTTCTGGCGCGACAGCAGCAGCGCGCTCGGGCGCGTCGGGTTGCCCAGCGCCATCGTCCAGGCGATGGTGGTCTCGGCGGTGTCGGCAGGCCGCCAGACGTCGAGGTTGGGGATCAGGCGCAGGCTCGCGGCATGCTCGACGCTCTGGTGCGTCGGGCCGTCCTCGCCGAGGCCGATCGAATCGTGGGTGAAGACATGGATCACGCGGCGGCGCATCAGCGCGGCCATGCGGATGGCGTTGCGGCTGTAGTCGCTGAAGGTCAGGAAGGTGCCGCCGTAGGGGATGTAGCCGCCATGCAGCGCCACGCCGTTCATGATGGCGGCCATGCCGAACTCGCGCACGCCGTAGTTGATGTGCCGCCCCGGGCGACCGTCGGCGCCGCACACCGGCGCGCCGTCGGCGCCGAAGCGCAGCGCCGGGGTCGACGAGGTGTTGGTGAGGTTCGAGCCGGTGAGGTCGGCCGAGCCGCCGAGCATCTCGGGCAGCGCCTTGGTGAACACCTCCAGCGCCAGCTGGCTGGCCTTGCGCGAGGCCACCGTCTCGGCCTTCACGTGGGCGCCGACGACGGCGTCGACCGCGGTCTGCGCAAAGCCGGCAGGCAGATCGCCCTTCATGCGGCGGCGGAACTCGGCTGCCAGGTCGGGGTGGGCTTTCTCGTAGGCCGCGAAGACGTCGTTCCAACGCGCCTCGGCAGCGGCGCCGGCCGCGCGGGCGTCCCAGGCCGAACGCACCTCGGCGGGCACGACGAAGGGCTCGTGCGGCCAGCCCAGCGCCTCGCGGGTGAGCTTCACCTCGTCGGGGCCGAGCGCCTCGCCGTGCGACTTGGCGGTGCCGGCGCGGTTGGGCGAGCCCTTGCCGATGGTGGTCTTGCAGATGACGAGCGTCGGCCGGTCGGCCGAGCGGCGCGCCCGGGCGATGGCGGCATCGACCGCCTCGACGTCGTGGCCGTCGACCGGGCCCGCGACCGCCCAGCCATAGGCCTCGAAGCGCTTGGCCACGTCGTCGACGTACCAGGGCGCGACCTGCCCGTCGATGCTGATGCCGTTGTCGTCGTACAGCGCGATCAGCTTGTTGAGCTTCCAGGCGCCGGCCAGCGCGCAGGCCTCGTGGCTGATGCCTTCCATCAGGCAGCCATCGCCCAGGAAGACGTAGGTGCGGTGGTCGACGACCGTGTGGCCGGGGCGGTTGAACTCGGCCGCAAGCAGCTTCTCGGCCAGCGCCATACCCACGGCGTTGGTGATGCCCTGGCCAAGCGGCCCGGTCGTGGTCTCGACGCCGGGCGTGACGTCGACCTCGGGGTGGCCCGGCGTGCGGCTGTGCAGCTGCCGGAAGGCGCGCAGGTCGTCGGCGTTCAGGTCATAGCCCGTCAGGTGCAGCAGCGCGTAGATCAGCATCGAGCCGTGGCCGTTGCTCAGCACGAAGCGGTCGCGGTCGGCCCAGTGCGGGTTGGCCGGGTTGTGGCTCAGGTGCCGGCCCCACAGCGCGACGGCGATCTCGGCCATGCCCATCGGGGCGCCGGGATGCCCGGAATTGGCCTGCTGGACGCCGTCCATCGCGAGCGCGCGGATCGCGTTGGCCATCTGGGAAGTGTCGGTGGTGTGGGGAATGGCCATCGGCGCGTCTCGCGAAGCTGGGGTAAGCCCTCGATTCTAGGGCGCGCCCCCGTCGGCCACGGCGCGGCGGCACCGCGCTCGCTTGACTTGCCTCAAGGCGCGCACGGCCGAACCTGAGAGGCTCGGCATCGTCCCCTGCCCGGAGCTCTTTCATGCGCCACCTTGCGCTCGACGTCATCCGCGACGAACACCAGGCCCTGGCCGCGATGCTGCGGTCGCTGTCGATGCTGCTCACCCACGCCCGCCGCGAAGGCACGCTGCCCGACTTCGCCGTCCTGCGCGCGATGCTGTTCTACGTCGACGAGTTCCCCGAGCGGCTGCACCACGCGAAAGAGAGCCAGCTGCTGTTCCCGAAGCTGCGCGACAGGGCGCCCGAGCTCGGCCCGGTGCTCGACAAGCTGGACCGCGACCACGCCACGGGCGAGAAGGCGATCCGCGCGCTCGAGCACGCGCTGCTGGCCTTCGAGGTGCTGGGCGAGCCTCGCCGCGCCGCGTTCGAACAGGCGGTCGAGCGCTACATCGGCTTCTACCTCGAGCACATGGCCCTCGAGGAGAGCGAACTGCTGCCCGCCGCGCGCCGCACCTTCGGCGAGGCCGACTGGGCGGAGCTGGACGCCGCCTTCGCCGCCAACCGCGACCCGCTGACCGGACATGAGCCCGAGGACGGCTACCGGCCGCTGTTCCGCCGCATCGTGATGTCGGCCCCGGCGCCGATCGGGCTCGGCCCGGCGAACTGATCCCGGCCGCTGAAAAGATCCCGGCGCCAGCCCGCGCAGGGCAGACGGCCATTGCCGGCCCGATAGACTGCCGGCCCATGCCCCCTCGTGCCCTGATCCTGGCCGCCGGCCGCGGCGAGCGCATGCGCCCGCTGACCGACACCACGCCCAAGCCGTTGCTGCGGGTGCAAGGCAAGCCGCTCATCGCGTGGCATCTGGAGTCGCTGGCGCGTGCAGGCATCCGGGAGGTCGTCGTCAACACCGCCTGGCTCGAGGAGCAGTTCCCGCCCGCGCTCGGGGACGGCAGCCGCTGGGGGCTTTCCATCCGCTATTCGACCGAAGGGCGCGACCACGGCGGCGCCCTCGAGACCGCCGGCGGCATCGCCAAGGCGCTGCCCTGGCTGGGCGACGTGTTCTGGGTCGTCGCGGGCGACGTCTTCCTGCCGGGCTTCCCGTTCGACGCCGCTGACGCCGAGGCCTTCGCCATGTCGCGTCGCTGGTGCCACCTGTGGATGGTGCCGAACGCGGCCCATCACCCGCGCGGCGACTTCGCCATCGGCCCAGGCGGGTTGCTCGCGCACGAGCCGCAGGGCGAGCGCATGACCTGGGGCAGCGTCGGGCTGTTCGGCGCCGCTATGTTCGCGGGCATCGAGCCCGGCACGCGCATGGCGCTGCGGCCGTTGCTGGAAGCCGGCATCGCACGCGGACTCGTCGGCGGCCAGGCCTGGACAGGCCGCTGGACCGACGTCGGCACGCCGCAGCGGCTCGCATCGCTGCAGTCCGGCGACTGAAACGCGGCAGCGCCCAATAATACGAGCCGGAATGCCGCGGTCAGCGGCAAGGGTTCACGCAGGACGGGATGACACGCACGCTGCTCGACATCGCCGTGATCGGCGCCGGCCCGGCCGGGCTGGCGCTCGCACTGCACGGCGCGCGCGCGCTGCCGCACGCGCGCATCACGCTGTTCGACGCCCGAGCGCTCGAGCGCGACGTCGCACGCGACCCGCGCACGCTGGCGCTGTCGCTGGGCAGCGTGCAGTTGCTGCGCCGCCTGCGCACCTGGCCCGAGGCGCACGCGCAGCCCATCGTCGAGGTTCACGTCTCGCAGGCGCCGCCGTCGGCATTCATCGGGGACAGCGAGGCGCAGGTCCGCATCACCGCCGCGGCCCAAGGCGTGGCCGAGCTGGGCGCCGTGCTGAGCTACGGTGCGCTGGTGGCCCCGATGCAGCAGGCCTGGCTCGACGCGGCAGCGGCGCAACCCGCCCGGCTGCGCACGCGCTTCGGCACCCCGGTGGCGGGGCTGAAGGCGCTGCCGTCCGGGGTCGAGGTCGACGCCGGGATCGCCGAGACCTTCGACCTCGCCGTGGTGGCCGAAGGGGGTGTCTTCGCCGAACAGGCACGCAAGGCGGTCGCGCACGACTACGGGCAGACGGCCTGGGTGGGGACGGTCGCGCTCGAGGACCCGGTCGGTGGCGCCGTCGGTGGAGTGGCCTTCGAGCGCTTCACGCGTCACGGACCGCTGGCCCTGCTGCCCCTGCGCCCGGACGACGACGGTGCGCGGCGCGCCGCGCTGGTGTGGTGCGTGCCAGCCGGCGACGACCCGGTGCGGGACCTGACCCCGGCACAGCGCCTGGCGGTACTGCACACGCTCGTCCCCCGCGCCGCGGGCCGGGTGACCGCGATTTCGGACCTGAAGGACTTCGCGCTCGGGCTCAATGCCGAGCGCACCCTGGTGGACGGCCGCCAGGTGCGCATCGGCAACGCCGCGCAGACGCTGCACCCCGTGGCCGGGCAGGGGCTGAACCTCGGGCTGCGCGACGCGTGGGCCCTCGTCGAGGCGCTGCGCCGCGCCGACGACCTCGACGGCGCCCTGCGCCGCGTCGAGTGGGCCCGCGCCGGCGACCGCTGGGCCACCATCGCCACCACCGACCTGCTGGCCCGGGGCTTCACCTGGGGAGGGCCCGGGCTGGGGCTGATGCGCGGCCTGGGCCTGGCGACGCTGCAGGCCGCGCCGCCGCTGAAGTCGTGGCTGGCGCGGCGGATGATGTTCGGCAGCCGGTGACGCCCGACCGGCGACCGGCGAGCGGATCCTTGCCAGGAGCCCGCGCCGCAAGCATCATCCCCTGGTGGCCTGGGGCCATTTCGCACGGACAAGGGGCGAGGACGCAATGGCTGACGATTACGCGGGCAACCTGTCGACCACCGGGATCGTGGTGGTGGGCGCAGGCGCGACCAGCGGGCGCATCGAGACGGTCGACGACGTCGACCTCTTCGCGGTGCAGCTCCTGGCGGGGCACACCTACGAGTTCGAGCTCGACGCCACGGCCAGCGGCGGGCTCGACGACCCGCTGCTCGGGCTCTACGACAGCGCCGGGGCCTTGCTGCTGTTCAATGACGACGAGCGCGCGGGCAGCCTGGATTCGCTGATCGTCTTCACGGCGCCCACCACGGGCACCTACTACCTGGGCGCGTTCGATGCCTTCACCGGCATCGGGGCGTACCGCGTGCGCGCCACCGACGTCGGCACCACCATCGACGACCACCCGGCCGACACCGGCACCACCGGCACGGTCACGCCGGGGGCTGCGGGGACGTCGGGCACGCTGGAATCCGCCGGTGACGTGGACTGGTTCTCGGTACGGCTCCAGGCGGGCGTGACGTACACCATCCGCCTGCAGGGCGCGGGCTCGGGCAACGGCACCCTGTCCGACCCGGTGTTCGACGGCGTGTACAGCGCCTCCGGAGCCTACATCGCCGGCACCTCGAACGACGACTTCGGGGACGGCTACGACGCCCAGACCACGTTCACCCCCACGGCCAGCGGCACCTACTACCTGTCGGCCACGGGATACGCCGGGGGCACGGGCAGCTACGTGCTCAGCGTCACCGGCCAGGGCGGTGGCGACATCGCCGCCAGCACCGCGACCACGGCCACCCTGGCCCTGGGTGAGTCGCTGCGCAGCACCGTCGGCGCGGCCGGCGACGTGGACTGGGTTCGCGTGGAGCTGACCGCGGGCACGACCTACGTGGTCGAGCTCAACGGCGACGGCGGGGCGTTCAACCCGCTGCGAGACCCCTACTTCGTGGGCATCCACGACAGCCGCGGCCAGCTCGTCCCGGGGACGACCAACGACGACTACGGCATCGGGTACGACTCGCGCGTGAGCTTCACCCCCGCGACCTCGGGCACCTACTACCTGGCCGCCGGCGCCTACGGCGACACCACGGGCGCCTACGAACTGCGGCTGCTGTCGACCAGCATGGGGCAGGACGTCGAGGGCAGCACCACCGGTTCGGCGGTGGCGCTGGCGGTGAACTCACCCGGGACGGGCACCATCGACTCCGCCCGCGACGTCGACTGGTTCGCCGTCACCCTGGTGGCGGGACAGGACTACCGCATCCAGGTGCGCGGCGCCGACAGCGGCGGGGGCAGCCTGGCCGACCCCGAGCTGATCGGCCTGTACGACGCCACCGGCGCCATCGTGCCGGGCACCGGCAACGACGACGCCGGCGGCTCGCTCGACTCGCAGCAGTTCTTCCGTCCTGCCGTGGGCGGCACCTACTACGTGGCCGTCGACGCCGCGGACGACGGCACCGGCTCCTACACCGTCTCGGTGCAGACCGCCACCGGCTCCGACGACCTGCCGGCCGACGTCACCACCTCGGCGCTGCTCACGGCGTCGTCGCCGGTGGCCAGCAGGATCGGCAGCGCGGGCGACATCGACTGGATCCGCGTCGAACTGACGGCGGGCACGAGCTACCGCTTCGACATGCTCGGCTCCCAGAACGGCGACGGCACGCTCCCCGATCCGCTCATCGTCGGCATCTTCGACAGCCGCGGCGTGGCCCTGCCGGGCTCGAGCGACGACGACGGCGGCGCCGGCTACAACGCGCAGGTCATCCTGCAGCCCTCGGTCGGCGGCACCTACTACGTGGCCGTGGGCGCCTACCAGGGCGACACCGGCAGCTACCGGCTGACGCTGACCGCCGCGGCGCCCGACACCACCGCCCCCGCGCTGCTGGCCAGTTCGCCCGGCGACGGCGGCACCGACGTGCCGGCGTCCAGCAACCTCTCGTTCGAGTTCGACGAGGCGGTACGTGCCGGCAGCGGCAGCATCGTGATCAGCGGCGGCGGCACCACGCGCACGATCGACGTCGCCGACACCTCGCAGGTGACGTTCTCGGGCTCGCGCATGACCGTCAACCCGGCCACCGACCTCGCTCCCGACACCACCTACACCGTGTCGTTCGGGGCCGGGGTGGTCACCGACCTGTCGGGCAATGCCTTTGCCGGCATCGCGGCAGGCGGTGCCTACGACTTCACCACCGGCGCGCCCGGCGAGGCCGACACCTGGACCATCCTGGTGTACATGGCCGCCGACAACAACCTCGAGGGCTTCGCGCTCGACGATCTCAACGAGATGGAGTCGATCGCGCTGCCGGCCAACGTCAACGTGGTGGTGCTGATCGACCGCGGGCCGGGCTACGACAGCAGCAGCGGCGACTGGGAGGACACGCGCTACGGGCGGGTCAGCTCCGACACGAGCCTCACGTCGATCGGCACGCCGCTGGACTCCCTGGGCGAGCTCAACACCGGGGACGGCTCCACCCTCACGAACTTCATCGACGACGCGGTGGCGGCCCACCCGGCCAGCCACTACGCCCTGATCGTGTGGAACCACGGCGGCGGCCTCTCGGGCACGGCCTGGGACGACAGCGACGGCAACGACAACCTCACGCTGCCGGAGATGCTGGCGGCGGTGGAGGCGTCGACGGTGAGCCATTTCGACCTCATCGGCTTCGACGCCTGCCTGCAGGGCATGGTCGAGCAGGCCTGGGACCTGCGCGGCGTGACCGACGTGGTCGTCGCCTCGCAGGAGCTCGAGCCCGGCGACGGCTGGGAGTACCAGTACTTCCTCGACGATCTGGCCGCCGACCCGTCGCTGACGAGCTTCGATCTCGCAGCGGCCATCGTCGATGCCTACGGCCAGCGCTACGCCGGCGAACCCGACACCACGCTGGCGGCCACGCGCACCGAGGCCCTGGATGACCTGCGCGCCGCGATGGACGCGTTCACGGCCACCGCGATCGACTCCGGCACCGGCGTGATCGCCGCGCTGCTGGACGCCGCCGAGCGCACCACCGTGATCAACCGCGGCGACGGCGACGTGCGCGACCTTGGCAGCTTCATGCGGCAGATAGAGACCGGCTCGAGCCCGGCCGCCGTCAAGGCCGCCGCGGCCGAGGTGCTCGACGCGCTGGATGCCGCCGTGCTGGGGCGCACGGGCACCGTCGCCGGCGTGCACGGGCTGAGCGTATACCTGCCGCTGGAATGGATCAGCGACAGCTACCTGTCCTCGGATTACACCTACCTTCAGGCCACGACCTGGGGCAACCTGCTGCGCTTCATGCTGCGCGACACCGCTGCCGACGACCTGCTGGGCAGCGAGGACGCCAACGACATCCGCGGATTCGGTGGCAACGACACCCTGCGCGGCCTGCTGGGCAACGACAGTCTGGATGGCGGAGCCGGTGCCGACAGCATGGTCGGCGGCGCCGGCAACGACGTGTACTGGGTCGACAACGCAGGCGACCGGGTCTTCGAGGACGCCGCCAGCGGCATCGACAGCCTCTACACCCGGCTGGGGTCCACCACGCTGCCCGCGAACGTGGAGAACGGCCTCTTGCTGGCCACCGGCAGCGCCAACCTGACCGGCAACACGCTGGGCAACGTGCTGACGGCCGGCGCCGGTGCGAACATCCTCGACGGCCTGGGCGGCGCTGACACCGTGAGCTATGCCGCGGCAGGCTCCGGCGTGACCGTGAGCCTGGCCGTCGCGGGCGGGCAGGCCACCGGCGGCTCGGGGCGCGATACCCTGCGCAACATAGAGCACCTGACCGGCTCGGACTTCGCCGACCGGCTTACGGGCAACGCCGGCACCAATGCCCTGAACGGTGGCAGCGGCAACGACACGCTTGCCGGCGGAGGCGGCCGCGACACGCTCACCGGCGGCGCGGGCAGCGACCGGCTCACCGGCGGTGCCGGCAACGACGTCTTCGTGCTGGCCGGCAACAGCGGCCCGGACGCCATCACCGACTTCGTCAGCCGCGCGGACAAGCTTCACGTGGCCCAGGGCGCCGTGCGCGTGGGCGATGGCGACGCACGGGTCGAGAACGCGGTGGTGGCCGCCGGACCCAGGGGGTTCTCGGCCGGCGCCGAGCTGGTGATCATCACCACGAACATCGTGGGGGACATCACCACGGCGAGTGCCGCAGCCGCCATCGGACGCGCCAGCAATGCCTACACGGCCGGGCGCAAGGTGCTCTTCGCGGTGGACAACGGCAGCAGCACCGGTGTGTTCCTGTTCACCTCCGACGGAGCCGACGCCATCGTCTCGGCGTCGGAGCTGCAGCTGCTGGCCTCCCTGACCAACACTGCGAGCACCGAGCTGGCCGACTATGTCTTCGTGACCTGAGCCCCAGGGCGCCGCGCCTACAGCCTGCGGTGCGCCAGCGCCGGCAGTTGCCGGCGCACTTCCGACTGGCGCTGCAGATCGACCTCGGACAGGACCACGCCCGGTCCTTCGCTGCGGCAGGCAAGCACCTCGCCCCAGGGGTCGACGATCATGCTGTGGCCCCAGGTGCGGCGGCCGTTTTCGTGCGTGCCGCCCTGCGCGGCCGCAAGCACGTGGCACTGGTTCTCGACGGCGCGGGCCCGCAGCAGCAGTTCCCAGTGCGCCCGCCCGGTCGTCCAGGTGAAAGCCGCCGGCACGACGATCACGTCGCACGGCGCTGCGCCGTCCTGACCGCCGAGCGCGCGGTACAGCTCCGGGAAGCGCAGGTCATAGCAGATCGACAGCCCCACGCGCAGCGCGCCGGCCTGCACGGCCACCGGCTGCGTCCCGGCATCGAGCACGGCAGCCTCGTCGTAGCGCTCGCGGCCGTTGTCGAACGCGAAGAGATGGATCTTGTCGTAGTGCGCCGCTTCGCGGCCCTCGGGGTCGAAGACGCAGCAGCGGTTGAGCACGCGGCCAGGGATTGCGGTGGCGACAGGCAACGTTCCGCCGATCAGCCACACCCCGTGACGGCTCGCGGCCCGCGAAAGCATGCGCTGGATCGGCCCCTTGCCGGGCGGCTTGGCGGCATCGAGCTTGTCGGTGTCGCGCCGCCCCATCAGGCAGAAGTACTCGGGCAGCGCCACGAGGCCGGCGCCGGCCTGTGCCGCCTCGGCGATCAGGCGCTCGGCGGCGTCGAGGTTGCGCTGCAGGTCGGGCGTGGAGACCATCTGGACGGCGGCGATCTTCATGCCCTGATTCTGCGGCGAAGAACGACCGCGATCGCGCCGGCGCGATCGGCGGCAACGGTGCAGAATCTCCCCAATCCAGCATTGGTTGCACATTGGGCCTGGGCTGGACGTCGTAAGCAGCAACGGACCGGGAGCGCCACGAGAGCGCCGCCGGCCGCGAGAGGGACGCATGGATCTGGAGGGTCGCCTGTCGACGCCCGCACCCGAGGCCGATCGTGCCGCCGGATCGCCCGCGCCGGCTCTGGCCGAGCACAGCCGCTTCGTGCAGCGCGTGCGGCGGCGCCATGGCGCCGAGCTGGCGCTGCTCGCGCCGGGCGTGCCCGATTTCGCGGGCATCACCGCACTGGTCGCCCGGCTCCAGGAAGGCGGTCGCCCCTTGGCGTCGGCCCTGCGGGTGGCTCGGCAGCTGGTGCTCGAACGCCTGGCCGTGCTCGACGTCGAGCGCGGCGCAGCGCTGGAGGACATCACCCACGCCATGACGGCCCTGGCCGAGGCCACGCTCGAGCTCGCCCTGGCACAGGCGCTGGCCGACGCCGACGAGCGCCACGGGCCGCCGCTGGATGCGCATCGTCGCCGCGTCGACTTCTGGATCGTCGGCATGGGCAAGCTCGGGGCCCGCGAGCTCAACGTCTCCTCCGACATCGACCTGATCTACGTCTACGAGGAAGATGGCCAGACCGCCGGGCCGGCTGGCGACGGCGTGCGCGCCGCCTCGTTCCACGAGTACTTCGCGCTGGTCGCCAGGCGCCTGTACGCGCTGATCGGCGACGTCACCGACGACGGCTTCGTCTTCCGAGTCGACCTGGCGCTGCGGCCCAACGGCAACTCCGGGCCACCGGTGGTCAGCCTGTCGATGCTCGAGGACTACCTGCAGGTGCAGGGCCGCGAGTGGGAGCGCTTTGCCTGGCTCAAGAGCAGGGTGGTGGCGCCCCGCGAGGCCGTCAGCAGCGGGCGAGCACGGCAGCTGCGCTCGCTGGTCACCCCCTTCGTCTACCGCCGCTACCTGGACTACGGCGTGTTCGAGGGGCTGCGTCAGCTGCACCGGAAGATCCGTGACGAGGCGCAGCGCCGCGCCGCGGGCCGGCCCGAGCGCGCCAACGACGTGAAGCTCTCGCGCGGCGGCATCCGCGAGATCGAGTTCATCGTGCAGCTGATGCTGGTGGTGCGCGGCGGGCAGTTCCCGGAGATCCGCACGCGCTCGACGCTCAAGGCGCTGCAGCGGCTGGCCGAGCGTGGCCTGATGCGCGCCGACACCGCCCGCAAGCTGGCCGACGGCTACGTGTTCCTGCGCCGCATCGAGCACCGTATCCAGTACCTCGATGACCAGCAGACGCACCTGCTGCCCACCGGCGACGGCGACCTGACCTGGATCGCCGCCAGCATGGGCCTGGTGTGCCACGCCGACGCCTGCGAACTGCTCGACCAGCTGTGCGAGGTCCGCGAGCTCGTCGCCACCGAGTTCGATGCGCTGCTGCGCGAAGGCGCGACACCCTCGGCCGCCGGCAACGGGCGCAACGGCTGCCGCACCTGCGGGCCGGGCCCGCAGCCGATCGACAGCGAGGCGCTGCACGAGCGGCTGCCGGCTGTACTGGCCGAGCGCCTGCGCCCCTGGGCCGCGCAGCCGCGCGTGCTCGCGCTGCGCGACGAGAGCCGGCTGCGCCTGGGCCGGCTGATGCTCAAGGTCGGCCACGCGCTGCAGGACGGTGCGTGCAACGAGCAGGCCGCGCTGCGCTTCGTCGACTGGGTGGAGCCGCTGCTGCGACGCGAGAGCTACCTCGCGCTGCTGGTCGAGCGTCCCGAGGTGCACGACCGGCTGCTGCGGCTGCTGGGGCTGGCGCGCTGGCCGATGCAGTACCTGATGCGCCACCCCGGCGTCATCGACGAGCTCGCCGACAGCCGCCTCGCCCACCAGCGCTTCGACCGCGCCGCCTTCATCGCCGAGCTCGAGGAGCGCCGCGCCGCCTGGGCACGGTCTGGAGAGGAAGACGAGGAGAAGCTGCTCGACACGCTGCGCCGTGCCCACCACGCAGAGGTCTTCCGCACGCTGGTACGCGACGTCGAGGGCGAGCTGACCGTCGAACAGGTGGCCGACGATCTCTCGGCGCTGGCCGACGCCGTGCTCGACACCGCGGTGCGCTGGGCGTGGTCGCGCTTCCGCCAGCGCCACCGCGACGAGCCCGGGCTGGCCGTGATCGCCTACGGCAAGCTCGGCGGCAAGGAACTGGGCTACGGCAGCGACCTGGACGTCGTCTTCCTCTACGACGACTCGGTCGAGGCCAGCGATGCCGAGCGCCAGCGCGCGCAGGAGGTCTACCCGGCCTTCGTGCGCAAGCTGATCACCTGGCTGACGCTGCGCACGGCCGCCGGCGAGCTCTTCGACATCGACACCGCGCTGCGCCCGAACGGCAACTCGGGCCTGCTGGTGACCTCGGTGGGCGCCTTCGAGAAATACCAGGAGGGACGCGGCACCAACACCGCCTGGACGTGGGAACACCAGGCACTGACGCGGGCCCGTTTCGCCGCCGGCGCCGCGTCGGTGGCAACGCGCTTCGAGGCCGTGCGCCGTCACGTGCTGACGGCGTCGCGCGAGCCGGCGGCGCTGCGCGAGGAGATCCGCGCGATGCGAGAGAAGGTGCGCGCGGCGCGACCCGTGCCTGCCGGCATCTTCGACGTCAAGCACAGCCCGGGCGGCATGATGGACGTCGAGTTCGCCGTGCAGTACCTCGTCCTCGCCCACGGCGCGCAGCGCACGGAGATGCTCGACAACGCGGGCAACATCGCGCTGCTGCAGCGTGCCGAGGCGGCGGCGCTGCTGCCGCCGGGCGTGGGGGCCGCGGCGGCCGACGCCTACCGCGAACTGCGTCGCGCCCAGCACCGCGCGCGCCTGGACGAGCAGCCCACCCAGTTCCCCCCCGAGCAGTACGCCGGGCAGCACGACGCCGTGATGGCCTTGTGGCGGGCGGTCTTCGGCTGAACGGCGGCGCCGCCGCCTGGGTGGCGCTGGCGGCGCTGCTGGGCGCCGGCGCGATCGTCGGACAGGCCGTGTCCCCCGGGCTTCTCGACTGGCAGCCCGGCGCCGCGGCCGCCGAGCCCTGGCGCGCGGCGCGGGCGCGGCAGTGCTCGCGGGGCTGGCGCTCAAGATCGTGCCCGAGGCCCCGTGGGAACCCACGCTGCGCGACGACGCGATGCTGGGCATCGCGGTCGCGCCGCTCGCGCACGCCACCGGCGCACTTGCCGGCGCGGCTGCTGCGGCTGCGGCCTGCGCGCTGGGCTACCATCGCCGGCCCGGACGTTGACCCGGGATCACCCACCGATGAGCGACCGCAAGACCCATCTCGACGCCCTGGCCATCACCCTCCTGGTGGGCTGCTGCGTGCTCTGGGGGTTCAACCAGGTCGCCACCAAGGTCGCGCTGGCCGAGATCCCGCCGCTGCTTCAAGCCTCGGCGCGCTCGCTGGGCGCCGCGCTGCTGGTGCTGGCCTGGGCGCGCTGGCGCGGCATCCGGTTGTTCGAGCGCGACGGCACCTCGGCCGGGGGCTGGCTGGCCGCGGCCCTGTTCGCCGTCGAGTTCGGCTGCATCTTCGTCGGCTTGCAGTACACCACCGCATCGCGGATGGTCGTGTTCATCTACCTGTCGCCCTTCGTGGTGGCGCTGGGCATGCCCTTCATCGCCCGCGCCGAGAAGCTCGCCCCGCGGCAGCTGGCCGGGCTGGTGGCAGCGTTCGCCGGCGTGGCCTGGGCCTTCGCCGAAGGCTTCACGCAGCCGGCCGCGGGCGACATGCAGTGGCTGGGCGACCTGCTGGGCGTCGCCGCCGCCGTCTTCTGGGGTGCCACCACCCTGGCCATCCGCGCCACGCGCCTGGCGACGGCGCCGCCGGAGAAGACACTGCTCTACCAGCTCGTTGGCTCGGGCGTGCTGCTCGGGCTGGCCGGCATGGTCGCCGGCGAGCAGTGGCCGGCTGCCATGTCGTGGACGGTCGGCGGCTCGCTCGCGTTCCAGACCGTCGTGATCACCTTCGCCAGCTACCTCGTGTGGTTCTGGCTGGTGCGCCACTACCCGGCAACCCGGCTGGCCTCGTTCACGCTGCTGACCCCGGTCTCGGGGCTGCTGGCCGGCGTGGCGCTGCTGGGCGAGCCGGTGACGGCGCGCCTGCTGATCGCACTGGTGGCCGTGGCCGGGGGCATCGCGCTCGTCAACCGACGCTGAGCGCCGGCCAGCACGGGCTGGTTCGGCGCCGGGCGTAGACTTCGCAGCGTCGCCCCGGGCGCCCACCCACTTCGATGCAGGAGACCCCCCGATGATCACGCTGTGCGGTTTCGCGATCTCGAACTACTACAACAAGGTCAAGCTCGTCCTGCTGGAGAAGGGCATCCCGTTCACCGAGGAGCGCGTCTACACCGGCTCGAAGGACGAGGCCGTGCTCGACGCCTCGCCGCTGGGCAAGGTCCCGTTCATCCGCACCGAGGAAGGCACCCTGTGCGAAAGCCAGGTGATCGTCGACTACCTCGAGGCGCGCTTTCCGCAGCCGGCGCTGGTGCCGTCGAGCCCGTTCGCCGCGGCCAAGGTGCGCGAGCTGGCCACCTTCGTCGACCTGCACCTCGAGCTCGTCGCACGCGAGCTCTACGCCCAGGCCTTCTTCGGCGGCACCGTCTCCGACGGCACCAAGGAGCGCGTGCGCAAGCTGCTCACCAGGAACATCGCCGGCTTCCAGCGCCTGGCGAAGTTCTCGCCCTATGTCGCCGGCGACCAGTTCACGCTGGCCGACTGCGCCGCATGGGTGAGCCTGCCGCTGGTGGCCATGTCCACCAAGCTGGTGCTCGGCGAGGACATGCTCGCCGCGGGCGGCATCGACTGGAAAGGCTACAACAAGCTCGTCGGCGAACGCGGCACCGCGCAGCGCGTCGCTGCCGACCGCAAGGCCGAGGAGGCCGCGATGGCGGCCGCGCGGGCGGCGAAGTCCGGCGGCTGATGCACCGGCCCGGGCTTCGTCAGGCCGTCTGCGCCCGCGCGCCCGCGGCCTGCGCCGCAAGCGCCACGGTGAGCTCCTTGCGGTAGCGGTTCAGCTCCTGGACGCTGGCGAAGCTGCGCTCCATCAGCAGGCTCAGGTTGTGCAGGATGCGGTCGACGACCTTGCCTTCCCACGCGGCGTCGAACTGGATCTGCTTGTCCAGCCAGTGCTCCAGCCACTCCGGGTTGGGCAGCCGGCTCTGGATGGTGTCGCGCGGGAACAGCGTGACGTTGACGTGCAGGTTCGTCGGGTGCAATGCCTGCGCCGTGCGCCGCGCGCTGGCCATCAGCACGCCCACCTTGGCGAAGGCGGCCCGCGCCTCGTCGCCGAAGCGGTTCATGGCGCGCTTCATGTAGCGCAGGTAGGCGCCGCCGTGGCGCGCCTCGTCGCGCGCCAGGATCTCGTA
>JBILNT010000289.1:0-2623 GCA_044374875.1 Rubrivivax sp.
CTGGATCTCCAACGGCGGCATCGCCGACTTCTACTGCGTCTTCGCGCGCACCGGCGAGGCGCCCGGAACGCGGGGGCTGAGTTGCTTGCTCGTGCGTGCCGGTACGCCCGGGTTCGAGATCGCCGAGCGCATCGACGTCATCGCGCCGCATCCGCTCGCGCGGCTTCGCTTCAGCGGCTGCCGCGTACCGAAGTCGCACCTGCTGGGCACCCCCGGCGAAGGCTTCAAGCTGGCCATGCGCACCCTGGACATCTTCCGTGCCTCGGTGGCCGCGGCAGCGCTGGGCTTCGCGCGCCGCGCCCTCGACGAGGCCCTCGCGCACGCCGCGGGGCGCCGGATGTTCGGCCAGCGCCTGGCCGACTTCCAGCTCACCCAGGCGACGCTGGGCGACATGGCGGCCGACATCGATGCGGCGGCGCTGCTCACCTACCGCGCGGCGTGGGCCCGCGACGTGGCGAGCCGGCGCACCACCCGGGAAGCGGCGATGGCCAAGATGGTGGCCACCGAGAACGCCCAGAAGGTCATCGACCGTGCGGTGCAGATGCACGGTGGCCAGGGGGTGCGCGTCGGGTCGGCGGTCGAGAGCCTGTACCGCGAGATCCGGGCGCTGCGGATCTACGAGGGCGCCACCGAGGTCCAGCGGCTCATCATCGGTCGGGATCTGCTGGCAGGGAACGCTTGAGTTCGCCCAGCAGTTCGAAGAGCAGCTGCTGACGCTGCGGCGGCAGGCCGCCGAGGAGTTCCGCCACCCAGGCCTCGTGGGCGAGGGCCATGGCCTTGAACTGTCGCTGCCCTGCGGGTGTCAGCCGCACCGTGAAAGCGCGACGGTCGCTGGGGTCGTCCTGACGCTCGACCAGACCCTCGGCCACCAGTCGGTCGGTCAGCCCGGTGACATTACCCCCGGTCACCATCAGTCGGCGGGACAGTTCGCGCATCTTCATGCCGCCGGGGTGACGCTCGAGCTGCGCCATCAGGTCGAAGCGCGGCAGCGAGTTGTCGAACTGATCGCGCAGCCGGCGCCTCAGCGGTGCCTCGACGCTGTTCGTGCAGGCCAGCAGCCGCAGCCACAGGCGCAGGGCCATGTGGTCGCTGTCGCTGGCGCGGCTCTCCGAGTCGAGCGCAGCGTCGGTGGTTGCCGCCGCGCCGGGCGCCTGGGCGGCGCTCAGCCGCCGCTGCCGACGATCAGCCACGCGCGAGCAATCTCCGCCACGCCGTCCGTACCCTTGACCGAGCGCAGCGTCTGCGCCGCCCCGCCCCTGGCCTTGGCGGACTGCTGCTGTGCCACGCCCAGGCGCAGCTTCGCGTCTTCGGGACGCTTGAGGCCACCCTTGGCAATGCCCTTCTGGATGAGATCGATGCCAGCGTCGACCTCGCCCAGCGACACGCTGATGACGCCCACCTTGACCAGTTCCTCGCCGTTCGGGGCCGTTGCCGCAGCCTGGGCCTGCGCGGCCAGGCCGGCACGCGCCTCGGCCTCCTGCCTGGTGGCCAGGTCGCGTAGGCGCTGGTGTCGTGCCGCTTCCGGTCCGGTGCCCAGGGCGCCGGCCTTGTAGCCCTGCTCGACGATGCGCCGCCCCTCCGCCGGCAGCCCTGCCTGCAGCGCCAGCTGGGCCAGTTCCATGAACTCCTCGGCCTTGGTGATCAGCCCGGCCTGCAGCTTCAGGCGCAGCACGTCGAGCGCGAAGCGGTCAGCGAAGCCCGGCTTCCTGGGCAGGCGTCCCAGGTAGGCGTTCCAGTAGTCCTTCTTCGGGTAGTTCGCGACCAGCTTCTCCAGCGTGGCGACCTGCCCGGCGGCATTGCCCGTGCGGCCCTGGGCATCCTGCAGCCTCAGCAGGTCGGCTTCCTCGGGCTTGCGACCGGCTTGCTCGGCGGCGCTCACCGCCGCCGCGGCGTCGCGTGCGATCGCCGCGTGGTCACCGCTGGCCGACAGCAGGTAGCCCTGCAACTGCTTGATCGTCAGGCTGTTGTTGCCGGCGGCGATCGCCTTGTTCATCCACTCGGTGGCCTTGGCGTTGTTGCGGCTCTGGGCGTAGGCCGAGGCGATCTGCTCGGCGATCTGTGCCTGTTCGGCCGCGCCGACCTTCGGGTGCAGCGACTCGAGCGCCTGGATCGCGGTCGGGAAGTCGCCCGCGCGCTGCGCCGCCGCCGCCTTCATGCGGTCGATCGTGAGCTGCTCGGCAGCCGTCCGGCCGGGCACGGACTCGGCCTCGCGCACCTTCGTCAGGGCCTCGCGCGCCTTGCCGGCCTTGAGCAACTCGCCGGCCTGCTGCAAGGGCTTTCCCACCTCGGGGCGCAGCCCCTGCGCCTGGACCGTACCGAAGGCCGCCGCCAGGGCCAGGGCGAGGGTGAGGGAGCGAAGGGTCTTCATCGTGACTGCTCAGCAGGGTTGTACGAGACGCCGTCGTCGGCCTGCGCGGCCGCGCTCAGCGAGGATCAAGCGGTCGCCGCGGAACCGGCTCTGCCGGTCCGCTGGCGGCGCCCCCTGGGGGGAGGCGCCGAAGGCGCTTCCGGGGGGGGGGCAATTCAGGAACTGTTCGTTGCCGACGATGCCGATCTTGGTCACGCCCAGGCGCTGGGCGCTGGCCATGACCATGGCCACGTGCTTGTAGGTCACGAGCTTGTT